>NZ_MUND01000487.1 GCF_002154375.1 Streptomyces glaucescens | reverse complement strand
GAGCGAGAGGACCGCGCTGATCACCGGCAGCACGGGATTCGAGCCGCCGATCCTGCCGGTCGCGAAGCCGACGAGGAAGCCGACGCCGACGGCCGCGTAGCCGATCTCGTACTCGGTGGCGCCGACGATCGCGCCGTACACGCCCGCGGTGACCAGAGCCACGACGACGGCCGTGACCACGCCGAGGACCACGTTGCCGCGGGGCGGGGCGACCGGGGCCGGGGGAACGGCACCCGGCTGCTGGGCGAACGGGTTGCCGTCGGTCGGCTGCGGCGGAAGTGACTGGGTCATGACAGGAATCCCCCCACGGGACAGGTGTTCGAGCGGAGTCCGCGCACGACTGTGCGACGAGGACGCCGAAGATTAACAGGCGCACCGATTCCGGCCACCCGGGATTTTCCCGCGCGGGCGGTGCCTCAGAGCCGGTGCGCGGCGCCCGTCGGGGTCGCTCCCCGGGTGTCCAGCAGCAGCTGTGCCTTCACGGACAGGCCCTGGAGGTCGTACGTCCGGTGCTGCTGGAGCAGGATCGTCAGGTCGGCGTCGGCGGCGGCCTCGTAGAGGGAGTCCGCGCGGGGCACCGGACGGTCCAGGACGCTCCAGGACGGCACATAGGGGTCGTGGTAGCTGAGGGACGCGCCCAGCTCCATCAGCCGCACCGCGATCTCCCGCGCGGGGGTGCCCTGCTGGTCGCCCAGGTCGGGCTTGTAGGCGACACCGAGCAGCAGCACGCGGGCGCCGCGCGCCGACTTGCCGTGCTCGTTGAGCAGCGCGGCGGCCCGCTGGACGACGTACCGGGGCATCTGGTCGTTGACCTGCCGGGCCAGTTCCACCATGCGCAGCCCGCGCCCCGCACGGCCGATGAGGTCCTGCGGGACGGCGTGGCCGCCGACACCGGGGCCGGGGCGGAAGGCCTGGAAGCCGAAGGGCTTGGTCTCCGCGCAGCGGATCACGTCCCACAGGTCGACGCCCAGGTCGTGGCAGAGCACGGCCATCTCGTTGACCAGGGCGATGTTCACGTGCCGGTAGTTGGTCTCCAGGAGCTGCACCGCCTCCGCCTCGCGGGTCCCGCGCGCGCGGACCACCTTGTCGGTGAGCCGGCCGTAGAAGGCTGCGGCCGACTCGGTGCAGGCGGGGGTGAGGCCGCCGATCACCTTGGGGGTGTTGGCCGGGGTGAAGGCGCGGTTGCCGGGGTCGACGCGGCTGGGGGAGTAGGCGAGGTGGAAGTCGCGTCCCGCGCGCAGACCCGAGCCCTCCTCCAGCAGCGGGCGCAGGAAGTCCTCCGTGGTGCCCGGGAGCACCGGTGACTCCAGGATGACCGTGGTGTGCGGGCGCAGCCGCGGGCCCAGGGTGCGCGCGGCCGTCTCCACCTGGCCGAGGTCGACCCCGCCGTCCGCGGCGCGCGGGGCGGGCGCGCAGATGACCGCGGTGCGCACCCGGCCCAGCTCGGCGGGGCCCACGGCGTGCCGGAAGCCCCCCGAGAGCATCCGGCGCAGTTCCGCGGGGCTGAGGGAGCCGGGCTCCGGACCCGTCTTGTAGCCGACGGTGGGGATGCCGGCGGCGACGGCGGCCTGGGCCAGCGGCAGGCCGAGCGGGCCGAGTCCGATGACGGCGAGATCTGCGGGCATGGCGTGGGCCGTCCTTCCCAATAACCGAAGCGGGACAGGTGCGCAAGCCGTGTGGACAGAACGAGCGAGCGCAATGTCAGACTAGGAGTAAATATGACCGATTTGTGGGATTGGGCGCCCGAGTTTCGGTGAGTGTTTCTGTGAGTGTTGTCCACAGGCTGGGGGCGAGTGGTGGCTGAAGTCGGGCATGCCGGTCAGAATTTGGGCAGAGGCATACCGAACCGGGCTCGCCCCACGGGTGCGGCCGACGCGACGCGATGAGCGGGAGGCAGCGGTGAGGACAGGGACCCTGGGGCCGGCGCAGCGCGCCGAGTCACTGGCAGCGATGGCCGAGCGCGAGCTGGACCTGCTGGTCGTGGGGGCCGGTGTGGTCGGCGCGGGCACCGCGCTGGACGCCGCCACCCGCGGACTGTCCACCGGTCTGGTGGAGGCGCGCGACTGGGCGTCGGGCACGTCGAGCCGGTCCAGCAAGCTGATCCACGGTGGGCTGCGCTACCTGGAGATGCTCGACTTCGCGCTCGTGCGCGAGGCGTTGAAGGAGCGTGGGCTGCTGCTGGAGCGGCTGGCCCCGCACCTGGTCAAACCGGTGCCGTTCCTCTATCCCCTCCAGCACAAGGGCTGGGAGCGGCTCTACGCAGGCTCCGGCGTCGCGCTCTACGACGCCATGTCGATGGCCCGCGGCCACGGCCGGGGGCTGCCCCTGCACCGGCATCTGAGCCGCCGTCACGCCCTGCGCGTGGCGCCCTGCCTGAAGAAGGACGCCCTCGTCGGCGCGCTGCAGTACTACGACGCCCAGATGGACGACGCCCGTTTCGTGGCCACCCTGGTGCGCACCGCCGTGGCGTACGGCGCGAAGGCCGCCAACCGCGCGCGGGTGACCGGCTTCCTGCGCGAGGGCGAACGGGTCGTCGGCGCGCGCGTGCAGGACGTCGAGGGCGGCGGGGAGTACGAGATCCGCGCCAAGCAGATCGTCAACGCCACCGGTGTCTGGACCGACGACACCCAGGCGATGGTGGGGGAGCGCGGCCGGTTCCACGTCCGCGCCTCCAAGGGCATCCACCTCGTCGTGCCCAAGGACCGCATCCACTCCACCACCGGGCTCATCCTGCGCACCGAGAAGTCCGTGCTCTTCGTCATCCCCTGGGGGCGGCACTGGATCGTCGGCACCACCGACACCGACTGGGACCTCGACAAGGCCCACCCCGCCGCCTCCAGCGCCGACATCGACTACCTGCTGGAGCACGTCAACTCGGTCCTCGCGGTGCCCCTCACCCGCGACGACGTGGAGGGGGTCTACGCGGGCCTGCGCCCGCTGCTGGCCGGCGAGTCCGACGCCACCAGCAAGCTCTCGCGGGAGCACACCGTCGCCCATCCGGTGCCGGGGCTGGTCGTGGTGGCGGGCGGCAAGTACACGACGTACCGGGTCATGGCCAAGGACGCGGTCGACGAGGCGGTGCACGGCCTGGACCTGAGGGTCGCCGAGTGCGTCACCGAGGACATCCCGCTGCTCGGCGCCGAGGGCTACCGCGCGCTGTGGAACGCGCGGGCGCGCATCGCCCAGCGCACCGGGCTTCATGTGGTGCGCGTGGAGCACCTGTTGAACCGGTACGGCTCTCTGGCCGAAGAGGTGTTCGACCTCATCGCGGCCGACTCCTCGCTGGGCGACCCGCTGCCCGGCGCCGAGGACTATCTGCGTGCCGAGATCGTCTACGCGGCCTCGCACGAGGGCGCCCGGCACCTCGACGACGTGCTGACCCGGCGCACCCGGATCTCCATCGAGACCTTCGACCGGGGCACCCGCTGCGCCCGCGAGGCCGCCGAGCTGATGGCCCCGGTCCTGGGCTGGGACGGTGACCAGGTCGAACGCGAGGTCCGGCACTACGAGAAGCGCGTGGAGGCCGAACGCGAGTCGCAGCGCCAGCCGGACGACCTCACGGCGGACGCGGCCCGATTGGGCGCGCCGGACATCGTTCCGCTGTAGGCGCCGGGCCCGCCCTCCGGCTCCGCCGCCCGCTCTGAGAACCCCTCAAATCCGTGCACTCCGGCCGTTTCACCGGAGTGCACCGTCTGTTTCACCCGAACGAGTGTCGCGAATCGGGATCTCTGTTCGGAACCGTCTCGTTCTACCGGTGCGGGGACAGAACCCCGCGACGCGCGGGGCGGGGAGCCACCCTGGGCGTCGGGCACTTGTCGGGTGAGGGACAATGGAGGCTCTGTCAGGGCGGGTTGCATGAGGGGACGCATGTCGGAGGCGGAGCGGGCGGGAACATCTCGTCAGGAGACTCGTCAGGACAACAGCGAGCGTCTCCTCGCCGGGCGGTACCGGCTGGGAGACGTGCTCGGCCGCGGCGGCATGGGCACGGTCTGGCGGGCCGTGGACGAGACCCTGAGCCGGACGGTCGCCGTCAAGGAGCTGCGGTTCCCGTCGAACATCGACGAGGAGGAGAAGCGCCGGCTGATCACGCGCACGCTGCGCGAGGCCAAGGCCATCGCGCGGATCCGCAACACCAGCGCGGTGACGGTCTACGACGTGGTCGACGAGGACGACCGCCCGTGGATCGTGATGGAACTGGTCGAGGGCAAGTCGCTCGCCGAGGTCATCCGCGAGGACGGCCTGCTGGAGCCCCGCCGCGCCGCCGAGGTCGGCCTCGCCATCCTCGACGTGCTGCGCTCCGCGCACCGCGAGGGCATCCTGCACCGCGACGTGAAGCCGTCCAACGTGCTGATCGCCGACGACGGCCGGGTCGTGCTCACCGACTTCGGCATCGCCCAGGTCGAGGGCGACCCGTCCATCACCTCCACCGGCATGCTCGTCGGCGCGCCTTCGTACATCTCCCCGGAGCGTGCCCGCGGCCACAAGCCCGGCCCCGCGGCCGACCTGTGGTCGCTCGGCGGCCTGCTCTACGCGGCGGTGGAAGGCACCCCGCCGTACGACAAGGGGTCCGCGATCGCCACGCTCACCGCGGTGATGACGGAGCCCCTGGAGGAGCCGAAGAACGCGGGACCGCTCCGGGACGTCATCTACGGCCTGCTCACCAAGGACCCCGCCCAGCGGCTCGACGACGCGGGCGCGCGGGCGATGCTCAAGGCCGTGATCAACGCCCCCGACCGGAAGCCGGCCGAGCCGGAGGGCCCGGCCGACGCCACCAAGGTCGTGCCGCTGCCGGCGCAGCCCGACGCCCCCGGGACCCCCGGGGGCAGGCGCGGCGAGGACGCGGCCGAGCGGCTGCGCGGCGCCCTGCGCTCCGCGCGCAAGGCCGCGGTCGCGGCGGGCACGGCGGCGACGGCCCGCGGCGGCTCCGGCACCGACCCGGCGGCCGGTTCCCCGGCGGGCACCCCGTCCGCCGGCCCGGCCACGGCGGTCCCCGCCTCGGCCGCGCACCGGACAACGGGCACCCCCGGCACGGCGAACGGCGCCGCGAACAGCGGTTCCGGCGGCCGCGGTTCCGGCTGGCCCGTGATGACCCCGCCGGACCTCCCCCCGCGGCCCGTGCCCCGGGCGCCGCTCACCGATGTGGTGCCCCGGCGGACCCTGATCGTCATCGCGGTCGCCGTGGTCGTCGCCGTGCTCGGCGTCGTGCTGGCCCTCACGCTCGGCGGTGACGAGGGCTCCGACCAGTCCCGCACGGGCGGCGACAAGGCGGCCACCGGGGCCGGCCGGGAGCCCGGCACCAAGAACGATCCGAGCGGCGGCGTGCGCACGGACGGCGCGGCGACCGGGTCGGCCGGCGCGACACCGGACGGCACGCCCAGCGCCCCGAAGACCGACGGCGCCACCGGCTCGGCCGCCTCCTCCGGCGGCCAGGACTCCGGCGAGGACACCGGCAAGGACTCCGGCGAGGACGCGGGCAAGGGCGACGGCACCGCCGCCGTGTCCACGCATCAGGGCGCGCAGGGTTACTCGATCGGCCTGCCCAAGGGGTGGAGGTACCAGTCGTCCGACGCGGCCGGCGACCGCTTCACCGGCCCAGACGGCCAGAAGCTGCTCATCGGCTGGACCACCACGCCCAAGAACGACCCGGTCGCGGACTGGAAGAACCAGGAGCGTTACATGGTGCGCTCGCAGTACGACCGGATCCGCATAGAGAAGGTGGGCTACCGCGGCTGGAACACCGCCGACTGGGAGTTCACCTACGTGGACGGCGGCACCAAGTACCGGACCGTCGACCGCGGTTTCGTCGTCGACGAGGATCAGGGCTACGCGCTGATGTACACGGCCAAGGCCGCCAAGTGGGGCAGCGAGACGCGCAGGATCACCTGGCAGACGCTGACGAAGACCTTCGAACCCAAGGCGTGACCGGCACCGCGGTCGGTTCGCGGATGTGATATCTCCCATCCGCTCGGTACGGGTTGACTCCGGCACGTATCGTGAGTGCTTGCGAACCGTGCGCATCCGGAACCGACGTGTCCGGATCGGTCATCACGGGAAGCCGGACGAACGGAACTGACAGCAGGGCGGCCGGGGGAGGCAACGTGGACGACTATGCGGGACGGGTCCTCGCCGACCGCTACCGCCTGCCGCTTCCGCCGGCCGACGCGTACGAACTCACCGAGACCCGGGCCTTCGACACCTACAGCGGACAGGAAGTCCTGGTCCGCCAAGTGCCGTTGCCCGAGGTCGTCGAAGCCGAGGTGCTGGACGCCGAGGGGCTGCCCGAAGGCTTCACGGCCCGCGACCGCGGGACCCGGCGGCCGGCCCCGGGACGCGTCGGCGCGGGTGCCGTGCGGCGGCCGGCGGATCCGGCGGTGCGGCGCGCGGTGGAGGCGGCGCAGGCCGCGGCCCGCATTCCCGACCATCCGCGGCTCGACCAGGTCTTCGACGTGTTCGCCGAGGACGGCTCGCTGTGGATAGTCAGCGAACTGGTGCCCTCGCGACCGCTGTCGGCGCTGCTCGCCGAGAAACCGCTGACGCCGTACCGGGCGGCCGAGGTCGCCTCCGACGTGCTCATGGCCCTGCGGGTGCTGCACGCCCACGGCTGGGTGCACCGCAACATCACCGCCCGCACGGTCCTCGTCTGCGACGACGGCCGGGTCATGCTGACCGGTCTCGCCGTCGGCGCGGCCGAGGAGGCACTGTGCGGGTACGACCCGGTGCCGCCCGAGGAGACCTCCGAGGACGACGGCCCGGCCGACGGGACCTGGAGCGGCGAGCACGGGCGCACCGGCGGCCCCGCGATCCCGGCGCCGGGCGGCGGCCCGAGCGGGCGCGAAGCGCTCCCCGGCCCGGCCGGCGGCTCACCCGGTGCCGACCCCGAGGCCGCGCGCCGGGCCGCGATCGAGGCACGGGCGGCCGGCCGGCTGCCCGGCGC
>NZ_MUND01000486.1 GCF_002154375.1 Streptomyces glaucescens | reverse complement strand
GTGCCGCCCGCCGCCTCGCCGACCCCGGCCCGGACCGCGACGCCGAGGCCCTCACCGCGATGAACGCCCTGTTCGGCACGGCGGGCGGGGTCACCGCGTTCGTCTCGGTGTTCGTGGTGGCGTCGACGTTCGCCTTCGCCGTGGCCCAGCGCCGCCGCGAGTTCGGCCTGCTGCGCACGGTGGGCGCGACGCCCGGCCTGCTGCGCCGCACGGTGGCCGCGGAGGCGCTGCTCGTCGGGCTGCTCGCCGCGGCCACCGGCTGTGTGCTCGGCGGCCTGGGCGCCCCGTACCTCGCCGCCTGGGCGGCCGACGCCGGTCTCGCCCCGGCCTGGTTCGAGATCGGCGCCCACGGCTGGCCGTACCACCTGGCCTTCTGGACCGGTCTGCTGGTCGCGCTGCTCGGGGTGGCCGCCGCGTCCTGGCAGGCGGGCCGCACCGCTCCGGCGCAGGCGCTGCGCGAAGCGGCCGCGGACGCCGGTGCCCGCACCCCGGGCCGCCTGCTGTGCGGCGCCGCCCTGCTGCTGACCGCGGCCGTCACCCTGGCCCTGGCCCTGGCCTGCGACCCGGGGGAGCTGCTGGGCCGCAAGTCCTACGTCAGCCGCCCCATGCTGCTGATCACCGCGGTCGCGCTGCTCGCGCCGGTGCTGCTGCCCCCGCTGTTCCGGCTGATGGTCCGGCTGCCCGGGGTGACGGCGATGCTGGTGCGGGAGAACGCCGCCGCGGGAGTGCGCCGCACCGCCGCCGTCGCGGCGCCCGTCCTCGTCACCGTCGGTCTCGCCGGTTCCCTGCTGGGCGCCACCGCGACCGTGCAGGCGGCGAAGTCCGCGGAGACGCGCGCGCGGAGCGCCGCCCACTTCGTCGTCACCCCGCGCGGGGACACCGCACTCGACGCGGCGACCCTGCGCCGGCTCGGGACGGTCCCCGGCACCACCGTCTCGGCGACCTCGCCGAGCGCCGTGTACGTCCTGGAGGAGGGCGTGGCCCTGATCAGGTCGCAGGCCCGCGCGGCCGATCCGGACGCCCTCGCCGCGACCAGCCGCCTGCCGCTGACCGCCGGACGCGTCACCGGCCTCGACGACGACTCGATCATCGTCAACGAGGAGTGGGAACGCCACCGCGTGGGCGACCGGGTCGACGTCTGGCTCGGCGACGGCACCCGCCGGTCCCTGCGGATCGCCGCGGTCATGCGCACCGGAACCGGGGACAACGGCGTCTACGTCACCCCGGCCAACGCGCCCGGCGCCCGCCCGGACCGGGTCGACGTCCGCCTCGTCCCGGACGCCGATCCCGGCACCGCGGCCACCGCCCTGCGCGCGGCGGCCGGCCCGTCAGCCGAGGTCCGCACCACGGACGAGTGGCTCCGGGCCACCCACCCCGAAGCCGGCCGCACGACCCGCTACGGCCTCTTCCTGGTCCTCGGCATCGCCCTCCTCCACACCGCCCTGTCCCTGGTCAACACGGCGGTCATGGCCACCTCCGACCGCGCACCCGAACTGGCCGCGCTCCGGCTGGCCGGGGCGACCCGCGCGCAGACCCTGCGCCTGGTCGCCGCGGAGGCCCTGGCGGTGGTGGCCGTCGGCGGGCTGCTGGGCCTGCTGGTCGCCGTACTGAACCTGCTCGGCATGCGGGGCGCCCTCGCGCTGCTGGAGGTCCCGGCCCCCGTCCGACTCCCCTGGCCGGCCCTCGGCGCGGTCCTCGCCGCCTGCGCGGCCCTCGCGGTGACCGCCTCCGTGACATCGGCCGCACTCACCCTGCGCCGCCGAGCCTGAGCCGGCCCGGCACTGAGACATCGGTCACACACCGCAGCGGGGCCCGGAATACGCGAAAGCCCCGCAGGTCCGAGACCTGCGGGGCTTCCAGCTGTGCGCGAGGGGGGAGTTGAACCCCCACGCCCTTGCGGGCACTGGAACCTGAATCCAGCGCGTCTGCCTATTCCGCCACCCGCGCATTGGGTGTGTCCTCCGGCCCCGTTCCTTTCGGCCCGGCGCCTTCCGACACGCAGAACATTAGCACGCTGTCCGGGATGGATTCACATCCGTTCCCGGCCCCCGGACCGTGGCCGTCACGTATCAACCTCGTACCGGTCCCGCCCGTCCGCCCGGCAGCCGGACCGAGTCCACAGCCCGGTGCGGGACACTTGTTTGCGGCCGCCTCTACGATCCTTGGCAAAAGTTCGAAGGGGGGCCCGGCAGGGAACCTCGCAGGCGTCGGCACGCGTTCGACACCCGTCGGCCGCGCTGACAGGGGGAACCAGCCGATTCACGGGCGCGTGGATACGATCAGTAAGCAGTACCGGGTAAGCAGTACACACGGCAGCACGCACGGCAGTACACAGGGCAGTAGACAGAACAGCAGGCACGACAGCACGCACGGCAGTACGCAGGACGGCAACGACGGAGGAGGTGCCCCATGGGAGTCCTGAAGCGTTTCGAGCAGCGTCTCGAAGGTCTGGTCAACGGCACCTTCGCCAAGGTCTTCAAGTCCGAGGTGCAGCCCGTGGAGATCGCGGGAGCGCTCCAGCGCGAGTGCGACAACAACGCCACCATCTGGAACCGTGAGCGCACCGTCGTCCCCAACGACTTCATCGTCGAGCTGAGCACCCCCGACTTCGAGCGGCTGAGCCCCTACTCCGGGCAGCTCGGCGACGAGCTGGCCAGCATGGTCCGCGACTACGCCAAGCAGCAGCGCTACACCTTCATGGGCCCGATCAAGGTCCACCTGGAGAAGGCCGACGACCTCGACACCGGCCTGTACCGGGTGCGCAGCCGCACGCTCGCCTCCTCCAGCAGCCAGCAGCAGCCCCCCGCGTCCGCCGCCCCGCCCGCGGGG
>NZ_MUND01000485.1 GCF_002154375.1 Streptomyces glaucescens | reverse complement strand
GCGAGGACGCCGCGGGCGAGCAGGACGGTGCCGGCGGGGTAGAGCGCGGTGATCACCGCGACGACGGCGAGGTCCCCGCTGCGGGCCGCCAGCAGGAAGAGCAGGTTGGCCACCGAGTCCAGTACGCCGGCGGCGGCCGACATCGCGTACGCGGGCCTCTCCGTACCGAGCCTGCGGAACATCAGCCCGGCCGCGGCCAGGGTGACGGCCGAGGAGACCGCCCGGCCGACGATCAGCGGCGCGACACCGCTGTCGGACGGCGCCTGGTGCAGGAAGACCAGCTGGAGGGCGATGGCGGCGCCCGCGCCGAGGGCCAGCGACAGCGCGGTACGGGACGGGCGGGCCGATCCGGCGCCGTGTCCGGCGCTGACGAGCACCACGGCGACCAGCGCGAGCGGCAGGCCGAGGAGACCGGCGAGCCCGAGGTGCTCGCCCTGCAGCAGGCCGACGCCGACCGGGAGCATGGCGGAGACCAGCGCGGTGATGGGGGAGAGGACGTTCATCGGGCCGATCGCCAGGGTCTGGTAGAGCAGGGCGAAGGCGGCGGCCGAGGCGACGCCGGACGCGGCACCCCAGGCGAGCGCGCCGGTGCTGAACGAGGCGCCGAGCACGGGCCAGAGCAGCAGCTCGACCGCGAGTGAGGCCGGGGCCGCGATCATCACGGTGCGCAGGACGTGGGCCTTGCGTGCGCCGAGGCCGCCGAGGAAGTCGGCGCATCCGTACGCGAGGGAGCTGCCCAGGGCCAGCAGCAGAGCGATCACGGTGGTACATCCCTTAGTCTGTCAACGGAACGACTAGACCGTACATTGAAACGACCGTCCCGTGTCAACCAAACGACCGGACGGTGCATCGGAATGGTCCACTGGTGAGGACGGTGATCGGATGGCCGAGACAGAGGCAGCCCTGCGCACGCTTGCGCACAACGTCAGGACGGCCCGCACCCGCGCGGGACTGTCCCTGGACGAGCTGGGCCGGCGTGCGAAGGTCAGCAAGGGGGCTCTGGTCGGCCTGGAGAAGGCTCAGGGAAATCCGAACTTCGCCACCCTGGTCCGGCTGGCCGACACCCTCGGCGTCTCGGTGTCCGCCCTCATGGAGGGACCGGCCGAAGGCCGCGTCCGGGTGGTGTCCGCCGACGCCGTGATGCCGCTGTGGGCCGGCGAGCGGGGCAGCGAGGCCCGGCTCATGCTCACCACCTCCGGCCCGGCCCCCGTGGAGGTCTGGCGCTGGCGGCTCCAGCCGGGCGAGGAGTACCCCAGCCATCCTCACCAGGCGGGAGTCGTCGAAACGGTCAGCGTCACCTCCGGGCGGATGATCCTGGTCGTCGACGGCGTCGAGCATCCCGTGGAGGCCGGGCAGACCGCCACCTTCGACGGCGACGCCCCGCACACCTACCGCGGGGCGGGCGACGAGGCGTGCCACCTGATCATGACGGTCCACCTGCCGCCCGGCCCCTGAAGCGGGTCGCGTTCTGCCCGCGGTCAGCTCGCCATGCCGGCGAACATCCCCGGCTCGTACGACCCGCCCGGGTTGTGCACGATCACGTTCATCCGGGTGGCCGCGTTGATCAGCGAGACCAGGCAGACCAGTGCGCCGATCTGGTCGTCGTCGAAGTGCTCGCGCACCTCGGCCCAGGTCTCGTCGGACACGCCGCGGTCGCCGAGCCGGGTGCCTTCCTCGGCGAGCGCCAGCGCGGCCCGCTCGGCCCCGGAGAACACCGTGGTGTGCCGCCAGGCGGCGACCAGGTTGAGCCGGAGCGCGGTCTCACCGGCCGCCGCCGCCTCCTTGGTGTGGATGTCGACGCAGAAGCCGCAGCCGTTGAGCTGGCCGACCCGCAGCTCCACCAGCTCCCGCAGGGACTTCGGCAGCGTCGACCCTTCCAGGACCGACGAGGTGGCGTAGAACCGCTTGGCGATCTTCGCGGCGGTCGGGCTGTCGAAGAGGTTGAAACGAGGTTCCATGATGTTGTCCTCACTCGAGGTGTCGTGCGCTGTGCCGGGCGAACACAAGATGCCGACGGCCCGCTTCCTGTGACGCCGCGGTGATGTGGCCTGTGTCACCGGCCGGGGGTGTCACACAGCGGTGCGGGCCGGCGTCTGGTGTGCGGCGCAGGACCAGGCGCGGGCGCGGGCGAACAGGCGGGAGCCGACGATGAAGGACCGAATCACGAGTGACCGAATCACGAGTGACCGGACCATGAGTGACGGGACCACGGGCGACCGGACCACGAGCGACCGGAGAGACGGCGTCACCGAGGTGTTCGTCGCCCACCGCAACCTGCTGTTCACCGTCGCCTACGAGATCCTCGGCTCGGCCGCCGACGCCGAGGACGTCCTGCAGGAGACCTGGCTGCGGTGGGTGGGCGTCGACCCCGGCATCGTGCGGGACCAGCGGGCGTACCTCGTGCGGATCACCACCCGGCAGGCCCTGAGCCATCTGCGCACGCTCGGCCGGCGCAAGGAGTCGTACGTCGGCCCCTGGCTGCCCGAGCCGCTGCTGACCACGCCCGACGTGGCCGAGGACGTCGAGCTGGCCGACAGCGTCTCGATGGCGATGCTGCTCGTGCTGGAGACGCTGGCGCCGACCGAGCGGGCGGTGTTCGTGCTGCGCGAGGTGTTCGACCTCGGCTACGACGAGATCGCCGAAGGCGTCGGCAAGAGCCCGGCCGCGGTCCGTCAGATCGCCCACCGGGCGCGGGCCCACGTCGCCGCGCGACGACCGCGCGGAGCCGCCTCCGCGGACGAGGCGCGCCGTACCGTCGAGGAGTTCCGCCGGGCGGTCGAGACGGGCGAGCTGCAACGCCTGCTCGACATCCTCGCGCCCGACGTCGTCCTGCTGACCGACGGCGGCGGAGTCGTGCGGGCCGCGCTGGCGCCCGTCGTGGGGGCCGGCCGGGTGGCCCACGTGCTGGGCAGGATCACCGCCGCCGTGTCGGTGCGGCCGGCGCAGGTCAACGGCGAGCCGGCGCTGATCGTCCGGCTGGGCGGCGAGATCGACACCGTCATGGCCCTGCGCATCGACGACGGCCTCATCACCGGGATCTACGCCGTGCGCAATCCCGAGAAGCTGTCGCGCCTGGGGCGGGACATCGCCCTGAGCCGCTGAGAGCCGTCGCAACCGGTACGTCCGGCCGGGGTTCGACCTCTTGACCTCATGGGGCTCGGCCACTAATTTGCGTAAGACGTCGACCCGTGACGCTCGAAAGGAGGCGACCAGCGGATGTACACCAGCTCTGATCTCGGTCGCCTCGCCCAGTGCACCGTCTGGGTTCCGGGTCGTATCGCGCACGGCTGCTGAGCACGCCGTTCTCTGATGTGCCCGTAGTGGCACGTTCCAGGTTTCCCGCCTCCATCACCTCCCGGCATGTTGCTGTCGCGTGCCGTTCTGCGCCCGCTTGTCCTACGTGGCGCGTCTGAACACAGAAAGCTGCCTGAAAATTGGCGAACATCATGAATCGACCGATCGCGCACCGAAACGACGGCCCGTCATGGTAGGGGCACGGATCACGGTCAACGGGGAAGAAGCGCCGATCTCCCCGGCCGCACCCCACACCACAGTGCTGGACTTTCTGCGCGAGCGTGGCCTCACCGGCACCAAGGAGGGCTGCGCCGAGGGTGAATGCGGCGCCTGTTCGGTTCTCGTGGCCCGGCCCGGAGTGAACAAGCCCACCGACTGGGTGGCGGTCAACGCCTGCCTGGTCCCGGTCGCGGCGCTCGACGGCCAGGAGATCGTCACCGCCGAAGGACTCGCCACCGCCGGCGAACCCGGCTGCCCGCCCAGCCTGCACCCGGTGCAGGAGGAGATGGCGGTCCGCGGCGGCTCCCAATGCGGTTACTGCACACCGGGGTTCGTCTGCAGCATGGCCGCCGAGTACTACCGGCCCGACCGCTGCGCGCACCCCGAGCCGGCCGAGGGCACCGACGCCGAGCACGGCCCCAACGGGTTCGATCTGCACGCGCTGAGCGGAAACCTGTGCCGCTGCACCGGCTACCGCCCGATCCGCGACGCCGCGTTCGCCGTCGGTCAGCCGGCCGACGAGGACCCGCTGGCGCAACGGCGCGAGCAGGCCCCGCCCGCGCCCGTCGCCACCGAGTACGTCCGGGACGACAGCGCCTTCGTGCGCAGGAGCACCCTGGCCGAAACGCTCCGACTGCTGCGCGAGCGGCCCGACGCGGTCGTGGTGGCCGGCTCCACCGACTGGGGCGTCGAGGTCAACATCCGCGCTCGCCGGGCGGGTTGCGTCGTCGCGATCGACCGGCTGCCCGAACTGCGGGAGCTGCGCGTCGAGGACGACTCCGTCGAGATCGGCGCGGCGCTGACGCTGACCGAGACCGAACGCCGCCTCGACGGCAGCGTTCCGCTGCTGGCAGAGCTGTTCCCGCAGTTCGCCTCCCGGCTGATCCGCAACAGCGCCACCTTCGGCGGCAACCTCGGGACCGGCTCCCCGATCGGTGACAGCCCGCCGGCGCTGCTCGCGCTGGAGGCGACGCTGGTGCTCGCCGACGCCGACGGCGAGCGCGAGGTCCCGCTCGCGGACTACTTCACCGGCTACCGGCAGAGCGTGCGCCGCCCCGGCGAGTTGATCCGCGCGGTGCGCATCCCGCTGCCGCTGTCGCCGGTCGTGGCCTTCCACAAGATCGCCAAGCGCCGTTTCGACGACATCTCCAGCGTGGCCGTCGGATTCGCGCTCGACATCGAGGACGGGATCGTCCGCAAGGCGCGCATCGGCCTGGGCGGCGTGGCCGCCACCCCGATCCGCGCGCTCGCCACCGAGGCGGCCCTGGAGGGCAAGCCCTGGTCGGCGGAGACCGCCGAGGCCGCGGCGGGGGTGCTGCGGGGCGAGGGAACACCGATGAGCGATCACCGCGCCAGCGCCCTCTACCGCTCCGCGATGCTCGGCCAGAGCCTGCTGAAGCTGCACGCGCAAACCACCGAGGCGGTGCCGTCATGAGCCACTTGTCCCAGCGTCCCGAGAAGCCCGTCGTCGGCGTCCCGATGCCGCACGAGAGCGCGGCCCTGCACGTCACGGGCACCGCGCTCTACACCGACGACCTCGTGTACCGGACCAAGGACGTACTGCACGCCTACCCGGTACAGGTCATGAAGGCCCACGGCCGGATCACCGCGCTGCGCACCGAGCCCGCGCTCGCCGTGCCCGGTGTGGTCCGCGTGCTGACCGGTGCCGACGTGCCCGGCGTCAACGACGCCGGCATGAAGCACGACGAACCGCTGTTCCCCGACGAGGTCATGTTCCACGGCCACGCGGTCGCCTGGGTGCTCGGCGAGACCCTGGAGGCGGCCCGCCTCGGTGCGGCGGCCGTCGAGGTGGAACTCGAGGAACTGCCCTCCCTGATCACCCTCCAGGACGCGATCGCCGCGGGCAGCTTCCACGGCGCCCGGCCCGTGATGGAGACCGGCGACATCGACGCCGGGTTCGCCGACTCGGCGCACGTGTTCACCGGCGAGTTCCAGTTCGCCGGCCAGGAGCACTTCTACCTGGAGACGCATGCCGCGCTGGCCCAGGTCGACGAGAACGGGCAGGTGTTCGTCCAGAGCAGCACCCAGCACCCTTCGGAGACCCAGGAGATCGTCTCCCACGTGCTCGGTGTTCCCGCCCACGAGGTGACCGTGCAGTGCCTGCGGATGGGCGGCGGCTTCGGCGGCAAGGAGATGCAGCCGCACGGGTTCGCGGCCGTCGCCGCGCTCGGCGCCAAGCTCACCGGCCGCCCGGTCCGGTTCCGGCTCAACCGGACGCAGGACCTGACCATGTCCGGCAAGCGGCACGGTTTCCACGCCACGTGGAAGATCGGCTTCGACGCCGACGGCCGCATCCAGGCCCTGGACGCCACCCTGGTCGCGGACGGCGGCTGGAGCCTGGACCTGTCCGAGCCGGTGCTGGCCCGCGCGCTGTGCCACATCGACAACACCTACTGGATCCCCAACGCGCGCGTCGCCGGCCGTATCGCCAAGACCAACACGGTCTCCAACACCGCCTTCCGCGGCTTCGGCGGACCGCAGGGCATGCTGGTGATCGAGGACATCCTGGGCCGCTGCGCACCGCGGCTCGGCCTGGACCCCATGGAGCTGCGCGAGCGCAATTTCTACCAGCCGGGCCAGGGCCAGACGACCCCGTACGGACAGCCGGTCACGCAGGCCGAACGGATCTCCACCGTCTGGCAGCAGGTGAAGGACGACGCCGGCATCGCCGATCGCCGGCGTGAGATCGCCGCCTTCAACGCCGCGCACCCGCACACCAAGCGGGCACTCGCCCTCACCGGCATCAAGTTCGGCATCTCGTTCAACCTCACCGCCTTCAACCAGGGCGGCGCGCTGGTGCTGATCTACAAGGACGGCTCCGTCCTGATCAACCACGGCGGCACCGAGATGGGCCAGGGCCTGCACACCAAGATGATGCAGGTGGCGGCGACCACGCTGGGCATCCCGCTGCACAAGGTCCGCCTCGCCCCCACGCGTACCGACAAGGTGCCCAACACCTCGGCCACGGCAGCCAGTTCGGGGGCCGACCTCAACGGTGGGGCGATCAAGAACGCGTGTGAGCAGCTGCGCGAGCGACTGGTGCAGGTGGCCGCCACCCAGCTGGGCGGCAACGCCTCGGACGTACGCATCGTCGAGGGCGTCGCGCGTGTTCTCGGCAGCGACAAGGAGCTGGCCTGGGACGACCTGGTGCGCACCGCGTACTTCCAGCGCGTGCAGCTCTCGGCGGCCGGTTTCTACCGGACCGAGGGGCTGCACTGGGACGCCAGGACGTTCCGGGGCTCGCCGTTCAAGTACTTCGCGCACGGCGCCGCCGCGACCGAGGTCGAGGTGGACGGCTTCACCGGCGCGTACCGCATCCGGCGCGTGGACATCGTGCACGATGTCGGTGACAGCCTGTCCCCGCTGATCGACATCGGGCAGGTCGAGGGCGGTTTCGTGCAGGGCGCGGGCTGGCTGACCCTGGAGGACCTGCGCTGGGACGTCAGCGACGGGCCGAACCGCGGCCGGCTGCTGACCCAGGCCGCGAGCACCTACAAGCTGCCGAGCTTCTCGGAGATGCCCGAGGAGTTCAACGTCACGCTGCTGGAGAACGCCACCGAAGAGGGCGCCGTGTACGGCTCCAAGGCGGTGGGCGAGCCTCCGCTGATGCTGGCGTTCTCGGTGCGTGAGGCGCTGCGGCAGGCCGCCGCCGCGTTCGGGCCGAGCGGCGTCGACGTCGAGCTGGCGTCCCCCGCGACACCGGAGGCGGTGTACTGGGCGATCCAGGCGGCTCGCCGCGGCGGTGCCGAGCGGAACGGTCAGGCCGTGGACGGGGCTGCCGTCGACGGGGCTGCCGTCGACGGCGCGCTCCGCACCGATGCGAAAGCGCTGAGCGGTGCCTGACATGACCTGGGTCGGCGCGGTCGCGCGGCTGCGAGCACGCCGGGAGCCCGGCGTGCTGGTGACCGTCGCGACCGTGCGCGGCCACGCTCCGCGCGACGCCGGCGCGAAACTCGTCGTGGGGCGGACCGAGACGTGGGGCTCGATCGGCGGCGGCAACGTCGAGGCCGTCGCGATCGACCGGGCCAGGGAGATGATCGCCGCGTCCGAGCCGGAGCCGCAGCTGATCGATTTCGCCCTGAACGACAAGGTGACCAACCAGCACGGCGTGCAGTGCTGCGGCGGCACCGTCTCGGTGCTGCTCGAACCGCTGCCGGTGGTACGGGCGGTGGCGATCTTCGGTGTCGGTCACGTCGGACTGGAGCTGGCGCGCGTCCTGGCACGTCAGGACCTCGACCTGCATCTCATCGACTCCCGGTCCGACGTGCTCGCCGGGCAGCGGCTCGACGTGCTGGCGGACGCGGTGGCCCAGGTGCACGTCCACCACACGCCGCTGCTGCCCGAGGAGGTCTTGGCGGAGCTGCCGCGCGGCACCCACGTCCTGATCATGACCCATGATCACGCGGAGGACGCCGCGCTGTGCGACGCCGCCCTGCGTACACCCCACCTCGGGTCCATCGGGCTGATCGGATCGGCGGCCAAGTGGGCGCGGTTCCGCAGACTCCTGTCCACCGAGGGCGGCCACGACGAGGCCACCATCGCCCGGATCAAGACCCCGATCGGGCTGGCCGGCATCGCCGGCAAGGAACCCGCGACCATCGCCGTGAGCGTGGCCGCGGATCTGCTGCGCACCTTCGAGACCGAGGGGGACTGACCCTCGGTCCACAACGGCAAAGGTGCCCCGGGACCGTTCGCGTGTCCCGGGGCACCTTTGCCGGTCGTCAGTCCTTGGCTGAGTCCACCAGCTTGCGCACGTTCTCGATGCTGCCGCAGCCCGATTCCAGGTGCTGCGCGCGTGCCTCGCGGAACGCCTCGCCCAGCTCGGCGCGGCGCTGGTCGCTCACGTTCTCCCGGGCGTCGTTGAGAAGGGTCCGCTCCTCCTCGTCGGCGTGGTGGTTGACCGCCGTGACGAGTTCCTCCAGCTTCTCGTCCCACTCCTCGGAAGCCGTGTCGTCCACCTCCAGCAGGGCGAGCAGCGCCTCGTTGGCCTCATGGTGCTCATGGACGCTGTGCTCGACGTCGTCGCCGTCCACGTTCTTGTAGCGACGCAGAGCGGGGTAGACCTTCTCCTCCTCCGCCGAGGCGTGCGCGACGAGGAGGTCCGCGAACTCCTCCAGAGCGGCGGCACGGTCGGCTTCGGCGTTGCGCATCGTACGGAACAGGTCTTCCATACGGCGGTGGTCCTGCAGGATGAGTTCGACGACGTCGGTCGACGACACAGTGACTCTCCTCATTTCGGTGACGGTGGCAGCACGCGTCAGCGGGAACGTTCGGTCGGGCTCGACGGCCGGAAGCAGGCGGTGACCGACTTGCCGTCGGGGCAGGGACGGGCTTCCCACTCGTCGGCCAGGGCGTCGACCAGCAGCATGCCCCGCCCGCCCAGACCGTCACGGCTGGGTTCGCGGGGGGTGGGCAGCGCGCTGGCGTCGTCGTGCACTGTGACGTGCAGACACTGCCCGTCCCAGGCCAGCACCAGCCGGGCGGCGGAGTGGGCGTGGACGTGCGCGTTGGTGACCAGCTCCGACACGGTCAGCAGCACGTCGTCCACCGTCTGCGGGGCGCTGTGCGTCCAGCCGAGACTGTCCAGATGCCCACGCGCCCAGTCGCGCGCCGCCTTCGGCCCCGTGTTCATGGGCAGCGAGCGTGCCCAGCCCACCGCGCGCACTGACGATTCGTCCACGATGATCCCTCCCCGGTCCCGATTGATTCCGCGCTGTGGCGAGTACCCACCGTGTACGAGATGACGCGGCGAGCCACGGCCCGGGCCGGTGCCGGGGACGGGACCACGTGTCGCTTTCAGGCGGTGGTGAGCATGCCTTCGCGGAGGCGGGCCAGAAGGCGCGAGATCAGACGGGAGACGTGCATCTGCGAGATCCCGAGCCGTTCGCCGATCTCCTTCTGGGTGAGTTCCTCGACGAACCGCCAGTGGATGATCTGCCGGTCGCGTTCGTCGAGCTCGGCGAGCATCGGAGCCAGGGCGTGGAAGTCCTCGACCAGTTCGAGTGCGGCGTCGTCGGTGCCGATGAAGTCGGCGAGGGCCGCCTCGCCGTCCTCGCTGCCGTTGATGGCCGCGTCGAGGGAGGCGGAGTTGTAGCCGTTGGACGCCAGGCGGGCCTCGACGACCTCCTCCTCCGGCAGGCTCATCAGCTCGGACAGTTCCTTGGTCGTGGGGGTGCGACCCAGCCGGCTGCGCAGTTCCTCGGTGGCGCGGGCCAGCTGCACCCGGGCCTCCTGAAGGCGGCGCGGCACGTGCACGGCCCAGGAGGTGTCGCGGAAGAACCGCTTGATCTCACCGACGATGTACGGCACCGCGAAGGAGGTGAACTCCACCTCGCGGGAGATCTCGAACCGGTCGATGGCCTTGATCAGACCGATCATGCCGACCTGGACGATGTCCTCCATCTCCTCCGGGCCCCGGCTGCGGAACCGGCCGGCCGCGAAGCGGACCAGGGACATGTTCATCTCGATCAGCGTGTTGCGCGCGTACTGGTACTCGGGTGTCCCCTCCTCCAGCGTCGCCAGCTGGCCGAAGAACAGCTTCGACAGCTCGCGTGCGTCCGCGGGCGCCACCTTCGACGGATCCGTAATCTCCGGCATGGCGGTAGTGCATTCAGCAGCCTGCACGGTCGTCGTCATGGCCTTCCCTCCCATTTGGTGCGCCCTTGCGATGGCCGGCTGGTGAGCCGACGAAGCTGCGCCTACCCCGTCATGCGATCCGCATGCTCTCTCTTTTTTTCGGATTGCGACGCGGGCGCGCTCCGCGCTGCCGGCTGCCGTGGTGAGGACGCCGTGAGGCAGGGCCGCGAGCGCGGTCGAGGAGGTGCCCGGAGGGGAAGCCCGGGGCGGGGCGGAACCGGTGTCACCGGGCGCAGCCGGCGTCCAGTACCTCGATCACGTCACCGCGGGTGGTGTAGACGAGCCAGCACCAGTCACCGAACGCCGCGGCGACGCCCGGGACCTGTGCCATCGGGTCCTCGGCCACGGCCGTGATGAGGGTGATGATCTCCTCGTGCACGTCGTCCGGGACCTCGAACAGCACATTGGCCGCTCGCTGGATCAGTTCGACTCGCATGTCGCCCCCTGCGAAGCAGGCGCGGCGGTCCTGCGGCGGGCGCCTGGGCCGCCGCCTGGAAACCACGGCCGGGTACCCCACGCCACCGTTGCGCAACCCTCGCCCGTCGCTCCGTTCGCATCCGGTGTCGTGCTCCGCCCCGGCGGGTACGCGGGATGCCGTTCCGCCGTGACGGTGAAGGCCGACGAGCGAGGGGAGGGCCGGTGCCGACCGGGACAGCGCTGGACGTGGCCGTGCTGGTGGGGCTGCAGGCCTCCGGCAAGTCGACGTTCTGCCGCCAGTGGCTGACCGGGCCGTACGAACTGGTCAGCAAGGATCTGTTTCCCCGGTCCGCGCGGCGCAGGCAGCAGCGGCAGATGCGGCTGGTGATGGAGGCGCTGGCCGCGGGGAGGCCCGTGGCGGTCGACAACACCAATCCGTCCCCGGAGGAGTGGGCCCCGCTCGTCGCGGCCGGACACGCGCACGGTGCGACGGTCACCGCCTACTGGTTCCCGCCGGACGTGGCGGGATCACTGGCACGCAACGCGTTGCGGGAGGGGCGGGCGCGGATCCCCGACATCGGGATCCGTGCCACCGCCAGGCGGCTGCGCCGCCCCTCGCGAGCGGACGGCTTCGACGCCGTCCTGGAGGTACGGTTCGACGGCCGCGGCGGCTTCCGGGTGCGTCCCGTCCCCGACGCACCGCGTCGGGCGGAGGCGGCGCCGGACGGCAGCCCCTGAGGGGGTCAGCTCCAGCCGAAGCGCCGGTCCACCACGGCGGCGAACTCCTCCAGGGTCAGCACGGAGTCCCCGTTCTGGTCGGCCGCGTCGAACAGTGCGGAGGACGCATCGGTGTCCTGCACGCCCCAGTACGGCAGGACACCCGAGGCGGCCAGGGAGGGACCTTTGGTCCGCAGGGCGACGATCACCTCTTCGCGGGTCAGCGTCCCGTTCCGGTCGAGGTCCAGCGCCTCGAACAGCTTCCGGGCCTTCTCACTCATCCGTCGTCCTCGTCTCGTCGTCGGAAGGGCTGCGGGCCGTCCCGTCACCGGGGATGACGCCGAGCCGCCCCTCCGGGTTCCCCGTGAGCGGGGTGCCGGCGGCTTCCTCCCGGGAATTCTTGTGGGACTCCGGCTTGGCGGGGCACTCAAACGGGGTGGTGGACACCGATGCTTTCTTCGACCGGCTGAATCCGCAGATGTGCGTGGTCACGGCCGCGGTGGGGGACGAGCGGGCCGGGTGCCTGGTCGGCTTCTCCGCGCAGTGCTCCATCCGGCCGCTGCGGTACGTGGTCTTTCTCTCCAAGGCCAACCGCACCTACCGGGTGGCCCGTGACGCCGACCGTCTCGCCGTCCATCTGCTGACCCGCGACCAGCACGAGCTGGCCGCGCTGTTCGGCGGGGAGACCGGCGACGAGGTGGACAAGTTCACCCGGGTGCGCTGGCGGCGGGGGCACGGCGGGGCGGTCGTCCTGGAGGACGCGGCCGCGTGGTTCGTCGGCGCCGTGCGCACCCGCGTCGACGGCGGCGATCACGTGGGGTTCGTGCTCGAACCCGAGCGCAGCGGACAGCGCGGGGACGACCGTCCGCCGCTGCGGCTGCGCGACAGCCTCGACATCGATCCGGGCCACCCGGCGGACTGACCGGCCGGGCGGGGCCGCGCTCACGGCACCCGGGCCGTCCAGGCGGGCGAGGAGAACTTGGTGCGCGCCAGGTGCCGCGCGCGGGTCAGCTCCTCGTCGGTCACCTTGCCCTGCGACAGGCCGTACCGGCCGCGGAACGACTCGATCATCCGCTCGATCACGGCCTCCCGGGGCAGTCCGGTCTGCCGGCGCAGCGGATCCACCCGCTTCTTGGCGCTCTTGATGCCCTTGTCGGACAGCTTCTCGCGCCCGATGCGCAGCACGTCGAGCATCTTGTCGGCGTCGATGTCGTAGGACATGGTCACGTGGTGGAGCACGGCGCCGGGGCGGCCCTCGGGCCCCACGATCCGCTTCTGGGCGGCGCCCGCGATCTTGCCCTGGTCGGTGGCGATGTCGTTCAGCGGCTGGTACCAGGCTCTGATCCCCATGTCGCCGAGCGCGCCGAGCACCCAGTCGTCGAGGTAGGCGTAGCTGTCCTGGAAGGACAGTCCCTGGACGAGCGCCTCGGGCACGGACAGCGAGTAGGTGATCGTGTTGCCGGGCTCGACGAACATGGCGCCGCCGCCGGAGATCCGCCGGACGACCTGCACGCCGTGCCGGGCGGCGGCCTCCGCGTCGACCTCGTTGCGCAGGGACTGGAAGCTGCCGATGATCACCGCGGGGGCGCCCCACTCCCACACCCGCAGCGTCGGGGCGCGCCGGCCCGCGGCCACCTCGGCGGTCAGCACCTCGTCGAGCGCCATGTGCAGCGCCGGGGACTGGGGGCCCTCGTGGATCAGCTGCCAGTCGTAGTCCGTCCAGTCGGTGGCGTGCGCGAGGGCGCGGCGGACGGCGATGGCGATGCCTTCCGAGGTGAGTCCGTACATCACCGTCCCCTCGGGGAGCGCCGCGTCGACGCGGGCGGCCAGGCCGGCCGCGTCCGTGTCCGCCGGGACTCCGTTCAGCGCGTCGTTCACCGCGTCGAGTGCCTCGTCGGGCTCCAGGAAGAAGTCGCCCGCCACGCGCGCGCGGGACAGCACCCCGCCTTCGGTGTCCACGTCGACGACGACCAGCTTGCCGCCGGGGATCTTGTACTCACCGTGCACGGACCCACTCCGTTCCCGCTTCCACACCGCTGCCGCGTCCGTCCGATCGATCAACGTGCGATCGGGACGGATGATTCCCGACATGTACGGCGCCGGGCGGACGCGGTACGGGCTTCGTCGCGGCCGGTCAGCCGGGGGAAGGAGCGGGCGGCGGCCAGGAAGCCGAGTGTCGTCAGCACGAACGGCCAGGTGAAGGCGTGGCCGCCGGACGGGGCCAGCAGTGCGGCGACAGCCGGGGTCAGGACGGTCGCGGTCGCGGCGCCGAGCAGCGCGTACAGCAGGGTGGCCGGGGACGCCGGCAGGAACACCCCGCACAGCGCCATGGCGACCAGGACCGCGTTGCAGCCCATGGTGCCGTCGGCGACCAGTGGGGGCGGTGCCCCGAGCGCCCAGGCGGTCAGGACGCCGGTCGCGCTGCCGGCGCACGCTGCCAGGCTCGCCGTACGGTCGGTCAGGAAGACCGCCGCGAGCAGCAGCGCGCCCACGTACCACCGTTCCAGGAAGAACAGCTGGGAGACGTTGTGCAGGAAGGCCCGCGCGGCCTCCTCCAGGTGCGGTCCGGCCGGACCGGGGGCAGGGGCGGACAGGGCGGCGAGGCTGCCGGGGTGCGGCCGGACCCGGGGGAAGGCGGGCGCGGCGACGCTCACCGCGACCGCCAGCGCGCAGTACGGCAGCGTCAGCGGCGGCAGGCTCCATCCCCGCAGCAGGCGGACGGCCGCCGCGGTGAGGACGGTGACCACGGCGCAGCCCGCCGCGGCGAACAGCGCGGTGGACGGCCGGGCCGGGCCCAGGAGCACCGCGCAGCACAGGGCGAAGAGGGCGGAGTTGAAGCCCTCGAGGCCCGGGTCCAGCCGGTCGCGGGACACGCCGAGCACGCGCGCGGTACCGGTGCCCAGGGCGGCGCCGCCCGTCGCGTACACCGCGTACCGCCAGTCGGCCAGGGCCACGGCCAGACAGAAGACGGCGCCGGTCCACGGGCTGCCCAGGAACATCACCTGGCCGAGACCGCGCAGCACCTGCGCCGGGAAGCCCCCCGCCCGTTCCGGGCGCCACCACTGAACCCCCATCGACCGTCGCACGTCCCACCCCTAAGACGAGTTCCTCCGCGCTTTCCGCATCACGGCACAAACTTTCCGTCATACGGTACCGGGTGGTCGCAGCTGCGGTGTGCGGCCGCACAAGCGGACGCGCGGGTCCGGCCGGACCACAGTCCGGCCGGACCCGCGCGCAGGGCGTGGGACTACGACGCGTCGCGGACGGTCCCGGTCACCACCGGGCCGTGCGGCTCGCCCTCCAGGTCGGTGGGCTGGAGGACCACGTGCTCCGCCGGCTCGGCGACCTGGTCGCGAACCGTGGGCACGGCCAGCTCCGCGCTCAGCTCACCGGCCGGCACCGGCGCCCACAGGGAGAAGTACTCCAGCTCGGACAGCGGCACCTCCCCGTCGGGCAGCTCCCCGTACATGTCCTTCAGCCAGTCCTGGTCGACGTCCCGGGTGGACAGCTCGGGCCGCCCGCCGGCCGGCACCACCAGCAGCGGGGACCCGAGGTCCACGTCGGCGGGCGCGGACAGCGAGACCCGCCAGCGCAGCGGCTGCCCCTCGGTGACCTCACCGGCGACCGGGGTCACCGCGACCTCGGGCCGCGGATCGTCGTTCTGCACGGTGACGCCACCGGCGTACGACCCGACGACCGTGCCGCGGACCGCCTTCGCCAGGACGAAGTTGGAGACGTCCCAGGCGTAGCGCTCGTTGCCCTCCACCTTCACCGTCACCTTCGTGCCGGCGTCGCCCGGGCGCACGGTGACGAGGCGGTGCGTGGTCGCCCCGGTGGCCGGGTCCGTCACGTACATCCGCACCGAGCCGCTGCCCTGGCCGGAGACGCGCACGGGCACCTCGTAGGTGCGCACGCCCGAGTCGCCCTCCTCGACCGTCAGCCGGCCGATGTCGACCCGGGGCAGGGCCGCCGCCCGCACCGCGGGGGTGCCGGGGCGCCAGGCGTGGGCGTCCATCAGCCAGGCCTGGCCCGCACGGGAACGCGGGGTCAGTTCCAGCGTGGCGATCCGGCTCAGGTCGACCCCGGCGCGGCCGGCGGCGGTGAGCGGTACGCGCCGCTCCTGCGCCCAGTAGGAGGAGGTGCGCTCGCTGCCCGGCAGCCCGTCCGCCCGGACCGTGCCGAGGGTGACGCGCTTGCCGGCCGCGTCGGTGACCGAGACGTCGAGCCGGGTACCGCTGCTGTTCGGCGGCACGACGACGCGCAGCGCCAGGCTCTTCGCGCCCTTGAGGGAGACGGCCTTGGCGGGCCGGATCCGGACGGGCGCGCCCGCCGCGGACCACTTCAGCGCCACGGCGCGGCGCCCCTGCTCACGCTCCGGCCACCAGCGGGCGAAGTGCGGCGACCCGCCGGCCACCTCCTCGCTCAGGCACGCGGCCCTCGGGTTCGGGTCGACCGCGGCGCACAGCCGTCCGCCGGTGACCTTCATCGGGCCGTCCGGCAGGAAGCCGGCGCCCCGGCCCGCGCCCACGGCGTGGGTCAGGACGCGCGCGGGATCCGCCGAGGGGGCCCGGCGGCCGGTGCCGTCGACCAGCTCGCGCACCCGGTCGTCACCGGCGACGAACAGCCGCGCGGCGGCGGCGATGTAGGTGGCGCCGGCGCGGTGCTGCTGCTGCGCCGTGAGCCGGGTGGCGCTGCCCGGGGAACAGACCGGGTCGCGGTCCTCGGGCTCGTCCCAGAAGTCGTCGTTCGCGGGCGCCTCGGCCTCGCCCGGCGTCCACTCGCTGTTGAAGAAGTTGTGGTTGGCGCCGGTCATGTACACGGCGCTGTGCAGGGCCTTGCCGCGGCTCACCCCGCGGGTGCCGTCGACGTACACCTGGCCCTGGAGGTCCGAGACGTCCCCGTCGCAGCCCGGCAGGATCGTCAGCGACGGCACGTCCGGCACCGGGTTCTGGCCGAAGATGGTCGGGCCGATCAGCACCGTGCCGCGAATGGTCCAGCGGGCACGGCCCGGCTGGCCGTCCTGGGCGGCCGGCGGCGGGTAGAGGCTGTCCAGGGCGGCCCGGTCGACACCCTCACCACCGCGCGAATGGCCCACCAGCAGGACGCGCGACAGGTCGGCCCTGGGCGCCTTGCGGACGGCCTCCGGGGCGGAGGACGGCCGCGCGGACCAGTCCGCCCAGCGCGCCAGGTGCTTGCGGACCAGCGACGAGCGGGCCTGCGCACCCGCGTCCTCGGCCTCGGCGTCCTGGCCGTTGATGCCGTTGGCGGAGATCGACACCGTCACATAGCCCTGCGAGGCCAGCAGCTTCTGGTCCTTCAGATAGCCGCGGTGGCTGGGGATCGGCTGGGCACCGGCCGCGCAGGGCCAGTCGATCGTGACGTCCTCCTCGGTGCCGCCGGGGACGTAGCAGGTGGCGTGCCGGCCGTGCAGGAAGAGGGCGAGGGGGCGCTTGCCGGTGGCGCCCTTCGGGGCGACCACCACGCCGCGCATCTCGACCGGTGCCGGGAAGCCCGGCAGCCGCACGGAGTCGAGCGCGTACTCGCCGGTGACCGTGGCGAACGGGCCCGGCTTGCCCGGGTCGACGGCCCCCGCGGGCAGCCGGGGCGGGAGCTCAGGGGCGCGCGGCGCGGAGGCGTCCGGCCCGTTCGACGCACCGGGGGCCCGGTCCAGCCGACGGCCGCCCGCCCACACCTGAACACCCGTCAGGTCCGTGAGCCGGGCCCGCTCCAGGGACAGCCGGAAGGTCCGGCCGTCCTCGTCCGGCTCCGGAACGCCCACCAGCCCGTCGCCGGTGTGGAACTCCACGCGTGCGTCGCCCGGCGGGATGCGCCGCGGCGCCCGCCACTCCAGGGCGTCCCCCTCGCCGGTGGCGGCGATCCGCCAGCCGGGCGGCAGGGCATTCGCTCCGTCGCCCGCCGCGGCGGAAGCGGCGCCGGGCGGCTGGGGGCGGGCCTGCGCCACGACGGGCGACGCGCCGATCAGCGTCACCGCCGCGAGCGCGGTGGCCCACGTTATTCGGGCACGTATCAACGAACCTCTCCTCAAATCATCGATCCGGGGGCGCCTTGCGTCGGCGCCCCCGTGCAGGAGGAGTCGGAGAGGGACGTACGGGTTGCCCGTGGTCCGGGAGACGGCCGGAAACCGGTCAGTCTCCGGCCGGGCGGGACGCCCTCCACAGGTCTCCGGTGAGCCCCACCGGGTTGCCGGACGGCACCGTGCCGGAGGCCAGCACCGTGCGGGCGAGGGGTTCGAGCAGAGCGGCGAGACGAGCGGCGGCCGCCTCACCCACGGCCTTCCAGGGCTGCGCCGCGGCCGCGTCGGTCCCCGCCTCGACCTCCGCGTGCAGAGCCGCTCCGGCGGCGGTCAGCGACCCGTCACCGGCGAGCCGGCCCCGCTCGCGCAGCGCGGCCTCGGCGGCCTGCCACGCCGACAGGTCCCACTTGCGGCTCTCCCGCAGCAGCGTCGCGTCCGACTCGGCGGCGGCGGCCTTCAGCACCAACGCCTCCACCGGCCCCAGCCCGTGCGCGACCAGGACGGCGACATGCCCGTCCCCGCGGTGTTCGCGCAGCGTCGTGAGCGCCTGCCAGAGTCTGAGGTGGGGCCGGCCGGGGCGGTCGAGGGCCTGGTTGGCGGCGCCGAGCACCCGGCCCGCCGGATCCGCGGCCATGGCCGCCTCCCAGGCCAGGTCGGCGGCCTCCGCCATCGCCGCGGAGGCGACCCCGTCCTGGCCGAACAGGCGGGTCATGGCGGCGTCCACCGCCCGCAGCCGTGCCGCGAGCGCGTCGGCCGGGGTCGTGTGCCGCCAGGCGTCCGGCAGCGCCCGGGCCACGCGGTCGGGGTGGAAGACGTAGAAGCAACTGGTCACGACGGGCGCGGGAACGGGGCCGAGCGGGGCGGCGCGCAGGGCGAAGTAGCCCATCCAGAAGCCGCGCAGGCCGAGTTCGTCCGCGGCCGGCGGGCCTCGGGGGCGAAGTAGACGATGCCGTGCACCGGTTCGTACCGCTCCCACATGGACCGTGCCAGTACCTCGCCCACCACGTGCCTCCCTCTCCTCGGCCGCCCCCGCGGCCACCGCGGCCCCGGGACGGTGACCGCCGAGCAGCATGCGGCACGGCGCCCGGCCGGACAAGGGGCCCTCAGGGGACGGGCGGCATCTCACCGGGGCGTGAGTCGAGCCCCGCGCGATGGTTGACCCACGAGCCGCGGGTGAAGTCGGGCACCGGCACCGGGCGGCCGCCCGCCGCGAGGGACCTGACGCTCAGCGGGACGGGGGAGCACCAGATCGCGGCGTCGTAGACGTCCATGTCGGGGACGAGTCCGGCGCGCATCTGCTGGACGGTGCGCCACTGCAGCACGTAGTCCATCCCGCCGTGCCCGCCGTTGTTGGCGGCGTCGTCGCCGATCTTCCGCCACAGCCAGTGGTCGAACTCCTTGCGGTAGGCGTCGAACGCCCGCCAGCTGTGGCCGCTGTGGTCCGGCTCGACGTAGATCCGCCCGCCGCCCGCCGACGCCACGCCCGCGTAGTCCTCGAAGATGCCGCGGCTGCCGGCCAGCGAGTTGATACGGCTGTAGGGGCGCGGCGAGCTGACGTCGTGCTCGGCGCGGATCACCCGGCCCCGC
>NZ_MUND01000484.1 GCF_002154375.1 Streptomyces glaucescens | reverse complement strand
CCGCCACCGCGATGGCCGCGGCGGCCCTCCTCACCACCGCGGCCTTCGCGGTGGCGGTGGTCTGCAGCCGGGGCCGCAGCGAACGCCGGCTCGACGAGGGGACCGACGCGCCCCTCGTCCGGCGCCTGCCGCTCGCCGCGCTCCTCCTGCTCGCCCTCTCCCTGGTCTACACCGGATGGGAGCGCCCGGGCTGGACGTCCTCCGGCCGGCTGCCCGGCGACGTCGCCTTCGGCGGCATCACCCTGGTCCAGGGACTGCTGGTGATCGCCCTCGCCGTGGTCGCCCATCTGCTGCACCGCACCCGGCCCGACACCCGCGCCGCCCTGCGCGGCCTCGGCGGACCCGCCGTCGCCATGCTGGCCTGCGCCCTGGGCTCGGTGATGTCCGGCGGCGTGTCGCAGCGGGTCGCCGACTGGCTGGACGGCACCCACGCCGCCATCCCCGGCCCCCCGGTGCTGCTGACCTGGCAGGCGTCCGTGATCCCGCCGATGCTGCTGGTCATGCTCGTGCTCTGCGGCGTCCTCGCCCGGCGCGCGCTGCGGCTGGCCCGCGCCGAACGCGCGGCTGTGGCCCGTGACTACCCCGGCGAGCACCTGGAACCGGACCGCACCCGCCGGATCGCCCGCGTCCGCGCGCTGGCCGGCCTCACCGACCGCGCCCCCCTCCTGGTCGCCGTCGTCTCCGCGTCCACCCTGCTCCTCGGCGCCGGAGCCCTGGTGGGCGCCCTGGCCACCGGCCAGACCCCGAGCCGCGCCACCCGCGACGCCCACGGCTTCGTCCAGGGCGCCGCCGAGACCGCGCAGGCACTGGGCTCCTGGCTCATCGGCCTCGGCTTCATCCTGTTCGTCACCTGGGGGCGGCGCGCCTACAAGGACGCCTCCGCGCGGCGCACCATCGGCATCCTCTGGGACGTCGGCACGTTCTGGCCGCGCGCCGCCCACCCCTTCGCCCCGCCCTGCTACGCCGAGCGGGCCGTCCCCGACCTGACCTGGCGCATCGACACCTGGACCCGCAGCACCGGCGGCCGGCTGGTGCTCTCCGGCCACTCCCAGGGCAGCGTGCTCGCCGCCGCCACGGCCTGGCAGCTTTCCCCGGCCACCCGCAAACGGGTCGCGCTGCTGACCTACGGCTCCCCGCTGGAGCGCCTGTACGGCCGCTGGTTCCCCGCCCACTTCGGCCCGGCCGCACTCAGCGCCCTGCACCACGAGGTCGACTGCTGGCGCAATCTGTACCGGCTCACCGACCCGATCGGCGGTCCTGTCCGGGTGCCCGCCGACGGCGGCCCCGAGGTCGACCGCGCGCCGCTGAAGGACCCGCTCGCGCACGGCCGCACCGACGACCAGCCGCTGCCCGCGCCCGTCCTCGGCCACTCCGACTACCAGGAGGACCCGGCGTTCGCCGAGGAACGCGAGCGGCTGCTGACCCGGCTGCCCGAACTGCCGGCCCAGCGACCCCAGGCCGGACCCTGAGCGACACCGCTCAGGGCAGCTCCGGCAGGTCCTCCGCGTACAGCAGGGTCAGCTCGTCCGTGCTCGGCTCGTCGAGCTGCGCGACCCGTCCCGCATGCCGCTCGACCATCGCCTCGAAGGTCTGCCGCGCGGTCCGGCCGTTGCCGAACGCGGGGCCCTTCGGGATCGCCGCGAAGTACTTCAGCAAGGCCTCCTCGGCGCCCGGTGCCAGCCGGTACTCGTGCTCCTCGGCCTGCTGCTCCACGATCCGCAGCAGTTCCTCGGGGCCGTAGTCGCTGAAGGTGATGGTGCGCGAGAAACGGGAGGCGACACCGGGGTTGACCGACAGGAAGCGCTCCATCTCCGCCGTGTACCCGGCGACGATCACCACGACCGCGTCGCGGTGGTCCTCCATCAGCTTCACCAGCGTGTCGATGGCCTCCTTGCCGAAGTCCCGGCCCGCGTCCTCCGGGGACAGCGCGTACGCCTCGTCGACGAACAGCACCCCGCCGCGGGCCCGCTCGAAGGCCTCCTGGGTGCGGATCGCGGTGGAGCCGATGTGCTCGCCGACCAGGTCGACCCGGGACACCTCGACCAGATGGCCCTTCTCCAGCACGCCCAGCGAGGCGAGGATCTCGCCGTAGAGCCGGGCGACCGTGGTCTTGCCGGTGCCGGGGGAGCCGGTGAAGACCAGGTGCCGCTTGACGGAGGCGGCCTTCAGGCCCGCCCGCTGCCGGCGCCGGCCCACCTCGATCATGTCGGTCAGCGCCCGCACCTCGCGCTTGACGCTCTCCAGGCCCACCAGCGCGTCGAGTTCGCCGAGCACGGCCTTGGAGGTCCGGGCCGGCGGCCCGGCCGGGGCGGGCTCCGGCTCGGCCGCCCGCGGGCCGGGGACCGCGGCCTGCGGCCCCGGCGACCGGGTCGCCGTCTCCACGGCGGTCTCCCGGGACACCGGCGACCTGAGTCCCGCGCTCTCGTCGCTGGTGCAGTCCTCCACGACCGGTCCCGCGCCCGCGTCGGGGCCGCCGTCCGCGAACTCGTAGCCGCCGCGCGCGCATCGCTCCGTACGGCACTTCCTGAGCGTCGTACGGCAGCCGTCGATCACATGGAAGCCGTAGCCGCCGCTGCCCGTCACCCGGCAGTTCAGGAAGCTGCCCCGGCCGCCCGCCGAGACGTAGAAGCCCGCCTCCGCGGGTGAGTCGACCGCACACCGCTCGATCACGGGGTCGGCGCCCTTGGTGACGATCACACCGGTCTGGGTGCCGTCGAGCGTGCAGTTGTTCAGGGTGCCGCCGCTGCCGTGGTCACGGAACCAGGCGCCCGTCGCGGCGTCCCGGATCCGGCAGTCGTCGAGCTGCGCGGTCGCGCCGTCGCTCACCGAGACGGCCGTGTTGCGCACCTGGGACAGATCGCTGTCGACGACGTCCGCGCGGGAGCCCCGGTCGAGGACGAACAGCGCGTCCGGCACGTCGTGCACCCGGCAGGAGTCCAGCACCGCGGTCGCGCCGTCGCTGACCCACACCGCCGGGTAGTCGCCGGTGCTGTCGGAGATCTCGCACTGGTTGGCGTCCACGCGGGTGCCCGGGTCCCACACCGACAGGCCGTTGCGCCCGAACTGCCGCACGCTGGTGCGGGTCAGCGTCAGCACCGAGCGGGAGCGCAGGTCGACCGCGTTCTCCGGGATGTCGTGGATCCGGCAGTCGGCCAGGGTGAGCACGGCGTCCGTGTCCAGGGTCACCCCGTCCGCGGTGGTCCGGTGCACATCGCAGTCCGTGAGGTTCGCGGTGGCGCGGCCGGTGATCTGCACCCCGCTGCCCCGCACCTCGTAGACCTCGCAACCCACCGCCTCCAGGGCGGAGTTGTCACCGGTGACGGTCAGCCCCGAGCCGGCCGCGTGGTGCACCCGGCAGCGCTCCAGCCGTGGATGGCCGCCGCCGCGCACCGCGACGCCCGCCTGCCCGGCCGCGACCACCTCGCACTCCTCGAACACCCCGCCCCCGCCGTCCACCACGGCGATGCCGATGCCCGCCGGATTGTCGACGGTGCAGCGCCGCACGCTGGGCCGGGCGCCGCCGCGCACCTCGATGCCGGCCGCGGACCGGGTGACCACCCGCACGTCGACCAGCTCCGGCGCGCCCTCCTCCACCAGCAGCGCGGGCGCCGCCGCGTCCTGGCCCTCGACGTGCAGGTCCTGCACCACCGCGGAGGCCCGCACGGTCAGCGGCACCCCGTCGACGGGCGCGATGCGCACCGAACCTGGGGAGCCCTCGGGGCCGCGCAGCGTCACCGCGCGGCGGACGACGAGGTTCTCCCGGTAGGTGCCGGGGGCGACGGTGAGCACGTCACCGTCGGCCGCGGCCTCCAGGGCGGCGGCGAGCGATGCGTACTCACCCGTGCGGCGCCGCCACCGCGACGTGCCGGTGTGCGTCACCTGGACCGTGCCCTGTGCCATGGTGTTGTCGTGCCCCCACCTCGTCGTACGCGGGTCGTTGCCGAAGAGCCGGCCGGTCCACCGTAGCGTGCGCGCGGACCGTGGGTTGACCGGAGCCGGAAGGCGGTCAGCTGCCGGCGCCGGTCCGGCCCCAGTCCGGTCCGGCCTGTTCCCAGGCGCGGTCCAGACGGGCGTGGCGACGGCGGACCATGTGCCGGAGGACCAGCCGTCTGCCGGCCTCTGCCAGGCCCGAGGCGAGCAGGGCGGCACCGAACCCGGCGAGGACGGCGTGCGTGGTGGCGGTGGCGGAGTCCAGGGGGCGGCTCACCAGCCGGCCCTGCGGGTCGGTCCACACCCCGAACCGGTCGCCGGGCTCCGCCGACTTCAGCTGCGCCAGGACGGTGCCCTGGTGCGCGCTGCCGTCGGGTGCGGTCCAGCCGGCGAGGACTCTGGTGCGGGTGTCGCGGGTGAGGGTCTCGGGGTCGGCCGGCGGGCCGTGCTCCGGTCCGCGGAGCACGGTGGCCGTCACCTGGTGGCGGGTCAGGCGCTGTTCGCGGGCCGCACGGTGCAGGGACTCCTGGGTGGCGGAGCCGACGAGGACACCGAGCAGGGGCGCGACGAGGACCATCAGCAGCAGCGCCGTCAGCGCCAGCCGGGCCTCGGCCAGATCGGTCGCTCGGCACAGCGGATTGCGCCGCCACCGCCACAGACCGCTCAGGGCTCGCACGTCCGCACCCCCCTCCGCTCCGTGACGACCCTGCCGGGGCCGTCCTTCCGGTGGGCCGGCCGAACGCCGCGCGCACCGAGACCGGCCCTCAGGAACTTCTTACGGAGCCCAACGTGTCGGCCGTTCACCGGGGTTCCCGTGCGTCGGCGAGTCGGCGGGAGCGGACGGGAGTTGGCGGGATCCCGTCGCCGGGGGAACCGCAGCCGCGATCCCGTCGCCCGGAGATCGCGCAGCCGCGTGTACGTCAGCCGAGGATGCGCACCGGATCGCCGATCCGGACCGTGCCGCCGGTGAGCGGCACCAGATTCTGGCCGAAGACCAGTTTGCCGCCGATCCTGCGGTGCCGGCCCAGGGTGAGCAGCGGCTCCCGGCCGCGCTCGGCGCTCGTCTGGTCGGTCGTCGTCACGACGCACCGCCCGCAGGGCTTGGCCACGCGGAACTCGACCTCGCCGACGGCGAGCCGAGTCCAGTCGTCCTCCGCCCAGGGCGCGGTGCCGGCCACGACCAGGTTCGGCCGGAAGCGGTTCATCGGCAGCGGGCCCTCCGCGGCGTGATCCCCCTGGGCTATCAGCGAGTTCAGCGCATCGAGGGAGGCCGCCGAGGTGAGCAGCAGCGGATAGCCGTCGGCGAAGCTGACGGTCTCACCTGGCCGCGCGTACTCCGGGTCGACGGGGCGGCGGGTGGCGGGGTCGTCCATGTGCACCAGGCGGACGGCGACGCCGAGAAAGGCGCTGCACCAGGCGTGCGCGGCGGCGTCGGCCGGGACGCCCTCCACCTTGTCGCGGAAGATCTCCACCGGCACCGTGCCCGTCGGCTCCGGCACGGACACCGTCAACGGGTCCAGGCCGGGCGCGGACAGCCGAAGGCCGCCGCCGGGCAGCAGCTCGGCGGCGGCCTGCGCGAGGCGCGGTTGCTGGCGTTGCGTGACGACCTTTCCCCCGTCGTCGATCAGCACCCAGCGTCGGTCTCCGGCCAGCCCCCAGGGCTCCACCACGGCTTCCCGGAGCGACAGGCCCCGGAACGCCTTGACCGGATGGACGTGAATCGATTGCAGCTCCGCGTTCCCCATGGGGTCATCGTGCCAGGTGGCACCGACAGCCCGGGGAGGCGGTCAGTAGCCGCGGTACTGCTGGTTGTTGTACGGGTCCTGGTAGGGAGCGGGCGCGGGGCGCGGCGCCGCGGGGCGCATCGCCTCGTAGCCCATGCCGGGCGCGGCGGCCGGACGGGGCTGCTGGGGAGCGGCCTGCGGGCCCGGGTAGCCGCGCGGCGCGGAGGCCTGCTGCGGGATGTAGGCCGTCGGCGCCTGGTGCACGGCCGCCTGCTGCAGCGGCGCGGGCTGCTGCTGGTGCGGGTAGCCGTACGAGGGCTGGGACGGGGCCGCCGGGAGGGCGGGCAGTGCCGACGGCAGCGCGGGCAGCGAGCTGCCCGGCGTGTCGTAGGCGGCGGGGACCCGGATCGGGGCGATCTGCGGGGTGCCCCGCTCGGCCACGAGGGAGTCGTAGATCGGAGTGTCCGGGAAGGAGGCGGAGTAGTAGCCGCCACCATAAGTGGAGCGGGGGGAGGTCATGGCACATAAGTTAAGCCCACGATGTGCTGGTTGGGGAGACCGATTATGGGGTTGTTTTCCGTGTCTGCGGTGACGCGGGATCCCCAATGTGAGTGAACGTGGGGAAAAGGGGCACCGGGCGGCGTACGGATCGTGTAAAAGCTCAGCTCCGGGCGGGTTACCGGCGGTTGCCCTCTGATCTTCCCACCACCCCGAAAGGGCCCGCCGGGCATCGCGCACGCCCGGTGGGACTTCACCGGGCGGGGCAATAGGTTGGACGGGCAGGGAACCCGGGAGAGAATGCGTGATGGGGGCGGACATGTCCATGCCGAAAGGATCGAATACCGCGGTGCCGGCGACGGCCCTGCGCGTCGAGGTGGGCTGGCGCGGCGGACCGGGCGTCCCCGACGCCGACGCCTCGGCCCTGCTGCTGGCCGGCGGGAAGGTGCGCTCCGACGGCGACCTCGTCTTCTACAACCAGCCCGCCCACTCCTCCGGCGCGGTCCGCCACGAGGGCAAGCGGGAGGCGGGCGGCCGGGTGACCGACACGCTCCACGTCGACCTCGCCCGCGTGGAACCCGCCGTCGAGACCGTGGTCCTCGCCGCCTCCGCCGACGGCGGCACCTTCGGCCGGGTGCCGGAGCTGTCCATCGAGGTCAGGGACGCCGCGCAGGGCGCCCTGGTGGCCCGCTTCGACAGCGCGGACGCGACCGTGGAGACCGCGTTCGTGCTCGGCGAGTTCTAC
>NZ_MUND01000483.1 GCF_002154375.1 Streptomyces glaucescens | reverse complement strand
GCGCCCCGGCTCCGGCGGGACCTGCGGCCCCCGCGGCCGCAGGTCCCGCCGGAGCCGGGGCGCCGGCGGCGCCTGGCTTGTAATCGGCGAAGAAGTCCCACCAGGCGCGGTCTACCGAATTCGGGTCCTGGAGGTACTGCTGATAGATCTCGTCGACGAGCCACTCGTTGGCACCGAACGCGGCAGCGGGGTTCTTGCCCGCTTGGTCTGCGTCGGTGGAGATGCTCGATGCGTTACTGGGGGACTGTGGCGACACGGCGGCAACCGCCCTCTTCCGCTTCACAAGGTGATGGACAGCGGGAATAAAGGCTACGCCTCCCTGGCCGAGAAGGTCAGGCCGGGTCCGTTCATCGTCGTGTAAGTCACATCTGAATCCGTGTTTCGGGCCTGATAATGGCGGGAAACAAGCGTGGTTCCGGTTTGCGAGGGGGCGTCCTGGGTACGCGGACGCGGCCCCGGCGCGCGGGGCCTTGCCTGATCACACGTGTCCGACAGCGCGAACGCCCGTGGATCTTGTGGCTCCGCTTCGAACTTTACGTCAACTTGGCACGGATGGAAGTCCTGGAAGAGTGACAAGAATCCGGCAACCCCGCTCGGATTCGGCCACCCCGATCCGGCCGCCGTGCAGATCCACGGCCCAGCGCGCGATCGCCAGCCCCAGGCCCGTGCCGCCGTCGCTGCCCGGGCCGTGCGGCCGGCTGACCACACCCCGGTTGAACCGCTCGAACACCCGGTGCCACTCCGAGCGCGGAATGCCCGGACCCTCGTCCAGCACCTCCAGCTCCAGCGACTCCGGCTGCGCCCCGCGCCGCGCCTTCACCGTCACCCGGCCGTGCGGCGGACTGTGCTTGACGGCGTTGTCGATCAGGTTGGCGACGACCTGGTGGATGCGCTCCGGGTCGGCGTGCGCGACCAGCTCCGGCGGTGACACGTCCAGGTGCAGATGGACGTCGGTCCGGGTGTGACTGCCCGATCCGGAGGCGATCCCGGCCCGTGCCGAGGCGACCATGTTCGCCTCCTTCAGCACGCCCGACAGATACGGCCACACCTCGAACCGCCGCTTCTTCAGCGGGACCACGCCGTTGTCCAGCCGGGACAGGTCCAGCAGCGTCTCCACCAGCCGGCCCAGCCGCTCGGTCTGCTTCAGCGCCGTACGCATGGTCTCGGGGTCGGCCTCGGTGACCCCGTCGACGATGTTCTCCAGCACCGCCCGCAGCCCCGCGATGGGGGTGCGCAGCTCGTGCGAGACGTTGGCGACCAGTTCCTTGCGCTGGCGGTCCTGGGCCTCCAGTTCGTCGGCCATGACATTGATCGTCTGGGCCAGGTTCCCCAGCTCGTCCCGCCGGTTCTCGCTGACCCGGCGGCTGTAGTCGCCGTGCGAGATGGAGCGGGCCACCGCGTTCATCTCGTCCAGCGGAGAGGTGAGCGAGTGCGCCACGAACTGCGTGATCAGCAAGGTGGCGATCATCGAGAAGACCGTGATGAAGCGCAGCTCGGTCTCGGTGCGCATGGCCACCATCATCAGCCCGGTGGTGATCAGCACCGAGATGACGACCAGCGCCCCCAGCTTGGTCTTGATCGAGAACGGGCGTACGCCGCCCCAGGGCTGCCCGGGACTCCTCCGTGCGGCTCTCCGCCCGTCGCTCATGGCGTCGGCGTCTCCAGGGCGTAGCCCACGCCGTGCACCGTGCGGATCCGCTCGGCGCCGATCTTCCGGCGCAGCGCCTTGATGTGGCTGTCGACCGTGCGGGTGCCGGAGGCGTCCGCCCAGTCCCAGACCTCCGCGAGCAGCTGCTCACGGGAGAGCACCGCGCGGGGGGTGTTCGCCAGGCACACCAGCAGGTCGAACTCGGTGGGCGTCAGGTGGACGTCCTCCGACTTCACCCGCACCCGGCGCTGCGCGTGGTCGATCTCCAGCTCGCCGAGCCGGAGGATGCCGCTGCGCGGCGTGGAGGCGGCCAGCGCGGCCCGCTCCACCCGGCGCAGCAGGACGTGCACCCGGGCCGCCAGCTCCCGCATGGAGAACGGCTTGGTCATGTAGTCGTCGGCGCCCACGCCGAGCCCGACCAGCATGTCGGTCTCGTCGTCGCGCGCGGTGAGCATCAGGACCGGGACGGGCCGCTGGGCCTGCACCCGGCGGCACACCTCCAGGCCGTCGAAGCCCGGCAGCATGATGTCGAGGATCAGCAGGTCGGGCTGCCAGGCCTCCGCCGTGTCGACCGCCGCCGGCCCGTCGCCTGCCGTCTGCACCTGGAATCCCTCGGCGCGCAGGCGGGCCGCGATGGCGTCGACGATCGTCGCGTCGTCCTCGACCACCAGGACCCGGCGCTGTGCGCCGGGGGTGGTCGTCGCCGTGCCGTTGTGGGAGGTGTGTGTCTGCTCCATCGCCCGCCCCAAGAGTGTGCTTTCCGGAATCAGTGGGGTGATCCCATGTCTGCGCATGACTGCGATTGACGCTTGAATGATCGGCGTCAGGGAAGCAGCGTACGGGGAGTCACCGCGGCATTGCTATCCAGGTCGGACGCCGAGGTGCACGACGTCCGGAACGCCCCGGGCAACGGGGATCTCTTCGGTACGCACATGCTGGAATCCGGCATTCCGCAAGGTTTCTTCGAAATCCGGGGAGGGCTCGGCGGACCATACCGCAAGCACCCCGCCGGGCCTCAACAGCCTTGCGCAGCCTGCCAGTCCGGCCGGTTCGTACAGCCCGTCGTTGTCCTCCGTGACGGTCCAGCCGGGCCCATTGTCGATGTCCAGGCACAGCGCGTCATACGTGGCGGATGTCTCATTGACGAAGGCGACCAGATCCGCCTCCACGATCTCCGTGCGCGAATCGGACAGGGCCGCCCGGGACAGGCCGGAAAGAGGTCCTCGCCGATGCCACTCGATCACGGCGGGCTCGCGCTCGACGACCGTGATCCGGCCCCAGCGGGCGTTCGCGGCGGCGTGTGCGAGCGAGAAGCCGACCCCGAGACCCCCGATGAGCAGCCGGGGTTCGGGCCGCTCGTCGAGTGCCGCGAGTGCCGCGTCGACCAGTCGCCGTTCCGAGCGGCCGTCGGAGGTGTCCATCAGGAAGCAGCCGTTCGCGATGATCTGGAGCAGGTCGCCGTGCCGGCGCAGCACGACCTCGCCGTAGGGGCCCTCGCGACGGTCCAGGACTTCGGGGATGTCGTAAGCGGTGGGCATTCGTCCATCCTGGCACTTCGCGCGTGCCCCGTTGCCCGAATTAATCACCCCGGCCCGGGGCTTACTTCGCCATCCCCTGGTTGAGCTGCTGCAGCAGCCGGGCCAGTTCCGCCACCTCGCGGCGGTCCCAGTGGGCCAACTGGCTGACGTACCGGGCCCGCCGGGCCTCCCGTACCCGCTGCACCCGGCTGCTGC
>NZ_MUND01000482.1 GCF_002154375.1 Streptomyces glaucescens | reverse complement strand
GGTGGGCTGTTGGACTCCGTGGATGGTCTTCCTGAGCCTGCTGTTGCTCCTGGTCTGTGTTCTCGCCGTCTTCGGGTTTCTCGGGTACGGCGGGCAGACCTTCGCCGGCGGGCTGCGGCGGCAGAGTTTCCCGGAGGTGCTGCGCGGGGGATCCGCGATCGCCGCGGCGGTCGCGGCCGGGGCGTACGGGTGGGGACTGGCGGGAGTGACCGGGGCCCTCGTGGAGGCGCGGGACGGGGGGACCGGTTCCGCTCCGGTGCAGGCCTGTCGTACGCCCGGGCAGCAGGCGGACGGCCAGGTCACCGGCTACCGCGTCGACTGGCTGCCGCTCCGGTTCGTGTGCGAGACGAGTGACGGGGGGAGTTTCGGGAGCGGTGATGTGCCCGCGTACGTCACTCCCCTCGTCCTCGGGTTCGGGCCGGCCGCTGCCGGGGGTGCCGTCTGTTCCGCGTGGGTCGTGGAGGTGCGGGTCCGGCAGCGGCGGCAGCGGAACCCCTGGTGACGAGTTACGCCGCCCGGGTGAGTTCCGGGAGGCCGAACAGCAGCGCGTAGCCCGGCGGCAGTTCGGCCAGGATGCGGTTCACCAGGTCCTTGCCGATCCGGGGCGGCAGGACGCTGAGGACCGAGCTGACGTCCCAGCGGGCCGTCGCGGGGGTCGCGCCCTCGATGCGGGCGGCCACCGAGTCCACGAACTCCGCGGCGGTCAGGGGACGGGTCGCCGGGATCTGGGAGGCGATCACCCTGGCCGCCTCCGCGGGCAGGGCCCGGGCCAGAGCCACTCGTTCGTCTCCGGTGACGTGGCCGCCCAGCGCGGAGAGCACGATGCGGGTGATGCGTTCCGCTTCGGCTCTCGCGGGGTACTGGCCCGCGTCCCGTACCGCGTCGATCAACGCCGGCCAGCCGTCCGTGTCCACGCCCCCAGCAAGGGCCGTGGCGGTGGCTCGGTCCTGTGTCGTCGTCACGGTCGTCACGGTCATCGTTTCCGTTTCTCCTCCCAGTCCGCTGTTCCTCGGTCCCCGGCGGTGTGCCGCTCAGCCGCTGAGCTGCTTCCGGCCGCCGTCGCCGCCCGTGATCCGGATACGGCGTGGCTTGGCCGCCTCGGCCACCGGGATGCGCAGGGTCAGCACTCCGGCGTCGTACGAGGCGTCGATGCGTTCGGTGTCGAGGGTGTCGCCGAGGAAGAGCCGGCGGGTGAAGGTGCCCGTGGGCCGCTCGGCGACGAGCACGTCGGTGTCCTCGGGGGCCGGGAAGCGGCGCTCGGCGCGGATGGTGAGGACGTTGCGCTCGACGTCCAGCTCGATCGTCTCGGGGTCGACGCCGGGGAGGTCGAAGTGGACGACGAAGTCGTCCCCGGCCCGGTACGCGTCCATCGGCATGGCGACCGGCTGGGCGGGGGTGTTGAAGACCTGCTGCGCAAGGCGGTCCAGCTCGCGGAAGGGGTCCGTGCGCATGAGCATCACAAGTCACTCCTCTCGGCAGGCGCTGTGTGTGTCGTCTGCGATGCCCTACGGCTTTTTATATAGCTCGGGAGAGGAAACTTGACAAGGGGCGGCTCAGGTTCGGGGCCTGGGCCGGGCCCGGCCGAGCCGGACCGTACCGCCGCGCTAGGGTCGGGGACATGGCAGACATCCCCAGCTCCCTCCTCGCCGCGAGCGGTCTCGTCGGCGGTTACGGCGTCGCCCGCTGGACCGGGAAGCGGCCGCTCGGCGGAGCCGTGCTGGCCGTCGCGGGCGCCGCGGCGGCACGGCAGTGGCGGCAGCGGGCGGGCGGGCCGGCCGCCGGCGCCCTGACGGCCGCGTATGCCGCCGCCTTCGCCGGGTCCCACCCGCTGGCCAAGAAGGTGGGCGCCTGGCCCGCCGTGCTCGGGGTGGCCGGTGCCGTCGCCCTCGCCTCCTGGGCCGTCGCCGACCGGCGGACGCGCTGACAACGCACTGAAGACCGACAGCGCACTGACACCTGCCCCCGGACGGCCGTCTTACGCCGAGTCCGTGCGGAACGCCCTCCGGTACCCCTGCGGACTCGTCCCCACCACTCGCCGGAAACGCTCCCGGAAGGCCGTCGGGGAGCCGAAACCGGCCTGTTCGGCGATCCGTTCCACCGGGTAGGCCGTCGTCTCCAGCAGGTACTGCGCCCTGCGCACCCGCGCCCGGTGCAGCCACTGCAGCGGTGTCGTCCCCGTCTGTTCGCGGAAGCGGCGGTTCAGCGTCCGGGTGCTCATGCCCGCCCGTGCCGCGATGTCCTCCAGGGTCAGGGCCTTGTCGCAGTGGTCGTCCAGCCAGCGCAGCAGCGGCTCGAACGTCGCGCCGGACGGCGCCGGCGGGCGGTCGTGGACGATGAACTGGGCCTGGCCGCCCTCCCGTTCCAGCGGCATCACCGACATCCGGGCGGCATGCGCGGCCACCGCCGAGCCGTGGTCCTGGCGGATCATGTGCAGGCACATGTCCAGGGCCGCCGCCGCGCCCGCCGAGGTCAGGAACTGGCCGTTGTCGACATAGAGGACGTTCGGGTCGACCGTCACCTCCGGGTAGCGCGCCGCCAGGTCCGGCGCCGCGATCCAGTGCGTGGTGGCGCGCAGTCCGTCCAGCAGGCCCGTCGCGGCGAAGAGGTACGCCCCGACGCAGACGGACGCGATCCGCGTGCCCCGCGCCGCCGCCGCGCACAGCGCCTCGGTGACGCCGGGCGGGAGCGGGTCGGGCGGTTCCTCCACGCCGGGCAGGATGATCGTGTCCGCCTCGGCCAGCGCGTCCAGCCCGTACGGCGCCCGCACGGTGAACGCGCCCGCGCTCACCTCCTCCCGGTCCGAGCAGACCCGCACCCGGTACGCCTCCCGGCCGTCCGGCAGCCGCGCCCAGCCGAACGCGTCGATCGGGGCGGAGAGGTCGAAGGGGATCACCCGGTCCAGGGCCAGTACGGCGACGGTGTGCATGGCGAGAGCGTAGGGGTACGCCAGGAAGTCGCCAACCGCCGTCTACCGGCCACGAGGTCTCCGGCCGCCCTCGGGCACCGCTGGCGAGAATCCGTTGACCCCTGGCACTATCGCCACTTCTGCAAGATCCCCGGCCCGCCTACCGTCACCGGCGTGACCAAGTTCCTCCTCAGCGTCCACGTCCTCGCCGCGATCGTCGCGATCGGGCCCGTCACCGTCGCCGCCAGCATGTTCCCGCCCGCCGCGCGGCGGGCCATGGCCGCGCCCGACGACCCGCGGGCCACCGAGACCGTGCGGCTGCTGCACCGCATCTGCCGGGTCTACGCCACCATCGGCGTCGTCGTACCGGTCTTCGGGTTCGCCACCGCGAGCACCATGGGCGTGCTCGGCGACGCCTGGCTGATCGTGTCCATCGCGCTGACCGCGCTCGCCGCGCTGGTCCTCGTCGCGCTGGTGCTGCCCCGGCAGAGCGCGCTGCTGGAGGGGGGCGACGGGTCCAGGGAGGCGACCGTACGGCTCGCCATGTTCACCGGGGTGTTCAACCTGCTGTGGGCCGCCGTCACCGTGCTGATGATCGTGCGGCCCGGGTCCACGACCGGCGCATGACCGAGGCGAGGGGCCGGAGACCCAGGCGTCGCCGTCCCGGCCCGCGGCGAAGCGCCGAAGGCTACGGCGTCGCCGTCCCGATCCGCGGCGAGAGGCCGAAGGCTACGGCGTCACCGTCCCGTCCGCGGCGAGAGGCCGAAGGCTACGGCGTCACCGTCCCGGTTCGGACCGTCGACGAGGACGCCGTCTCCGCCGCCTCCGACAGCGGTCGCGCGATGTCCTCCAGCGAGCGGCGTTCCGCCTTCACCGCGAGGAACGCCGCGACCAGCCCGGCCGCGCACATCAGCCCGGCGCCGATCTGGAAGGCGAGGACGGTGTCGCCGACCACCCCGGACTCGGTCAGGTCGGCGAAGAGCAGCGGGCCGCTGATGCCGCCGGCGGCGGTACCGAGGGCGTAGAAGAAGGCGATGGCCATCGCGCGGGTCTCCATCGGGAAGATCTCGGAGACCGTGAGGTACGCGCTGGAGGCGCCCGCGGAGGCGAAGAACAGCACCACGCACCAGCAGGCCGTCATCGTCGTCGCGGTCAGCGAGCCGCGGTCGAAGAGCCACGCGGTGACGAAGAGCAGCAGGCCGGAGATGAGATAGGTGCTGGAGATCATGATCCGGCGGCCGACGGTGTCGAAGAGCTTGCCGAGCAGCAGCGGGCCGAGGAAGTTGCCGGCCGCGATGACGGCGAAGTAGTAGCCGGTGTCGCCGGTCGGCACGTCGAAGAAGGTGATGAGGATGGTGCCGAAGCCGAAGGTGATGGCGTTGTAGAGGAACGCCTGGCCGATGAAGAGGGACAGGCCGAGGACCGCGCGGCGCGGGTACTTGCCGAAGACGGTCTTGGCGATCAGGCCGAAGCCGATGCTCTTGCGCTGGTGGATGGTGATCTCACCGGCCGGGGGCGGCAGCTGCTCACCCTTCTCCTGTTCGATCTCGCGTTCGACGGAGGAGACGAGTTCCTCGGCTTCGTCGCCCTTGCCGTGGATGAACTGCCAGCGCGGGCTCTCCGGGACGTGCCGCCGCACCAGCAGGATGACCAGGCCCAGGACCACACCGAGGGCGAAGCTGAGCCGCCAGCCGAGGTCCCTGGCGAAGATCGTGGTGTCCAGCATCACGATGGACAGCAGCGAGCCGCCGATCGCGCCCAGCCAGTAGCTGCCGTTGATGATCAGGTCGACGCGGCCCCGGTACTGCGACGGGATCAGCTCGTCGATCGCGGAGTTGATGGCCGCGTACTCGCCGCCGATGCCGAAGCCGGTGAGGAACCGGAAGAGGAAGAACCACCAGGACTCGAAGGACAGCGCGGTCAGCGCGGTCGCCGCGAGGTAGACGGCCAGTGTCGCCATGAACAGCTTCTTGCGGCCGTAGCGGTCGGTCAGCCAGCCGAAGAACAGCGCGCCCAAGCAGGCGCCCGCCACATACAGCGCGGCCGCCAGGCCGGTGACCTGGGCGGCCGAGATGTCGAGGCCGCTGCCTTCCTCGGCGATGCGGCCGGCGACATTGCCGACGATCGTCACTTCCAGGCCGTCCAGGATCCAGACGGTGCCGAGGCCGATGACGATCATCCAATGCCAGCGCGACCAGGGAAGTCTGTCCAGTCGCGCGGGGACGGCGGTGGTGACGGTACCGACGGACACGGGCTCCTCCTCGTCGAGACAGCCGACCGGACGGCGGCACTGCCGAAAAGGACGCGGCAGCTCGGCACGAGTGCCCCGTCAACCGCGCTTTTACGCCCGGCCCGCCCCGGGCCGGGCCCCTGGCAGCCCCCGGGCAGCCCTCGCTCAGATCCCGGTCACACCGTCGGCCTACGCCCCGAGCCCCCGCGCCACCGTGTAGATCAGCAGACCCGCCAGGGAGCCCACCACCGTGCCGTTGATCCGGATGAACTGCAGGTCACGGCCGATGTGCGCCTCGATCTTCTTCGTCGTGTGCTCGGCGTCCCAGCTCGCCACGGTGTCGGCGATCAGGGAGGTGATCTCCTTGCGGTAGGTGGTGACCACGTGCACCGCGGCGCCCTCCACCCAGCCGTCGACCTTGCCCTGCGTCTTCGGGTCCACGGCCAGCCGGGCCCCGAGCGACAGCAGGGAGGCCCGCACCCGCAGCCGCAGCTCGCTGCGCTCGTCCTCCGCCGCGGAGACGATCATCGACCGTACGGCCGTCCAGGTGGAGGCGATCAGGTCCTGGACCTCGCCCCGGCCGAGCACCTCGCCCTTCAGCCGCTCCACCCGGGCCCGGGTGTCGGTGTCGGACTGGAGGTCGGTGGCGAAGTCGGTGAGGAAGCGGTCGAGGGCACCGCGGGCCGGGTGGGAGGGCATGTCCCGCATCTCGGCGCAGAAGCGCAGCAGCTCCTTGTAGACCCGCTCGCCGACCTTGCGGTCCACGAACCGCGGGGTCCAGCCGGGGGCGCCGCCCTGGACGGCGTCCATCACATCGCCGCCGTGCAGCACGAGCCAGTCGTGCGCGCGGGTCACGATCAGGTCGACGACCCGTCTGTGACCGCCGTCGGCGACGACCTTCTCCAGCATCTTGCCGATACCGGGCGCGATCTCCTGGGCCTCCGCGCGGCGGGTGATCGCCTCGCCGACCACCGCCTGCACGTCGGAGTCGCGCAGCACGGTCAGCGCGCCCCGCAGGGCGGTGGCCAGCTCGGCGGTGACCCGGTCGGCGTTGGCGGGCTCGGCGAGCCAGGCGCCGAGTCTGCTGCCGATGCCGACGGAGCGCAGCCGCTGCCGTACGACGTCCTCGGAGAGGAAGTTCTCGCCGACGAACTCACCCAGGGAGACGCCCAGCTGGTCCTTCTTGTTCGGGATGATCGCGGTGTGCGGGATGGGCAGGCCGAGCGGGTGCCGGAAGAGGGCGGTGACGGCGAACCAGTCGGCGAGCGCGCCCACCATGCCGGCCTCGGCTGCGGCGGCGACATAGCCCGCCCAGGCGCCGGCGCCCTGGTGGGAGGCGAACTCGGCGAGGACGTAGATCAGCGCGACGAGGAGCAGCAGCCCGGTCGCGGTGAGCTTCATGCGGCGCACGCCGCGCTGTTTCTCCTCGTCGGCGGCGCTGAAGGTGGTCATGGCGCGGGCGGCGGAGGCGGGGACACGGGTGGCGGCGGCCCGGCCCTCGCGGTCCGTCCCCTCCGGTTTCCCGTCCGGCTCCCGGTCCGGTTCCCGGTCCGGTTTCGTAAGATCCATCCACTCCACCCGTTCCCGATGCCCCGCTATGACATTGTCCCTTCCTGACCGACTCCCGGAACGGAACGAGAGTTCCCGCCGTCCGTCCGGTCCGGGAAGACCCAGGGGTGAACGTCCATACCCCCTAGGGGGTCCCGTGCACCTCCCGGCAGCCCCATGGCGCATCATGAGGTGATCACCGGAGCCTCGGGGGCTCCGCACGCCCGAGGAGAACCGCACCCGCATGACCAGGCGTCACGGTTGTGCCCTGCTCGCCGCGATCTGCGCCCTGATCGCGGCCCTTTCCGCCGCCATATACGGCACCGTCTCGTCCGACGAGGGCACCGCCCGCCGGGCCGCCGCCGACCGCTCCGCCGCGCCCGCCTCCGCCGGCACCTGGGTCGGCACCTGGTCGGCGTCCCCGGCGGCGGCCGAGCCCGGCACGGAGATCACGGGCGTCGCCGGCCGTTCGGTGCGCAACGTCGTCCACACCAGCGCAGGAGGGACGAGTGCCCGCATCACGCTGTCCAATCTCTACGGCCGGCGCCCGCTGACCGTCACCCATGCCTCGATCGCCCTGGCCGCCGCCGACGACAGCGCGGCGGCCGTACCGGAGACGCTGCGGCGGCTGACGTTCCGCGGCGCCACCACCGTGGCCGTCCCGGCCGGCGGCCAGGTGACGAGCGACGCGGTGCGCATCGCGGTCCCGCACGACAGCGACGTCCTCGTCACCACGTACTCCCCCACCTCCGCCGGCCCGGTCACCCACCACCCGCGCGCCCGGCAGATCTCCTACGCCGCCCGGGGCGACCGCACCGACGACGTCACCGGCACCCCGTACACCGAGGAGGTCCCGTACTGGCGCCACCTGACCGCGTTGGACGTGCTCGCCGACGAGGCCGACGGCACCGTCGTCGCCCTCGGCGACTCCCTCACCGACGGCGCCGGCTCCACCGAGGGCGCCAACCGGCGCTGGCCGGACGTCCTGTCCGAGCGGATCCGCGACGCCGTGGCGGACGGGCGGGACGTACCGCGCCTCAGCGTGGTCAACCAGGGCATCAGCGGCAACCGAGTCCTCCACGACGGCCCGGGCCGCCCCGCCGACAACCCCAGCGGGCTCAACCGCTTCGCCCGCGACGTCCTCGGCCGCCCGAACGTCGAGGTCGTCGTCATCGACCTCGGCGTCAACGACATCCTGCGCAGCCGGCGGATCGCCGACCCCGACCGGATCCTCGACGGCCTGCGCACCCTGGTCCGCCAGGCACACGCCCGCGGCATCAAGGTCGTCGGCGCCACCCTGATGCCGTTCTACGGCCACCGCGGTCACACCGACGAGCGGGAGGCCGTGCGCCGGGAGATCAACGCGGAGATCCGCTCCGGCTCGGTCTTCGACGCCGTCGCCGACTTCGACGAGGCCCTGCGCGACCCGTACGACCCGCGCCGGCTGCGCGCCGACTACGACTCGGGCGACCATCTGCACCCGAGCGACCGGGGCTACGAGCGGATGGCGCATGCGATCGACCTGGACGACCTGAGGGGCGCGGCCCCGGCCCCGCTGTAACGGCCACGCGCGCGGACCGCCCCCGGGCGGCACCGAGTCCTCCCGGCCACGCGGACCCCGGCCGGGCTCATGCGTGTGGGCCGTACGGGCCACGCGAGGGCTCACCCAGCCGGGCCACGTGGGTCCACCGGACCCGTGAGTCCACCGGACCCGTGGGTCGGGCGCCCGCCGTCACATCGGACCCGTGGGGTCCACCGGGCCCGGCGGCAGGGACAAGCCCGGGTCGGCCGGCCCGGTGGACCCCACGGGTCCGATGTGACGGCGGGCGCCCGACCCACGGGTCCGGTGGACTCACGGGTCCGGTGGACCCACGTGGCCCGGCTGGGTGAG
>NZ_MUND01000481.1 GCF_002154375.1 Streptomyces glaucescens | reverse complement strand
CAGCACCGCCCGGATCCGGGCCTCGATCACCTCGGGCCGCGCGGGCTTGACGATGTAGTCGTCGGCCCCGGCCTCCAGGCCCACGATGACGTCGAAGTCGTCGCCGCGCGCGGTGAGCATGATGATCGGCAGCTGGCTGTCCTCGCGGACGCGTCGGCAGACCTGGACGCCGTTCAGGCCGGGCAGCATCAGGTCCAGCAGGAGCAGATCGGGGCGGAACTCGGCGAGCGCGGCGAGTCCGGCCTCGCCGGTCGCGGCCGACAGCACCTCGTGGCCGCGGCGACGCAGACCGAGTTCGACTCCTTCGCGCACGGCGGGGTCGTCCTCGATGAGGAGTACGCGGGGCATCAACATCTCCCAGTCGGTGATCAGCGCCGGGTCACTCGCCGGCGAGTGCCGGAGATCAGCGCGTCGAGTTCGGTGAGCCGCAGCGGCCGGGCCAGCAGCGCGAAGGTGAGCACGACGACGGCCGCGCCGGCCGCCGCCGCGGCCGGGGCGCCCGCCCGCGCGGAGCCGGAGGCCGCCAGGTGGCCCAGCAGGGTGGCGGGCACGGCGGCGACCAGCAGCCGGGCGTGCGCCGTGACGGCGGACGACCGCCACGGCCGGGCCACGGCCAGCCGGCGGCTCAGCACCCGGCCGGTGACCGCCCAGCCCGCGCACAGCGCCAGCGAGTACGCCGCCGCCATGCCCGTGACGGCCCAGCGGGCCGGCAGCAGCTGGGCGGCGGCCGTGGACAGGCCCGCGTTGACGGCGACGATCACCAGGTTGAGCAGGAAGGGCGTACGGGTGTCGGAGAGCGCGTAGAAGGTGCGGGACAGCACGTACTGGCCCGACATGGCGACGAGCCCGGGTGCGAAGGCCATCAGGATCCCGGCCATGGCGGCGGTGTCGCCCGCGCTGGTCCTGCCGTGGCCGAAGACGAGCGCCATCACCGGCTGGGCGAGGGCGAACAGCATGCAGGCGGCGGGGACGACGGCGGCGGCCGAGGCGCGCAGGGCGTGCGAGACGTCGCGCCGCAGCGCCGCGGTGTCCTTGTCGGCGGCCGCCGCGCTCATCCGGGGCAGCAGCGCGGTCACCAGGGAGACCGTGATGATGCCGTGCGGGACGACCCACAGCGCATAGGCGTTGTTGTACGCGCTGTACCCGGGACCGCCGTCCAGGCCCGCGTCGGTGGCCAGCCGGGTCGTCACCCAGTACGCGGCCTGGTTGGCGAGGACCAGCAGCACCAGCCAGCCGGCCGACCGCAGCGGGCGGGTCAGTCCGCTGCCCCGCCAGTCGAAGCGCGGCCGCCAGCGGAAGCCCGCCGCGCGCAGGGCGGGCACGAGGGCGAGCGCCTGCACGGCGATCCCGGCGGTCGTCCCCCACCCGAGCAGCGCGGTCTCGGCCGCGGTGAGGGTGTCCCCGCCGCCCAGGGCGAGCGCCAGGAAGAGACCGAACACGGTAAGGACGACGAGGTTGTTGAGGACCGGCGCCCACATCATCGCGCCGAACCGGCCGCGCGCGTTCAGCACCTGCCCGAGCAGCGTGAACAGGCCGAGGAAGAAGATCTGGGGCAGGCAGTAGCGGGCGAACGCGGTCGTCATCGCCGCCTGCTCACCGCCGTAGCCGGTGTACGCGTCGACGATCACGGGCGCCGCCCACACCGCGGCGGCGGTGAGCGCCAGCAGGGCGACGACGCAGACCGTGACGAGCCGGTCGGTGTAGGCGGCGCCGCCGTCGGCGTGCTCCTTGGCCGCCTTGACCAGCTCGGGCACGAAGACCGCGTTCAGCGCGCCGCCGAGGAGCAGCATGTAGACGATGATGGGCAGGGCGTTGCCGACCGCGTAGCCGTCGGCGGTCGGCCCGATGGTGCCGAGCGCCGCGGCGACCACGGCGGACCGGGCGAAGCCGGTGGCCCGGGACACGAGCGAGCCGGCGGCCATGAGCACGCTGCTGCGCGCCACGGAGACCGGCTTGCCCCCGTCGCCGGTCGAGCCGGGGGCCGTCTTCGCTCCGTCAGCGGTCGTACCGGGGCCCGTGGTCGCTCCGTCGCCGGTCGCCGGGGGGACCGTCGGCGGCCTCATCGGCGGTTCAGATACGCCTGGAAGGCGCGGTACAGCGTCTGGTTGGCGGTGCCGCCCAACGGTCTCTCCCATTCCCCCAACGTCTCGACGACCTGTCCGCCGGTGCCGAGCTTCCACCGCAGCAGTCCGTACGCACGTTCGTCAGGATCGAGAGTGGAGGGTACCCCGCGCATGTCGTAGACGTCAGCGCCGAGGGCGTGGGCGTCCAGCAGCATCCGCCACTGCAGGGCGTTGGAGGGCCGCACCTCACGGCGGTGGTCGGCCGAGGCACCGGTCTGGTACCAGACCCGGCGGCCCACCGTGATCATCGTGTGGGCGGCGAGGATCTCCCCGCGGTGGCGGGCGAGATACAGCTTCATCCGGCCCGGCTCCTCCGCGTTGAGCGCCGCGTACTGACGCTGGTAGTAGCCGAGCGAGCGGCCGAGCCGGAAACCGTCGCGCTCTTCCGTGACGCGCAGCAGCCGGTAGAACTCGGGCAGTTCGGCCGCGCTGCCCACCACGACCTCCACGCCCTCCTTCTGGGCGCGCCGGACGTTTCGCCGCCACTCCTGGTTGAGCCCGGACCACAGGTCCTCGGTGCCGCGTCCGGCGAGCGGCACCTGGAAGACGTGGCGCGGCTGGGCGTCTCCGTCGTCCCCGGTCCCGTCACCGCCGCAGCGCCGCCAGCCACGGGCCCGCAGCCGTTCGGCGACGGCGGTGCCGAGCGGATCGACCTCGCTGGCGAGCACGTCGGCGAGCCGTCTGCCCGGGCCGGTGAGCGACTTCAGCAGGGCGGCGTCCCAGCGCCGGTACGCGGGCGAGGGGCCGATCCGTACGGCGAAGGCGCCCGCCCGGCGCAGCTGCTCCAGCAGCGGGGCGAGCCAGTCGTCGATGCCCGGGTCCGCCCAGTCGGCGACGGGCCCCTCGGGAAGGTAGGCGAAGTACTTGCGGGTGCCGGGGAACTGCCGCAGCAGCACCAGGGCGACCCCGGTCAGGTCACCGGCTTCCGGATCCGGTCCCCAGCCGAGCAACTGGGGGCGCCAGCCCTCCTTGACGTCGGCCCAGGACGGGCACTGCAGGAAACCGGCGCCGAGCGCCGCGCCGCGCGGGGACGCGAGGAAGGCGCGGTAGGTCTCGGCGGTCACGGGCCCGAGCCTGAGGCCGCGGTTCCGTTCCTCCTGCCGGCGGCCGGGTGGTACGAGCAGCGCTGACACGTCGTGGAGCCTCTCCTTCTCCCCGGCTGTCGCGGGGACGCACAGGATGCTCACAGCCGCCCATGACCGTCCCGCGCGGCGAATGTGACCGGACCATGACCGTTCCTCACCAGTCGCCGTCACATTGAACCGACGCCGCTGACCTGGGCATCTCCGGATCTAGAGTCACGAAAGTCACGACGTCCCCCGCCTTGTCCGTCCGCCTCGGAGGTCCAGTTGCCCCGCACCCCCGCGCCCGCCCACACCCCGGCACGCGCCGTCCGCACCCACGTCCTGATCCGCACCGCCGTAGCCGCCGCCCTGCTGGCGCCGCTCGCCGCCTGCTCCGCGAGCTCCGGCCCGGCCGGCACGGCGGACACGGGCAAGACCGGGAAGGGCGGCGGGGACCGTCCCGTCACCGTCACGGTCACCCCCACGGGGCGGCAGGCCGGTGCCGGGAAGCCGGTCAAGGTCACCGCGGCGGGCGGCAGCCTCACCTCGGTGACGGTCACCGACGCCGAGGGCCGCGCACTCGCCGGGCGGGTCGCTCCCGACGGCCGCACCTGGGTCTCCGACCGCAAGGCCGTGCCCGGCATGGCGTACGCGGTCACGGCGGCGACCCGGACCGAGGGCGGCGCCGCCGGCACCGCCCGGGCCTCCTTCGCCACGGCCCCGGCGGACAAGGTCAACAAGGTCGACTGGCGGCCGGGCACCGGCACCACCGTCGGGATCGCCCAGCCGGTCTCGCTCGTCTTCGACCACCCGGTCGAGAACAAGGCCGAGGTCGAGAAACAGCTCAGGATCACCACCTCGAACCCCACCGAGGGCTCCTGGGGCTGGATGCGCGACTGGTCGGGCCGGGACCGGGTGGACTGGCGGCCCAAGTCCTACTGGAAGCCCGGCACCGAGGTCACCCTGAACGCCGCACTGAACGGCACCGACTCGGGCACCGGCGGCTGGTTCGTCCGCGACTACACGACCACCTTCACCATCGGCACCCAGCAGATCGTCAAGGTCGACCTCGACCGCCACCGGCTGACGCTGGTCCGCGACGGCAGGACCGTGCGGCGCATCCCGGTCTCCGGCGGCACGCCCGGCGGCGACAAGCGCTCCTGGCGCGGCACCGCCGTCCTCATGGCCAAGGAGGGAACCATCAACATGAACTCCGAGACGGTCGGCCTCGGCGACGCCTACGACAAGATGGTCGACTACTCGATGCGCCTGACCTGGTCGGGCATGTACGCGCACGCCGCCCCCTGGAACGCCCGCTGGTTCGGCAACGCCAACCGCAGCTCGGGCTGCATAGGCATGAGCGACGCGGACGCGGCCTGGTTCTACGGCCAGGTGCGCCCGGGCGACCCGTTCGAGATCACCGGCGCGGACACCAAGGGCGTCGTCGCGCCGGAGAACGGCTTCGGCGAGTGGAACCTGTCCTGGGCCGAGTGGCAGCAGCGGAGCGCACTGCGCTGAGGGACGCGCTCGCAGTCCCTCCGGCTCACTTCCTCAGCTCTGTCCCGGGTCGCGCCGGAGCAGATACGTGTCCATGATCCAGCCCTTGCGCTCCCGGGCCTCGGCCCGCAGCCGCTCGATGCGGGGCGCGGCCTCGGCGATCGGGCCGGAGACGGTGATCTCGTCCGGGGTGCCGAGATAGGCGCCCCAGTAGATGTGGATGTCCTGGTCGGCGTACTGCCGGAAGGTCTGGTGGGCGTCGAGCATCACGACGACGTCGTCGACGCCCTCCGGGAAGCCCTCCGACAGCCGCCGCCCGGTGGTGATCTGGACCGACCCGGCCACCCGGTTCAGCCCCGTCCGGTGCCGGGCGACCAGCGAGGAGACGCTGCTGATGCCCGGCACCACGTCGTACTCGAACGCCACGGCGCCCCGGCCCAGCACCTCCTCCAGGATGCCCAGCGTGCTGTCGTACAGCGACGGGTCGCCCCACACCAGGAACGCGCCCGTCTCGTCCTCGCCCAGTTCGTCGAGGATCAGCCGCTCGTAGATGTCGGCCCGGGCACTGCGCCAGTCCCCGACGGCCGGGGAGTACGCCGCACCGCCCGCGCGACGGTCCCGCTCCGGGTCGCGGGCCTCCACCACGCGGTACGTCCCCTCCGGTACGTGCGTCTCCAGCATGTCCCGGCGCAGCCGGGTGAGGTCGGACTTCACCTCGCCCTTGTCCAGCAGGAAGAACACATCCGTGCCGCGCAGCGCCCGCACCGCCTGGAGGGTCAGCTGGTCGGGGTCGCCCGCGCCGATACCGATGACATGAATCTTTCGCACGCCCCGAGTCTGCCGTACGCCACCCACCACGCGATCACCGCCCGGGCGATCGGAACCGGTCCGTCACTTCCCGTACAGCCGTGGGGCCCGTGCCCGGGCGTCCACCACCACGGCACCGTCGGCCCCGTCGGCACCGCCGGCCCCCGCCTCCACGGCGTCCGCCAGCTCCCGGGCCCACGCCACCACACCGCCGAGATCCATGCCGTACGCCCCCGGCCGCCCGGAGGCCGCCGCCCACTCCGCCACGGCTCCCGCTCCCCGCCGCAGCAGCCGTGCCCCGCCGGTCACATTGCCGCGCGCCGCGTGCGTGAGCCCCACGGCGCACTGGGCCAGCCCCCGCCACAGCGCCCGCTCCTCGTCGGGCCCCGACTTCCAGGCGTCCTCGAACACCTCGTGCGCGTGGAACGGCTTCCCGGCGTCCAGCAGCGCCTGCGCCTCCGCCACGGTCTCCTCCGGGGTCCGCACCAACCCCTCCGGCTGCCGCTCCACCCCCGGCGATCCGTACGGCAACGGCCGCCCGAGCCCGTCCCGCGGCCGCGCGTTGCGCGCCCGCCCCTCGGCATCCCGGTCCCGGGCCTCCGCGGCCCGGTCCGTCCGGCCCTGCGGCGTCCCGCTTTCGTTTCCCGTTCCACCCATACGACGATTGTCCCGCCCGGCGCCCCCTTCGGCGTCGCGGGGCCCGTGGGGTAAAGTGCTGTCCGCGCGATCACGCGGGTTCACCGCGGACAGCGCATCGGGACGTGGCGCAGCTTGGTAGCGCACTTGACTGGGGGTCAAGGGGTCGCAGGTTCAAATCCTGTCGTCCCGACGTGTGAGAGTCGCAGACGAGGGGCCGTTCCGGAGGAATCCGGAACGGCCCCTCGTTCAGTCGAGGCAGAACTCGTTGCCCTCGATGTCCTGCATCACGATGCACGCGTCATGCCCGTCGTACAGGAGCTGCACGCGTACCGCGCCGAGCGGGACCAGCCGTGCGCATTCGGCCTCGAGCGCGGCCAGGCGCTCTTCCCCCACGAGCCCGGTGGCGACCCGCACATCGAGGTGCACCCGGTTCTTGGCGGCCTTGCCTTCGGGGACGCGCTGGAAGAACAGTCGCGGCCCCACACCGGTGGGATCGCTGCAGGCGAACCACGCACCCCGGTCCTCAGGGGCCTGGGAGCGGTGGTGATCGTCCCAAGTGGCGAACCCCGCCGGCGGCGGCGGTACGACGTACCCCAGCACCTCGCACCAGAAGCGAGCGAGCCGCTCGGGTTCCGCACAGTCGAAGGTGACTTGGAACT
>NZ_MUND01000480.1 GCF_002154375.1 Streptomyces glaucescens | reverse complement strand
CAGGCCCACGCAGGAGGCGACGACCGCGACGAACGCGGCGGTGAACAGCCGCGTCCGCACGGGCCGCACGTACGGCCACAGCCGGAGCAGGCTGCGCACGGCGGACCGGCGGGCGGGGGGAGCGGCAGGTGGGCCGGCGGGTTGGTCCGGACTGTCTTCTGCGGTGGGGGTACGTGTCGTCGCCATCATGTCGAGATTACGGACAGCCACCGACGACGCCCACCGAGTTTCCCGTCGGCGGGGAGCACGGCCGGGAGGGAGCGCGGCCGGGCGCGGCGGGGAGCGCGGTCAGGTGCCCGGGTAGGGCAGCAGCCCCTTGGCGACCGCCTCCCACGCCCCCTTCAGCTCGGCCAGGAGTTCCGGCCGGGCGGCGGCCAGATCGGCCTGCTCGCGGACGTCCTCCGCCAGGTTGAACAGGTGGTCGCGGCCCGTCGCGTCCCGGTAGTACTTGAAGTCGCCGCGCCGCAGCGCCCGGTTGCCCCGCACCCGCCAGAACAGGTCGCGTTCGGGGAGGTCCTCGCCGCGCAGCAGATAGCCGGCCAGGCTGTGGCCGTCGAGCGGGTAGGCCGGGTCGGGGCGGGCGCCGCCCAGCTCCAGGAGGGTCGCCGTCCAGTCGGGGGTGTAGACGGGCTCGTGGCTGACCTGGCGGGCGTCGATCCGGGCGGGCCAGCGCAGGATGGTCGGCACCCGGATGCCGCCCTCCAGGAGCTGCGACTTCTCGCCGCTGAGCGGCCACTGGTAGGAGAACCGCTCGCCTCCGTTGTCGCTGGCGAACACGACGACCGTGTCCCGCTCCTGGCCCGACCTGCGCAGCGCGGCGAGCACCTCGCCGACGGCCGCGTCCAGGCTCTCCACCATCTCCCGGTACTTCTCCACCGAGCCGCCGTCCTGGTGCAGCAGCGCCGGCAGCACCGGGCCGCCGCCCCGGATCCGCGCGGCGATCTCGGCGCCCGCCTCCTCGTCGTCCTCCGTCAGCCACGGCCAGTGCGGGGTGGTGAAGTTGAGGTTGAGCAGCCAGGGCCGGTCGTGGTCCCGGCCGACGTACTCGACGGCCCGCTCGGTCAGCACGGTCGTGTAGTAGCGCAGGTCCCGGTAGGCGGCGTCGCCCTCGTAGAGGTCGTACTCGCCGAGCTGGCCCAGCTTGGAGAAGTACTCCAGGGCGCCGCCGAAGTTGCCGAAGAACTCGTCCCAGCCGGACCGGGTGGGGCTGTAGTCGGGGAGGAAGCCGCAGTGCCACTTGCCGATCAGGGCGGTGTCGTAGCCCGCCTTCTTCAGCAGGGACGCCAGGGTGGGGTGGCCGGGGTCGAGGCCCTGGGTGCGGTTGCCGATGGGCTCGGCGAGTCCGCCGGGGGTACGGCCGGGGAAGCGCCCGGTGTAGAGGCTGAACCGGGTGGGGGAGCAGGTCGCGGAGCCCGCGTAGCCGTTGGTGAACCGCACGCCCTGCGCGGCGAGCCGGTCCAGGTGGGGGGTGCGGATGTGCGGTGCGCCGTACGCCGACAGATCGGCCCAGCCGAGGTCGTCGGCGAGGATGAACAGGACGTTGGGTCTGCGGTGGCCCCGGTCGGCGGGCCGGGCACGGAACGGGCGTTCGGCGGCGGCCCGGGTGCCCTCGGCGGCCTCGGCGGTGGCCGTGCCCGCGAGCGCGGTCGCGGCACCACCACCGACGAGTCCACCGAAGGCACGACGGGATATCTCGGGCATGACGGAATCCTCTGGGCAGACGTGTCCCCGGAAGGGACACGCGAAGGGAAGACGGGCGGAGCCGGGGGAGCGGCGGCTCAGCGACAGAGCGCGGGGGACGGCCTCATGACCATGGACGATGCCAGCGGGCGCGGCGCGGGGGCAACGATTCGCCCGGGGAGTTCACGGACCGGCAACACGTTCACGAACCCGCAACACTCCCGTCAGAGGCCACCTTCAGCAGCAGCACCGACCGCTCCGGCACCGTGATCGTCGTCCCCGCGCGGTGCGCCGCCGACGGCTCGGCGGCCTGCTCCTCCACCGAGGTGTCGACGACCACCTCGTACCGCTCCGCCCACGGCGGACCCGGCAGCACGAAGTCCACCGGCCGGTCCCCGGCGTGCAGCACGGCGAGGAAGCTGTCGTCGAGGATCGGCGCGCCCCGCTCGTCGCGGCCCGGTATGTCCCGCCCCGAGAGGTACATGCCCAGCGTGGCGGCGGGCGCGTACCAGTCCCCCTCGGTCATCTCGGTGCCCCGCGCGGTGAACCACGCCAGGTCCCGCAGCCCGTCCGCCGAGTGCGCCCGCCCCGAGAAGAACGCCCGGCGGCGCAGCACCGGGTGCCGGTGGCGCAGCGCGATCAGCCGCGAGGTCAGGTCGGACAGGGCCTTCCAGCCGGGCTCCGCCAGCAGTCCCCAGTCGAGCCAGCTGATCTCGTTGTCCTGGCAGTACGCGTTGTTGTTGCCGCCCTGGGTGCGGCCCAGCTCGTCACCGGCGACCAGCATGGGCACGCCCGTCGACAGCAGCAGGGTGGTCAGCAGGTTGCGCAGCTGGCGGCGGCGCAGCGCCCGCACCCCCTCGTCGTCGGTCTCGCCCTCGGCGCCGCAGTTCCAGGACCGGTTGTCGTTCGAGCCGTCCCGGTTGCCCTCGCCGTTGGCCTCGTTGTGCTTGCGCTCGTACGACACGAGGTCCCGCAGGGTGAAGCCGTCGTGCGCGGTGACGAAGTTGACGGACGCGTAGGGCCTGCGCCCGCCCCAGGCGTACAGGTCGCTGGAGCCCGACAGCCGGTACCCCATCTCCCGCACGTCGGGCAGCGCGTGCCGCCAGAAGTCGCGCACGGCGTCGCGGTACCGGTCGTTCCACTCCGTCCACAGCGGAGGGAACGCGCCCACCTGGTACCCCCCGGACCCCACGTCCCACGGCTCGGCGATCAGCTTCACCCGGCGCAGCACCGGGTCCTGCGCGATCACCGCGAGGAACGGGGACAGCATGTCGACGTCGTGCATGGAGCGGGCCAGCGCCGCCGCCAGGTCGAAGCGGAAACCGTCGACGCCCATCTCGGTGACCCAGTAGCGCAGCGAGTCGGTGATCAGGCGCAGCACGTGCGGCTGGACCACGTGCAGGGTGTTGCCGCAGCCGGTGTAGTCGGCGTACCGGCGCGCGTCCGCCTGGAGGCGGTAGTAGCCGCGGTTGTCGATGCCCTTCAGGGACAGCGTCGGGCCGAGTTCGCCCGCCTCCGCGGTGTGGTTGTAGACCACGTCGAGGATGACCTCGATCCCGGCCGCGTGCAGGGCGCGCACCATCCGCTTGAACTCGCCGACCTGCTGGCCTCGGGTGCCGGAGGCGGCGTAGGCGGCGTGCGGGGCGAAGTAGCCGACGGAGTTGTAGCCCCAGTGGTTCTTCAGGCCCCTCCTGAGCAGGTGGTCCTCGTGGGCGAACTGGTGGACGGGCAGCAGCTCGACGGCGGTGACGCCGAGCTTGGTCAGGTGCTCGAGGGCGGCGGGGTGGGCGAGACCGGCGTAGGTGCCCCGCAGCTCCTCGGGGATCCCCGGGTGCAGCCGGGTGAAGCCCTTGACGTGCAGCTCGTATATCACCGAGTCCGCCCAGGGGGTCTTCGGGCGGCGGTCGTCGGCCCAGTCGTCGTCATCGTGGACGACGACGCCCTTGGGGACGAACGGCGCCGAGTCCCGGTCGTCGCGCACGGTGTCCGCGACCTGCTGCTGCGGCCAGTCCCGCACATGCCCGTACACCTCGGGGGGCAGCGCGAACTCGCCGTCCACCGCGCGCGCGTACGGGTCGAGCAGCAGCTTCGCCGGGTTCCAGCGCCCGCCGGTCCACGGGTCCCAGCGGCCGTGCACCCGGTAGCCGTACCGCTGCCCCGGCAGCACCCCCGGCACGAACCCGTGCCAGATCTCGTGGGTGAGCTCGGTCAGCCGCACCCGCCGCTCGCCGCCCGCCTCGTCGAACAGGCACAGCTCGACCGCCTCCGCCCCGCCCGCCCACAGCGCGAAGTTGGTGCCGGCCACCCCGTCCGGGCCGACCCGGAACCGCGCGCCCAGCGGCATCGGCGCCCCCGGCCACGCGGACACCGACGGCGCCGCGCGCGCGGCGCCGTCCACGACGGGGGCCGGGCGCCCCTCCCCGGCACACGTCTCCTGCTCGGCAGCGCTGGACACCAGTACGCCTCCCACGGCTCATGGGACGACCTGCCCAGCAAGGCCTGTGGCGTCCCGGCCCGGCTCCCCGTCGCGTCGCCCTCCCCCCTGTTCTGCCCAGAGCTTGGCTCGCACTCACGTTTCCCCAGGGCGGGCGCCGTCGTTGGACATCCATGTGAGGCACGTACAAGGGCGCGCGCGGCGCGCGAGGGCCGCACTGGCCGCCGTACTGACATGGGCAGGACTCCTGGCCGGGGCCGCCGGCTGCACCGGGGACGGCACCGGGGGGATCGGTTTCGGCGGGCCCGGCAAGCCCCCCGCACCCGAGGACGTCATCCGGGTCCGGCCGGACGACGGCAGCAAGGGCGTCGAGCCGGACACCGACCTCTCCGTCCGGGTGCCGGACGGGCGGCTGGAGTCCGTGAAGGTGATCAAGTCCCAGGATGCCCAGGAGATGCCGGTGCCGGGCCGTATCTCCGCGGACGGGCGCAGCTGGAAGCCGTTCGGCGAGCGCCTCGCGCTGGCCGCCGAGTACACGGTCGACGCGGTCGCCGTCGACGGCCACGGCCGCCGCTCGGCCCGGCACACGACCTTCACCACCCACGTCCCCGAGGAGCGCTTCATCGGGTACGTCTCCCCGGAGAACCGCGCCACGGTCGGCACCGGAATGATCGTCTCCCTGGAGTTCAACCGGGAGATCGAGCACCGCGCGGCCGTCGAACGCGCCATCCGCGTCACCGCGGAACCCGCCGTCGAGATCCGCCCCCACTGGTTCGGCGACGACCGGCTCGACTTCCGTCCCAGGACGTACTGGAAGCCCGGCACCGAGGTCAGCGTCGACCTGCGGCTGCGGGACGTCGAGGGCGCGCCCGGCGTCTACGGCCTGCAGTACAAGACGTTCACCTTCACCGTCGGCCGCAGCCAGGTCTCCCTCGTCGACGCCGCCGAGCACACCATGGAGGTCCGGCGCGACGGCGAGCTGCTCGGCACCGTGCCCATCACCGCGGGCGCCCCCAGGACCACGACGTACAACGGCAAGATGGTGGTCACCGAGATGCTGGAGGTCACCCGGATGAACGGCGCCACGGTCGGCTTCAAGAAGAAGGACGGCAAGGGCGAGTACGACATCCCGGACGTCCCGCACGCCATGCGGCTCACCGACTCCGGCACCTTCCTGCACGGCAACTACTGGGCCCCGGCCAGTGTCTTCGGCCGGGCCAACGTCAGCCACGGCTGTGTCGGCCTGCGCGATGTGAAGGGCGGCGGCGCCGACACCCCGGCGGGCTGGTTCTTCGACCGCAGCCTCATCGGCGACGTCGTCGAGGTCGTCAACAGCAATGACAGAACGGTCTCGCCCGACAACGGGCTCGGCGGGTGGAACATGAGCTGGAAGCGGTGGAAAGCGGGCAGTGCGGTGAAGTGACCCGAAAGGGGGGAACGGTTGGGACCGAACGGTGACATTTCCGGGGCGCCCGGCGCGCTGACCATGTGGTTAATATGCGCCGAGCGCGCGGGACGCGCTGGGGAGCGGGCCCGACGGGGCCCGGTGAGGGTCCGGTTCCGGACCCGTTGAGGGGAGACAAGTTGAACGTGCGGCCGATATCGGGGGCGTCGGTGGACGCGCGCGGGGGGAGCGGACGCGGCAGGGGGCCGCTCGCGCTGATACTCGGGGCGCTGCTGCTGACGGTCACCGCGTGCGGCGGAGGATCGGACTCCGGGCAGGGCCCGGGGGACGGCGGGAACAAGCCGAAGGGCTCGGCCAGCGCCGTGAGCGGGCAGTCGGAGGCGGTCGTCGCCATCAGCCCGAAGGACGGCGCGAAGTCCGTCGACACCAGCGGCGCCCTGAAGGTGACGGCCGCCAAGGGCAAGCTCACCGAGGTCGTCGTCAAGGACACCGAGGGCACGGAGGTCGACGGCGCGATATCCAAGGACGGCGCCACCTGGACGCCGTCCACCCACCTGGCCGCCGCGACCACGTACAGGGTGCACGCGGTCGCCAAGGACTCGGCGGGGCGCACCGCCGCCGAGGACTCCCGCTTCACCACCCTGACGCCGGAGAACACGTTCATCGGGCAGTTCACCCCCGAGGACGGTTCCACCGTCGGCGTCGGAATGCCGTTCTCGCTCCGCTTCACCCGGGGGATCACCAACCCCGAGGACGTCGAGAAGGCCATCGAGATCAAGACCGAGCCGGCCGTCGAGGTCGCGGGCCACTGGTTCGGCAACGACCGGCTCGACTTCCGGCCCGAGAAGTACTGGAAGGCCGGCACCAAGGTCACCGTCCGCCTCAACCTCGACGGCGTCGAGGGCCGCCCCGGCGTCTACGGCGAGCAGGACAAGACCATCTCCTTCACCATCGGCCGCGAGCAGGTCTCCGTCGTCGACGCGAAGAAGCTCACGATGAAGGTCATGCGGGACGGCAAACTCGTCAAGACCATCCCGGTCACCACCGGCGCCCCCGGCTACGAGACCTGGAACGGCCAGATGGTCATCACCGAGCGGCTGCCCGTCACCCGGATGAACGGCGAGACGGTCGGCTACGGCGGCGAGTACGACATCAAGGACGTCCCGCACGCCATGCGGCTGAGCACCTCCGGCACCTTCATCCACGGCAACTACTGGGGCGGCGACGCCTTCGGCAACTACAACGCCAGCCACGGCTGCATCGGCCTGCGCGACGTGCGCGGCGGCTGGGACAAGGACGCGCCCGCCGCCTGGTTCTTCGACAACTCGATGATCGGCGACGTGGTCGTCGTGAAGAACTCCGAGGACCGGATCATCGACCCGGACAACGGCCTCAACGGCTGGAACATGTCCTGGGAGAAGTGGAAGGCGTGACGCGCTGACTGCGCGCGGGCCCGGTGTGAGCTACCGCACCGGGCCCGTTGCCGTTAGTGGACGTTAACCTGCCTGCATGACCGTAAACCTCGAAGTCGCGGACGGCGTCGGCACGCTGCGCCTGGACCGCCCGCCGATGAACGCGCTGGACGTGGCCACCCAGGACCGGCTCAAGGAACTGGCCGAGGAGGCCACGCGCCGCGAGGACGTGCGCGCCGTGGTCGTCTACGGCGGCGAGAAGGTGTTCGCGGCCGGCGCGGACATCAAGGAGATGCAGGAGATGGACCACACCGCGATGGTCCTGCGCGCCCGCGCTCTGCAGGACTCCTTCACGGCGGTGGCCCGCATCCCCAAGCCGGTCGTCGCGGCCGTCACCGGGTACGCGCTGGGCGGCGGCTGCGAGCTGGCGCTGTGCGCGGACTACCGGATCGCCGGGGAGAACGCCAAGCTCGGCCAGCCGGAGATCCTGCTCGGCCTGATCCCGGGCGCGGGCGGCACCCAGCGGCTGGCCCGGCTGATCGGCCCCTCCAAGGCGAAGGACCTCATCTTCACGGGCCGCCAGGTGAAGGCCGACGAGGCGCTGGCGCTCGGTCTGGTGGACCGGGTGGTGCCGGCGGCGGAGGTCTACGAGGCGGCGCACGCGTGGGCGGCGAAGCTGGCCCAGGGTCCGGCGATCGCCCTGCGCGCGGCGAAGGAGTCGATCGACACCGGTCTGGAGACCGACATCGAGACGGGCCTGGCCGTGGAGCGCAACTGGTTCGCGGGCCTGTTCGCCACGGAGGACCGGGCGATCGGGATGCGCAGCTTCGTCGAGGAGGGGCCGGGCAAGGCGAAGTTCCGCTGAACGGCCGCTGAACGCGCGCGTGTCCGCTTGCTGTTGACGTGATGGCCGGTTCCCTCGAAGGGGCGGTTCGCGGAAGCCCGGCGGCGACCGCGGGCCCGTCCCGCCGGGGGAACCCGTGTCCTGTCGTTGGTCGATTTGTCGTCGCAGGTCAACAGTGTCGTGTTCGACTCTGCGTTGCCTGTGGCACATGCCGATCGGGTGGTGCGGTGGCGGGCTCGCGCGGGGCGCATTCCTCCGGAACGGCCCCGGCGGGCACACCGGGCGGCCATGATGGGGGCATGGCGGGGCTGGAGGGCATCGAACAGCCGCGAGGACGCGGCCGTGCGACCACGGGGCGCTGGTCGCCCGCGGTGGAGGACGAACTGGCGCTGAAGGCTCTCGAGACGTACGGCAACCCCACGGAGCAGGAGGTGTCGCTGCCGTCCCGCCCCGAGTCCGCGGCGGCGGCCCGCCGCCTCGCCCAGATGGTGGTCCTGCGCCAGTGGGGACTGACCCCCAGGATGACCGAGGACGCCGTCCTGCTCGTCTCCGAACTCGTGGGCAACGCCGTACGGCACACCGGCGCCCTGGTCTTCCACCTCCGCATGCGCCGCCTGCGCGGACGCATCCGCGTCGAGGTCCGCGACCCGTCCCGGGGCCTGCCCTGCCTGCTGCCGGTCCAGGAACTCGACGTCAGCGGCCGGGGTCTGTTCCTCGTCGACAAGCTCTCCGACCGTTGGGGCGTCGACCTCCTTCCGCGCGGCAAGACGACCTGGTTCGAGATGCGGGTCGCGGACCGCTAGGCCGTGTCCGCAAA
>NZ_MUND01000048.1 GCF_002154375.1 Streptomyces glaucescens | reverse complement strand
TCCGGGTCGACCCGGAGCGGGACGACGTAGCCGATGCGCTCGTCGTGGACCGTGGCGAGGACGGGGCGGCCGGTGGCGAGAGCGATGCGGTGGAGGTGGTTCAGGACGCACTGCTGCGGCTCCTCGCCGGGCGCGGGAGCGAGCGGGGACCCGCCGACCGTCACCTTGCCGGTGCCCGGATAGCTCCCGCCGCCGGCGAAGACGCGGACGTCGACCGGTGTCGCCGCAGACGCGCCGTGGCGCTGCTGTTCCGGCTGCTTCTCGCGGCTGAGTCGAGACATCGGGTTCCCTCACTTGGACGCGTCCGCGAGATGGTGGCGGACCCTGCCGCCGAGTCTCTCCGCTGCCCCTCGGTGCTCCGGTCACCGCGGTGTCACAGCCTCGTCCCAAGGCCCGGCCCCCGGTCACCGTACCCTCTCGGCGGCGGGGCAGGATCGAAGGAGGCGTGGGAGGGAGCGGTCATGCGGACGGGTGGGCAGCGGGGACCGGAGATCTGGATCCGCGGACCGGTGGCGAGCGCGCCGCCCCGCCGCTTCTCATGGGTCGGCGCGCACGGCGGGTCGGGCGTGTCGACCCTGGCGGCGGTCTACGGCGGTCAGGACTGCGGGCGGGACTGGCCGGGCCCCGCCGATCCGCCGGGGGTGCTGCTGGTGGGGCGTACCCATGCGGCGGGCCTGGACGCGGTCGCCCGGGCCCTGGCGGACTTGCGGGACGGCGGCGCACCGCGAGGACTGGGCCTGGAGGGCGTGGTGCTGGTCGCGGACGCTCCGGGCCGGCTGCCGCGTCCGCTCGCGCGGCGGGTCGGAGAGATGGAGACGGCCGTCGGGGTGTACCGCGTGCCGTGGGTGTCCGCCTGGCGCCTGGGCGACCTCGGCGGGGGCCCGCCCCGGGGGACGGAACCGCTGGCACGGCTGACGGGGGCGAACCACTGAGAGGCGCCGCCGGACTGCCGGACTCTCGGGCTGCCGGGCTCTCGGGCTACCCGACTACCGGACTCTCGGACTACCCGACTGCCGGACTGCCGGGCAGCCGCTGCGGCGAGGCCGCGGCTGACCCCGGGCGACCACTGCGGCGAGGCGTGCCGCCGCGAGGCGGTCAGAACCAGCCAGTTCCGACCGGCAGGCACGGCCGCCGGGTCCCCCGACGGAAGGCCGCCGTTGCCGCCGGGGCGCCCCCGCAGCGGAAGTGCCGCTCCCCCGAGCCAACGAGACGGGAATGAACGGCTGTTCCATGCGGCTGCATAAGATGCCGGGCACTGGCTCGTCGTCGTTTCCGGATGCCGGTGGCGCCATGCGAGCCGATGCCGATGCCGTCCGCACCCGCGGACCCGCGGACCCCAGGGGGGAACCTTGTCCCGTCGCTTCCTTTTCCTGCTCGGCAGCAGCCGCCCTGACGGCAACACCGAGTTGCTGGCCCGGCGGGCCGCCGAACAGCTGCCCGAGGACGTCGAGCAGCGCTGGATCAGCCTTGCCGAGCATCCGCTGCCGGACTTCGAGGACCGGCGGCACGGTACCGACGCCGCCCAGGCCGAGCACGAGAACTCCGTCCTGCTGCGCGAGGCCACGCTCGCCGCGACGGATCTGGTGATCGCCTCGCCGCTGTACTGGTACTCGGTGACCACGCCGACCAAGCGCTACCTGGACCACTGGTCGGCCTGGCTGCGCACCCCCGGCGTCGACTTCCGGGCGGCGATGGCCGGGCGCACCCTGTGGGGCGTCACCGCCCTCGCCACCGAGGCCGTGGTCGCCGGCCCGCTGATCGGCACCCTCAACCACTCGGCGGCGTACATGGGGATGCGCTTCGGCGGGGTGCTCCTCGGCAACGGCAGCAAGCCGGGCGACGTGCTGAACGACAGCGAGGCACTGGCCCGCGCCAAGACCTTCTTCGCCCAGGAGGCCCCGCTCGCCCGCTTCCCGTCCGGGGAGTGACGCTCAGGCGTTGATGTCCTTCGCCGTGAACCTCGCCCACGCCGCGGAGCCGAAGACGGCCGCGTAGAGGGCCTGGAGGCCGAGGTTGCGCGTCAGGTCGTCCCAGAGGACCGGCTCGCGCATCAGGTCGGCGAAGGACAGCCAGTAGTGGGAGAACAGGTAGGGGTGCAGGGCGTCCAGCTGGGGTATCTGGTCGAGGATCTGCACGGTGATGAGCAGGCCGACCGTCGTCGCCATGGCGGCGATGCCGCTGTTGGTGAGTGTCGACACGAACAGGCCGAGCGCCGCGATCCCGGTCAGTGAGGCGGCGACGGCGAGCGCGATCAGCAGCGCCCTGCCCAGTCCTTCGGCGAAGCCGATCCGGGTCCCGGAGATGGTGGTGAGGTCGCCGAGCGGGAAGAGCAGCGCCCCGACCGCCAGCGCGGACAGGGCGACCACCAGGGTGGCGGCCAGACAGAACACCATGGTGGTGGCGTACTTGGTGAGCAGCAGCCGGGTCCGGCCGGCCGGGGCGACCAGCAGGTAGCGCAGGGTGCCCGCGTTCGCCTCGCCGGCGATCGCGTCTCCCGCCACCACTCCCACCGCCATGGGCAGGAAGAACGGCAGGGTCGCGGCGAGTGCGGTGAAGACCAGGAACAGGCCGTTGTTGGTGACCTGGGCGATGAAGGCCGGGCCCTCGCCGCCGCCCCCGCCGCCGGCCGGGGAGCCGTCGCCGGTCTCGATCTTCACGGCGATCCCGACCAGCACGGGCACGGCGGCCAGGACACCCAGCAGGGCGAGGGTGCGCCAGCGCCGGAAGGTGGTGGCCAGCTCGCTGCGGAGGAGGCCGAGGGACCACAGGGGGCTCGGCGTGCGCGCGACCGGCGTGCCGGTCTCAGCCCGCGACATCGAACCCCTCCCCCGTGAGCGCCATGAACGCGTCCTCCAGTGAGGCCCGCTCGATGCCGAAGCCGCGCACCCGCACCCCTGCCTTCACCAACGCGGCGGTGAGGTCGGCGAGTTCCCCCTCGGGCGCATCCCCGCGGACCCGGTCCCCCGCCACGACGACGTCGGTGACGCCGTTCTCCTTCAGCACCCGGGCCGCGTCGCCGGTGTCGGGGGTGGTCACGACCAGCCGGCCGCGCAGCCCGGCCGCGAGGTCGGTGACCGTGCCCTGGGTGATCAGCCGGCCCTGGGCCATGACCGCGGCGTGGGTGCAGACCTGTTCGATCTCGTCGAGCAGGTGGGAGGAGACGAAGACGGTGGTGCCGTCGTCGGCGAGTTCCCGCACGAGGGTGCGGATCTCCCGCATGCCCTGCGGGTCGAGGCCGTTGGTCGGCTCGTCCAGGACGAGCAGCTTGCGGGGCTGGAGCAGGGCGGCGGCGAGGCCGAGCCGCTGTTTCATGCCGAGCGAGTACGCCTTGGCCTTCTTGCCTGCCGCCGCCGTGAGCCCCACCCGGTCCAGTGCCGCGGCGACCCGGTGCCGCCGGGTCCGCGGGTCGGCGGTGGGGTCGGCGGCGTCGTACCGCAGCAGGTTGTCGCGGCCGGAGAGGAAGCCGTACAGGGCCGGGCCCTCGATGAGGGCGCCGACCCGCGGCAGTACGGCGCGGGCGCCCCGGGGCATGGGCCGGCCCAGTACCCGCGCCGTGCCGGAGGTCGGCTCGATCAGGCCCATCAGCATGCGGATCGTGGTGGTCTTGCCGGATCCGTTCGGGCCGAGGAAGCCGAAGACGCTGCCCGCGGGGACGGTCAGGTCCAGGGCGTCGACGGCGAGCTGCCCGCCGCGGTAGCGCTTGGTGAGCGCGCGGGTGACGATGACGCCGTCCGCCGCGTCGTCGCCGTCCGGTGCCGTGGCGGGCGGTTCGCTCATGGGCTCCCTCATTCAGGCCGAGCTGCTCGGTCGTGCCGGTCGGTCTATCGCTCCGACTCGGCGGCCTTCACCAGCGCCTCCTTGGTGACGGCACCGGCGTACACCGTGCCGTCGTCGGTGATCAGGGCGTTGATCAGGCGGGTCTTGAAGACCGTGCCGGAGCCGAAGTCGCCCTTCACCCGGTCGCCGAGCGAGTCGAGGAAGCCGCCCAGGTCGCCGCCGACCTCGTCGCCGCCGGGGATGCCGCCGGGGATGCTCTCGCCGGTGCCGAGCACGGCGACGGAGGTCCACCCCTCGCCGATGACCTTCATCCCCTCGGGGCCCTCGGCCCCCTTCGCGCCCTCGGAGCCCGCGGCGCCCTTCCCGAAGGTCTCTTCGAGGCCCTTGGCCAGATCCTTCTCCTCCTGGGGAGTGACCGGCCGGCCGGCCTCGCTCTCCTCGGTGACCTTGGCGCCCTTGGGCGGGGTGAAGTCGAAGGTGGCGGCGTCCGGCCTGGCGTAGCTGATCCTGGTGAAGCCGGCGTCGATGACGGCGGCACCGCCGCTCGCCGGGGTGAGGGTGAACTTCAGCGGCAGGCCGGTCTTCGCGTCCACCGCGATGCTGATCGCGCCGACCGTGGAGCCGGACTGCCGGGGCTCGATGAGCAGCTTGTAGGCGTCGCGCCCGGCGACCTGCGCGGTTCCGTCGACGGTGACGGACGTGGTGTCGTCGACCGCCTTCAGCGCCTGCTCGGCGAAGTCCTTCGGCGTGGCGGGGGACTCGCCGGTGTGCTGTCCGGCGTCGTCCGCGGTGCCGTGGAAGACCTCGTTGGACGCGCTGTCGTAGCCCCAGACGTCCTTGCCGTTGTGGATGAGGCTGTACTCGGCGGCGTCCTCCAGCACCGACAGCCTCTGCCGGTCGGGGCCGTCGGCCGCGACGCGCAGGGTGTGGGTGCCCGTCGCCAGTTCGGTGAGCTTGGCGGACGGGTCGGCGGCGGAGCCGTCACCTTCGCCGCCGGGCGCGCCGGCGCCGCCGAGGGCTCCCTCCAGGCCGCCGAGGTCGGGCAGCCCCAGGTCGGTGGTGATCTTCACCGTGCCGGACAGCCGCTGTACGTCCGACTCGGCGATCTTCTGAACGAGCTGTTCCGCGGTGATCTTCGGCAGGTCGGGGCTGCCGGAGTCGGCGAGGGCGGGGACGAGCCCGATGGTTCCGGCCGCCACCCCCACCACCGCGACCGGAACGACGTACCGGGCGGCCTTGCGCCGCCGTGCGGTCGTGCTGTCGTCGGATTCGTACGGTCCCATGTGTGCCCTACCTCCGTCGTCGGCCCGCCCATTCTCACCCGATTGGGTGAGGACTGGCTGCTTTTCCGTGCATTCCCTCTGTGCTCTCCATCTGACCAAAAGCGGGCACGGCTTTCGTCAGACCGCGGGATCAACTCCGCGTACTGCTGCGGTATGACACGGCGGGCCGGGATCTCCCCCGACCCGTAGGGGATGACGGCTGCGGCAGGGCCCGGGCGGGGCTCAGCCCGCGCGGTGGACCACCGCGTCGCACAGCTCCTGGAGCGCCCGCTTGGCGTCGCACTCCGGCAGCGGAGCGAGCGCCGCGCGGGCCTCCTCGGCGTAGCGCACGGTGTCCCTGCGGGCCTGCTCCAGCGCGGGGTGCGCGCGCAGGGCCGCCAGTGCCCGGGCGTGCCGGGCGTCGTCGCTGAGGTCGGACTCCAGCAGCTCGCACAGGGCGAGGTCCTCGGCGCGCCCGCCGCGCGCCGCCTGCTCGCGCAGCCGCAGCACGGGCAGGGTGGCGATGCCCTCGCGCAGGTCGGTGCCCGGCGTCTTGCCGGACTCGTGCGAGTCGGAGGCGATGTCGAGCACGTCGTCGGCGAGCTGGAAGGCGACGCCGAGGCGCTCCCCGTACTGGGTGAGGACGTTCACGGTCGACTCGTCGACGCCGGACATCATCGCGCCGAACCGGCAGGAGACGGCCACCAGGGAGCCGGTCTTGCCGCCGAGCACGTCCAGGTAGTGGTCGACGGGGTCGCGGCCGTCCTGGGGGCCCGCGGTCTCCAGGATCTGCCCGGTGACGAGCCGCTCGAAGGCCTCGGCCTGCACCCGGACGGCCTCGGGGCCGAGGTCGGCGAGGATGTGGGAGGCGCGGGCGAAGAGGAAGTCGCCGGTGAGGACGGCGACGGAGTTGCCCCAGCGGGTGTTCGCGCTGGGCACCCCGCGGCGTACGGCCGCCTCGTCCATGACGTCGTCGTGGTACAGCGTGGCCAGGTGGGTCAGCTCCACGACGACGGCGGAGGGCACCACGCCCGGCGCGTAGGGGTCGCCGAACTGCGCGGCGAGCATCACGAGCAGCGGCCGGAACCGCTTCCCGCCGGCTCGCACCAGGTGCTGCGCGGCCTCCGTGATGAACGGGACCTCGCTCTTGGTGGCTTCGAGCAACCCTTCCTCGACAGCCGCCAATCCGGCCTGGACATCGGCTTCCAGAGCCTGGTCCCGCACGCTCAGCCCGAACGGCCCGACGACGGTCACGAGGGGTCTCCTGTCTGCTGGTGTCTACCGGCGATTACGCGGTTTGTCGATACGTCGCTGCCTTCACTCAAGTCAGCGTATCCGGTCACGTTTCGATCACTGATGCCGCCCACGGTTACAGCACGGGCGGTATCGGATCACGCCCGGTATGTTTTTGATCAGTTGATAAGAAGGGATATTCATCGACTTCGCCCCCGCCCGCACCGCTCCCGTACTCCTCCCCGCCGCCCGTGCCCGCATTCCTGCGTTCCACCGCGGCCCGATCGTCCGAAGCGGCATGAACATGCCCGCCGGCCGCCCCCGCACCCGAGGTCCGCCCGATGAGCACGCGCATCCGTACGTCCTTCCCCTACGAGACCACCCGCCAGGACGTCCGGATCCCGCTGCCGGACCGGACCCTCCTCTACGCGCGCGTGTGGCGCCCGCTGACGGACGAGCCCGTACCTGCGCTCCTCGAATACCTGCCGTACCGCCTGACCGACGGGACCGCGCCCCGCGACGCCCAGCGCCACCCCTGGTACGCGGGCCACGGCTACGCCTCCGTCCGGGTCGACGTCCGCGGGTACGGCAACAGCGAGGGGCTGCCCGCGGACGAGGGCTCCGCGCAAGAGGCGGCCGACGGGGCGGAGGTGGTGCGCTGGCTGGCGGACCAGCCCTGGTGCGACGGCAGGGTCGGCATGTTCGGCATCTCCTGGGGCGGCTGCACCTCCCTCCGGGTCGCGGCCCTCGCGCCCGAGCCGCTGAAGGCGGTCGTCGCGGTCAGCTGTGCGGACGACCGATACGACAACGACGCGCACTACAGGGGAGGTTCCGTCCTCGCGGAGGACATGCACACCCGGGCGGCGACGCTGCTCGCCCTCGCCTGCCGGCCGCCCGACCCGCGGTACGCCGGCGAGGGGTGGCGGGAGCTGTGGCTGCGGCGCCTGGAGGAGGCCGAGCCCTTCACGCACACCTGGCTGGCCCACCAGACGCGGGACGACTACTGGCGGCACGGCAGCGTCCGCGACGGCCACGGCGCGATCCGGGCGGCCGTGCTCGCGGTCGGCGGCTGGCACGACCCGCACCGCGACACCGTGCTCCGCCTGGTCGAGCACCTGCCCGCCGACCGCGTCCGCGGCCTGATCGGCCCCTGGTCCCACCAGTACCCCGACCGCGGCCTGCCGCCCGGTCCGGCCATCGGCTTCCTCCAGGAGACCCTGCGCTGGTGGGACCACTGGCTGAAGGACGCGGACACGGGCGTCCTGGACGAGCCGCGCTTGCGCGCCTACGTCAGCGACTCCCACCGCCCGGCCACCACCTACCCCACGCTGCCCGGACGCTGGGTCGGGGAGCCCGCCTGGCCGTCGCCGAACGTGACACCGATCACCTACGCCCTCCAGGGCGCGCCCGTCCTCGTACGGTCCCCCCTGCACACCGGCCTCGACGCCGGCCGGTTCCGCCCGCTCGGCGACGACGCCGACCTGCCGCCCGACCAGCGGGCGGAGGACGCGCGCTCGGCCTGCTTCGAGTTCGCGGTGGCGGAGGAGACCTGGGTGCTGGGACGACCCCGGGTGCGGCTGCGGCTGACCTGCGAGGTGCCGCGCGGGCAGGTGATCGCCCGGCTCTGCGACGTGGCGCCGGACGGCGCGTCGACCCTGGTCACGCGGGGTGTGCTGAACCTCTCGGCGCGCCGGGGCCCGGACCGCACGGTGCCGTGGGAGCCGGGGGCGACGGAGGACGTGCTGTTCGAGCTGGACGGCATCGGCCACGCCTTCCCGCCCGGCCATCGCATCCGGCTCGCCGTCTCCTCCGCGTACTGGCCGTGGATCTGGCCGCAGCCCGACACGGCGGCCGGGTTCACCCTGGACCCGGCGGGCAGCACGCTCGCACTGCCGGTCCGCGCGCGGGATGCCCAGGAGGCGATCGGCTTCGAGGAGCCCGAGCAGGCCGCGCCGCTGGGCGTGAGCGTCCCCGCCATGCTGGACGAGCCGCGCCCGGGCCGGCTGGTGGTGCGGGACGTGGCCGCGGGCGAGTGGCGGGTGGAGACCACTCCCGGGCAGGGCGGCACCCGTATGCACCCGGACGGGCTGGAACTGACCGAGGACGCCGTGGAGACCTGCACGGTCCGCGAGGACGACCCCCTCTCGGCCCGCGTCCGCTCCGACCGGTCGGTCCGGCTGCACCGCCCCGAGTCGGCCTGGGACACGACCGTGCGGGTGCGCTCGGAGCTGAGCTGCGACGCCCGGTCCTTTCTGTCCGTGAATGAGGTGATGTGCACGGAAGGCGGAGAGGTGGTCTTCCATCGCACCTGGGAGAAGCGGATCCCACGGACCGCGAGCTGAAGGTGAGTTGACACGCAATGAGCCAATTGCCCGTTTTGCCGCTCTTGCGCTCGCACGTGAGTTGACTCACGAGGGCTCGGTCACAGCCCCCTCGCAGGTCTCCCCTCTTTTCCTTGCCCCTCCTTGCCAGTTGGGCCCTGCCCACCGCAAAGGATCAAGTACCCCATACGCCACGATCATGGACCATGAGCGCCATATGTGAATCCGCTACTTGTTCCGGACACTCGCTCTCGCATACGTTCCCGCTCCGTCGGGCGGAACGCCGAATCCTGCCGCCGCCCGCGTCACCCAACCGCGAACTCACTCGTACGGCAGGAGCGGGGGACCCAGGTAAGTCGCCGGTCCGGGCACGTGCCCAGGACCGGCTCGGGGTGAAGCCGTGCGCTCAGGCGCACGGCCGGGCACCTCCCAGCCCGAACCCGACAGCTCACCCCGCAGGCGGCGGAGAGGACATGCACCATGCCTGCCAACGGCCTGCCCGCCAACAGCCGCTCGACCCGTAGCCGCCGCACCCGCCTCGCCCGCGCCCTCGCCGCCGCCGGCACCGGCGCGGCCGTGCTCGCGCTGCCGCTGATCGGCGCGACCACCGCCTCCGCGGCCACCCCGGCCGCGGCCACCGCCGCGACGGCGTACCCCAACAACCTCGACGGCTGGATCCGCCAGGCGCTGTCGGTCATGTCGCAGCACGGGATCCCGGGCAGCTACGACGGCATCTACCGCAACATCATGCGCGAGTCCTCCGGCAACCCGCAGGCCATCAACCTGTGGGACTCCAACGCCGCCGCGGGCACCCCCTCCAAGGGCCTGCTCCAGGTCATCGACCCGACCTTCGCCGCCTACCACGTGCCCGGCACGGCCTACGACCCGTACGACCCGGTCGCGAACATCGTCGCCGCCTGCAACTACGCGGCCGACCGCTACGGCTCCATCGACAACGTCTTCGGCGCGTACTGAGCCACGCACCCCGCTTCACCGTAGAGCCGTTCGAGGACGGCGGCGATGCCGTCGTCCTCGTTCGACAGGGTCACCTCGTCGGCCACCGCCTTGAGTTCGGGATGGGCGTTGGCCATCGCCACGCCGCGCGCGGCCCAGTCGAACATCGGGATGTCGTTGGGCATGTCCCCGAAGGCGAGGGTGTCCTCGCGACGCAGCCCCAGATGCTCGGCGGCCAGCGCCAGGCCGGTCGCCTTGGTGATGCCGCACGGCTGCAGTTCCACCGTCCCCGGACCCGACATGGTGACGGTCGCGAGCGAGCCGATCACCGCGCGGGCCACGCCCGCCAACTCGTCGTCGCTCAGCGTGGGGTGACGCAGCAGCACCTTGCTGATGGGCTCGCCCCACAGGTCACGGCGCCGCTCGACCCGCACCGCGGGGAGCGTGGGGTGCGGCATCCGGTAGCCCGGCTCGATCAGCGTCAGCCCGTCGGTCCCGTCCTGGTCGACCGCCGCGTACACCTGCCCCACCTCGGCCTCGATCTTGCCGAGCGCGGTCTCCGCCAGCTCCCGGTCCAGGGTCACCGACCACAGCAGCCGGTCCGCGCCCACGTCGTACAGCTGCGCCCCTTGCCCGCACACCGCCAGCCCCGTGCCGCCCAGGTCCTCCAGCAGCGGACGCACCCGCGGGGCCGGCCGTCCGGTCACCACCAGATGCCGGGCGCCGGCCGCCGCCACCCGCGCGAGGGCGGCACGCGACCGGTCGGAGACCGTGTCGTCGCCGCGCAGCAGGGTGCCGTCGAGGTCGGTGGCGATGAGGGAGTACGCGGCGGTGCGCGCGGCATATGCGGTGGGGAGGACCATGACCAGAGAATACGGACCGCGCGCCCGGCCCGCTCACCCTCAACTCCCTTCTGGCCATCCGGTTTTCACCCCCAGGAGCGAGCCTGTGACAGCCCGGGACGGGACCCGTGACCCCGTACCCGGCCGGACACCGCCCGGAGGACTCCGGGCGAGACCGCCGACCCACCCGAGCCGGCCGGGAGTTCCCGGCCCGGCAGCGGGCGGCGGAGGGCATTCGCGACATCAACGGCATTTTGAGCACTGCCCAAACCGGGATCACCGCCGTAACGTTGGCGCGACCGCATGGACCGCACGTACGAAAGTGAGGCAGTACCCCATGCCCCCCTTCGATGTCCCCGAGGGCGACCCCTTCGGTCCGCACAACCTTCCGTACGGCGTGTTCTCGCCCGCCGGTTCCGAGCAGCGGACCGTCGGCGTCCGGCTCGGCGACCATGTGCTCGACGCCGGCGCGGCGGCCCTGGCGCTCGGCTCCCCGTACGCCTCCCTGCTCGCCCGGCCCACACTGGGCCCGCTGCTCGCGGCCGGCCGCACCGCCTGGTCGGACGTCCGGCGCGCGCTCACCGCCTGGGTGACCGTGCCCTCCCACCGCGAGACCGTCGCCCCGCTGATGCACCCCCTGTCGTCGGTGACCCTGCATCTGCCCTTCGAGGTCGCCGACTACGTCGACTTCTACGCCTCGGAGAACCACGCCCGCAACGTCGGCCGGATGTTCCGTCCGGACGCCCCCGACTCGCTCACCCCCAACTGGAAGCACCTGCCGATCGGCTACCACGGCCGCTCCGGCACGGTCGTCGTCTCCGGCACCGAGATCGTCCGCCCCGCGGGCCAGCGCAAGGCGCCCGCCGACCCCGCGCCCGTCTTCGGGCCGTCCGTCCGCCTGGACATCGAGGCGGAGGTCGGCTTCGTCGTCGGCGTGCCCTCGCGGATGGGCCACCCGGTCGCGCTGGGCGACTTCCGGGAGCACGTCTTCGGGCTGTGCCTGCTCAACGACTGGTCGGCGCGCGACATCCAGGCCTGGGAGTACGTGCCCCTCGGCCCCTTCCTCGGCAAGTCCTTCGCCACCTCCGTGTCCGCGTGGATCACCCCGCTGGACGCCCTGGAGGACGCCCGGGTGGCAGCGCCGGAGCGCACCCACGCGCTGCTGCCCTACCTCGACGACGCCGACGAGGAGCCCGGCGGCTACGACCTGCGCATCTCCGTCGCCGTCAACGGCCATGTCGTCTCCGAGCCGCCCTTCTCCACCATGTACTGGACCGCGGCCCAGCAACTCGCCCACATGACCGTCAACGGCGCCGCCCTGCGCACCGGCGACCTCTACGGCTCCGGCACCGTCAGCGGCCCCGAGCCCGCCCAGCGCGGCTCCCTGCTGGAGCTGACCTGGAACGGCCGTGACCCGCTCGAGCTGCCCGACGGCAAGCGCACCTTCCTGGAGGACGGCGACACGGTCACCCTGACGGCCTGGGCACCGGGTCCGGGCGGGGCCCGGGTGGGGCTGGGCGAGGTGACGGGAACGATCGTTCCCGCCTGAACCGCCGTTCCTGCCTGAACCGCTGTTTCCGGCTGAACCACCGCGTCCGGCAGGCCGGTTGCTCCTGGAAGGGTGACTTCCGGTAACGCGTCGGTCCGGGCGCTGACTCCGGACCCCGCCCGCCGTCATACTGGCGGCGGGCGCAGTGCGCGACGCCGGTACGGGATGCGGACGGCGCGCGCCCGCGCCACGCCACCCGTACCACCGAAGCCGACCCTCACTCCAGATCCGGAGCCCGTGGCATGACCGTCTGCCTGCTCCTGCTGAGCGTTCTCGCCCTGACGGCCGCCGTGCCGGTCCCCCGTGCGCTGACCCGCGCCGCCTGGCCCGAACGGGAGCCGGTGGTGGCACTGTGGGTGTGGCAGTGCCTGGTCGCGACCGTCCTGCTGTGCTGTCTGACCGCGCTGACGCTCGGTGCGGCGGCGGTCTTCCAGACCGTCCGCGACCGGGTCTTCGCCCCGGCCCCGCCCGCCGTCACCGCCGCCTACGACCTGTCCGCCGCGCCGCCCTGGGCCACCGCGCTCACCCTGCTGCTGGCCTGCGGGGCCGCCTGGACCACCGCGATGCTCGCCCGGGAACTGGCCGAGGCCCGCCGCCGGCGCGGTCAGGCCCGTGCCCACCTGCGGGAACGCGCCCCCGACCTGCCCGCCGGGCTCCCGGCCGGACGGGGGCCGCTGCTGGTCCTGGAGGACGAGTACCCGGACGCCTGGTGGCTGCCGGGCCACCCGGCGCAGCTGGTCGTCACCACCGGCGCCCTGCACCGGCTCACCGACCACCAGCTCGACGCGGTCCTCACCCATGAGCGCGGTCACGCCCGGGCCCGCCACGACTGGCTGCTGCACCTGTCGACCGCCCTGGCCACCGGCTTCCCCCGGGTCCCGCTGTTCGCCCACTTCTGCGACCAGACCCACCGGCTGGTCGAGCTGGCCGCCGACGACACCGCCTCCCGGCGCTGCGGTCACCTCACCACCGCGCTCGCCCTGATCGAGCTGAACCAGCATCGGGGCGTGCTGTCCTGCTCCTCCAGCCACCGGCTGCTCGGCGAGCGCGTCGACCGGCTGCTGGAGCCGCCGCCCCGGCTGGGCCGCCGCCACCGGGCCCTGACGACGACGGTGGCGGCCCTGGTCCCGCTGCTGCCGCTGCTGATCACCTTCGCGCCGGGGCTGACGGCACTGAGCTGAGTCCCGCGGCGGCCTCCGGCATCGCGCGGGCGCGGATGTCAGGAGAAGATCGCGTGCACCTGGTCGATCGCCTCGGGCCCGTAGCCGACCACGCCCACGGGTACGGCGCCGTCGATCGCCTCGATGAGGCGCCCGGCCCATACCGGCCCGAAGCCCCCGCACAGTTCGATCAGCTGCACGCCCTCGTCCACCAGGCGGCGCGCGGCCTCGATGCCCTCCTCGGGCTTTCCCACCCCGACCAGCACGGTGCGGCATGCCCCGGTGTCCACGACTCTGACCTCGCCACCCGCCGCGCTGCCGTCCGCCGTGTAGATGAAGCCCCAGTGCGTGAGCGCCATGCGTATCGACCTCCTGTGATCGTCGGAGCCTCCAGCGAAGCAGAGCCGGGACGGGATTGCCGGGCTTCCGGTAAAGCGACCGCCCCGAAGGCGGCGCGGCGGACGCCGGCGCTTCCCATGCGGACCCGGCCTACGACCAGTCGGGCTCCTCCTCGGGCCAGTCGTCCGGCCCGAAGGGGTCGTCGGGTTCGGGGGCGGTGACGGTCCCCGGGGCGGCGGCCCCGGACTCGGTTCCGGTGGACGCCGGAGCCGGGCCCGGGCGGGCGCCCAGCTCGGCGAGGACCGCGAGGACGCCCTCCCCGTACGTCGCCAGCTTCTTCTCGCCGACGCCGCTGATCCCGCCCAGCTCGCGCACCGAGGACGGCCACACGGTGGCGATCTCCCGCAGGGTCGCGTCGTGGAAGATCACGTACGCCGGGACGCCCTGCTCCCGGGCCTGCTCCGCCCGCCAGGCGCGCAGCGCCTCGAAGGCCGGCACCAGCTCCGCCGGCAGCTCGGCGGCGGCGGCCGTCTTCGGCTTGCGCTCGCCGCGCCCGGAGGACGCCGACGACTTCGCGGTCACCGGCTTCTTCGGCTCCTTGCGCAGCGGCACCTCCCGCTCCCGCCGCAGCACCGTCCCGCTGGCCTCGGTCAGCACCAGAGTGCCGTACTCCCCCTCGACGGCGAGCAGGCCCTGCGCGAGCAGCTGCCGGATGACGCCCCGCCATTCGCCCTCGGTCAGCTCGTCGCCGATGCCGAACACGGACAGCTGGTCGTGGTCGAACTGGATCACCTTGCCGGTGCGCTTGCCCAGCAGGATGTCGACGATCTGCACCGCGCCGAACTTCTGTCCGCGCTCCCGCTGCAGCCGCACCACCGTCGACAGCACCTTCTGCGCGGCGACCGTGCCGTCCCAGGTCTCGGGCGGGGTCAGACACGTGTCGCAGTTGCCGCAGCCGTTCGTGTCCGGCTCCTGGCCGAAGTAGGCGAGCAGCTGCCCGCGCCGGCACTCGGCGGTCTCGCACAGCGCGAGCATCGCGTCGAGGTGGGCCTGGGCCCGCCGCCGGAAGGCCTCGTCCCCCTCGCCGGACTGGATCAGCTTGCGCTGCTGGATCACGTCGTTGAGGCCGTACGCCATCCAGGCCGTGGACGGCAGTCCGTCGCGGCCCGCGCGGCCCGTCTCCTGGTAGTACCCCTCCACCGACTTGGGCAGGTCCAGGTGGGCGACGAACCGGACGTCCGGCTTGTCGATGCCCATGCCGAAGGCGATGGTCGCGACCACCACCAGGCCCTCCTCGCGCAGGAAGCGGGACTGGTGGGCGGCGCGCGTGCCCGCGTCCAGGCCCGCGTGGTACGGCACCGCCTCGATGCCGTTGCGGGAGAGGAACTCCGCCGTCTTGTCGACCGAGTTGCGCGACAGGCAGTACACGATGCCCGCGTCGCCCGCGTGCTCCTCGCGCAGGAAGCTCAGCAGCTGCTTCTTCGGGTCGGCCTTCGGCACGATCCGGTACTGGATGTTGGGCCGGTCGAAGCTCGCCACGAAGTGCCGGGCCGCCGGCATGTTCAGCCGCTGGGTGATCTCCTGGTGCGTGGCGCGGGTGGCCGTCGCCGTGAGGGCGATCCGCGGGACGTCCGGCCAGCGCTCGCCGAGCAGGGAGAGGGCCAGGTAGTCGGGGCGGAAGTCGTGGCCCCACTGGGAGACGCAGTGCGCCTCGTCGATCGCGAAGACGGAGATCTTGCCGCGGGAGAGCAGGTCCAGCGTGGCCTGCACCCGCAGCCGCTCCGGCGCCAGATAGAGCAGGTCCAGCTCGCCCGCCAGGAACTCCGCTTCGACGACCCGCCGCTCGTCGAAGTCCTGCGTGGAGTTGATGAACCCGGCCCGGACGCCGAGCGCCCGCAGCGCGTCCA
>NZ_MUND01000479.1 GCF_002154375.1 Streptomyces glaucescens | reverse complement strand
TTTGCGGACACGACCTAGAGCTCCGCGAGCAATTCGGCCTTCTTCACGGAGAACTCCTCATCGGTGACCAGTCCGGCCTGATGCAGCTCCCCGAGATGCCGGATCCGCTCGGCGATGTCCGCGGGGTCGCGGCGCCGGTGCGCCGCGGTCACCGCGGCCATCGGCCCCCGCGCCCGCACTGCGTCCAGCACGGCCGCCGCGAACGGCAGCGACTCGTGCACGGGCCCGTACCCCAGCCCGAACACCACCGCCGCGGGATCCTGGTCGGCCTGCGCGGGCTGATCGGCCCCGTCCCGCCGCAGCAGCCGCAGATACCCCTCGAACAGCTCCGGCGACCGCCACTCGACGCCCCCCAGCTCGGCGACGGGGAAACTCTGGTCCCCGGCCTTCCACTTCGCCGACGACGCCCCGGTCCAGAACCACCGGAACCGCACGGTCGTCCCGTCGAAGGACGCCTTCCCGTCGTACGCCTTGAAGGACAGCGGCCCGGCCGGCCCGGCGACCAGGAACCGGTCGGCGGGCCCCGACTCGGTCAGCAGCGCCCGCAGCTCGTCGGCGTAGTACTCGGCGAGCGTCTCCTTCTCGGCCGGCAGCACCAGCCGGTACGGATCGCCGTGCTCCTTGAGTTGCCCGTCCGCCGCCTCCAGGAGCGGATCGGCCCCTGGCCGCACCTCCGCCCGCAGGACGACGGTCCCGCGCCGGCCAGGGCTCAGCGAAACCCCTTGCAACGCCGTCAGCGGCACCCTGCGCTCACCGAGCGCCTGGAACAGCTTGGGTGTTCGAATCCCCCGTTCGTAGCGGATGAGCACGGAGTCGGACTCGAACTCCCAGGCGGCATGAAATCCGGCCAGTACGTCACCCATGCGGCTCATCGTATGCGGCACGCGCTCTTTCGTCCCCTCCCTGCGCAAACCGTGGTTTCTCCGCCTCTACGCGCGTCCGGCCGCCATCGCACCGGACAAACCCGCCCGGCACATGCCCGTATCGTCGGCGCAGTCCACCGAGCGGTACGCGCCAACCCCGATCTCGGCGAGGTTGGCGAGGCTGTCCGTGCCGGGTTCGAAGTATCCGGCGTGCCCCTCGGCGTCCCGCGCCGACAGCAGGCGGGCGCCGAAGGAGGCGGACATCGGGTCCGCGCCGTGGCCGAGGCCGCCGAAGTCCAGGTACGGCACGTCCTGGATCCAGTCGTCGGCGTCCCGCATCGCCCACACATGCGCGGAGGTGCCGAGGTGGGCGGCCTTGGCGACCCGCATGCCGGGGCTGCCCGCCACCGCTATGTCGGTGACCCGGTCCGGCAGCGCGTGCGCGGCGACGCCGCACACCACGGAGCCGTAGCTGTGGCAGAACAGGGAGACCGGCGTGTCACCGGGCAGGGCCCGCACCAGGGCGGTCAGCCGGGCGGCGCCGTCCACGGCGCGGCGCGCGGTGGCCGCGTCCATGCCGATGCCGCTGGGGGTGGTGTAGTCGGCCCAGGCGATCACCGCCGTGCGGGTCGTCGGGCTCGCGGCGCGCTCGGCGGCGTACAGGGACTTCGCCATGCCGACCGGAGCGGAGTACTTGCGGTACGTGCGCTGGAAGGTGAGCAGGTGGGTGTCGACGCCGGGGACGACGACGGAGACCCGCTCGGCCCGGCGGAGGTCGCCGAAGACCTCGGCGACCCGGCCGGAGCCCTCCGGGTCGAAGGCGAGGATGTGCCGGTCCTCGCGCATCAGCGCTTCGAAGCGGTTCATCCGGCGGCCCGCCTCGTGCTGCCCGGCCGGGGTGAGCCGGGTGTCGTGCATGCGTTTCCGCTCCACCGAGCGGGCCTGGCCGAGGGCGATGCGGTTGGCGCGGTAGCGCAGGTCGACGGGGGCGCCGTTCATGTTGCCGACCGCGAGCGGATAGCGCCGGGCGAGCCGGGCGCGCTGGGCGTCGGTGAGGGAGGCGAAGAAGCGGGTCAGCCGGGCGGGGTCGGACTCGGGGTCCGGCAGCGGGTGTCCGTCGATCCTCCCCTTCTCCCAGGCGGCGCGGGAGGCCTGCATCGGGGTGGTCTCCTGCTGGCCCTTCAGGGCGGTCCAGCCGGTGGTCGCCAGCATGACGAACACCACTGCCAGCGCGAGCAGGGCGCGCCAGAGGCTGGGGTGCGGGGAGGTGTCGAAGGAAGTCACTGGGAGGACACACTAGGAGAACGGGAGGGTCTCGCGTGAACCCTGTGACAGGCATCACGTTTGAGTGATGATCTGTCATGTCGGGCTCCGGCGCGTGGAGCTACGCCGTACGCCACTCCGCGGCCAGCGCGGGTCCCACCTGATCGAGGTACGCCGACGTCAGCGCGCGCAGCGCCTCCACGCTGAAGTCGTCCCCGGCGCTCCACAGCCGCTCGGTGACCCGGATCACTCCGCCGAACACGGCCACCGCCACCCGCGGCCGCGGATCGGTGTCCACGTCCAGACCCTCCCGCTCGGCGATCAGCCGCGCGATCTGCTCCTCGGTCTCCGTGGCGCTGCGCAGATAGGCGGCGAGCAGCACCGGCGTCGACTCGATCACCCGGTACATCCGCAGGTACAGCTCGATCGGCACGACGGACTCGACGACCTCGTGCAGGGTGTCCCAGCCGTCCTGGACCGCCCGGCGCAGCGCCTCCAGCGGGGCCTCCTGGGCGGGGCGGGCGCTCAGCGCGGCGACGAAGTGGTCCACCGCGAGGCGCTGGGCGGCGAGGGCGGCGTCCTCCTTGCCGGCGAAGTAGCGGAAGAAGGTGCGCTGGGAGACGTCGACGGCGGCGGCGATCTCGTCGACGGTGGTCTGCTCGTACCCCTGGGTGGTGAACAGTTCGAGGGCGGCCCGTACCAGCGCGTCCCGCGTGCGTTGCTTCTTGCGCTCGCGCAGGCCGGGCGCTGTCACGGTGTTCATGGCACCCCTCCTCTGAACTGTTGTCCCAGTTCAGACCCTAACGAGTTGACGTGACAGTTACCGACACGTGAAATCGTTTGTCAACTGTCAGCGGCTGTCATTAGCCTCGAACGTATGACTAGTCAGACCACCATCGACAAGACGGGGCCGGGGGACGACGCGGCATCAACCCCGTCGAACTCGGCGCCGGCCAAGGGGCTGCGCGGGCATCCGTGGTTCACCCTCATAACCGTCGCCGTGGGGGTCATGATGGTGGCCCTCGACGGCACCATCGTGGCCATCGCCAACCCGGCGATCAAGGAAGACCTGAAGGCGAGCTTCGCCGACGTCCAGTGGATCACCAACGGCTACTTCCTCGCCCTCGCGGTCGCCCTGATCACCGCCGGCAAGCTGGGTGACCGCTTCGGCCACCGGCAGACCTTCCTCATCGGCGTCGTCGGCTTCGCCGCCGCCTCCGGCCTCATCGGCATGTCCAGCAGCATCGCGCTGGTCGTCACCTTCCGCGTCCTCCAGGGCCTGTTCGGCGCGCTGCTGATGCCGGCCGCGCTCGGCCTGCTGCGGGCCACCTTCCCGGCCGAGAAGCTGAACATGGCCATCGGCATCTGGGGCATGGTCATCGGCGCCTCCACCGCGGGCGGCCCGATCCTCGGCGGTGTGCTCGTCGAGCACGTCAACTGGCAGTCGGTGTTCTTCATCAACGTGCCGGTCGGCGTCCTCGCCGTCGTCCTCGGCGTGATGATCCTGCTCGACCACCGGGCCGAGAACGCCCCGCGCTCCTTCGACATCCTGGGCATCGCGCTGCTGTCGGCCGCGATGTTCTGTCTGGTGTGGGCGCTCATCAAGGCTCCCGAGTGGGGCTGGGGCGACGGCCTGACCTGGACCTTCATCGGTTCCTCTGTGCTCGGCTTCGCCGCGTTCGCCTTCTGGGAGACGCGGGTGGCGGAGCCGCTGATCCCGCTGGGCCTCTTCCGCTCGGTCCCGCTCTCCGCGGGTGTGGTGCTGATGGTCCTCATGGCCATCGCGTTCATGGGCGGCCTGTTCTTCGTGACGTTCTACCTCCAGAACGTGCACGGCATGGGTCCCATCGACGCGGGCCTGCACCTGCTGCCGCTCACCGGCATGATGATCGTCGGCTCCCCGCTCGCGGGCGTGCTGATCACCAAGCTGGGCCCGCGGGTGCCGCTGGCCGGCGGCATGGCGCTGACCGCGCTCGCCATGTACGGCATGTCCACGCTGGCGGCGGACACCGGCAGCGGTGTGATGTCCCTGTGGTTCGCGCTGCTCGGCCTCGGCCTCGCGCCGGTCATGGTCGGCGCCACCGAGGTCATCGTCGGCAACGCGCCCATGGAGCTGTCCGGCGTGGCCGGCGGACTCCAGCAGGCCGCGATGCAGATCGGCGGCAGCCTCGGCACGGCCGTGCTCGGTGCCGTGATGGTCTCCAAGGTCGACAGCGACCTCGCCGACAACTGGGCCGGCGCGGGCCTGCCGCCGCTCACCCCCGAGCAGCAGGCGCAGGCCTCCGAAGCCGTCCAGGTCGGCGTGGCGCCGGTGCCGCCCGGCACTCCGCAGGAGGTCGCCGGGAAGATCACCGACGTCGCCCACGACACCTTCCTCTCCGGGATGTCCCTGGCGTCGCTGGTCGCCGCGGGTGTCGCGGTCGTGGCGGTGCTGGTCGCGTTCCTCACCAAGCGCGGCGAGAACGCGGAGGCGGGAGCGGGCGCGGCCCACATCTGACGCCCTGTCCGACGTCTGGCCGGCGTCCCGTCCGTCCCGGGCGGTGTTTCCCCTATCAGGGTGACACCGCTAAAGATTCTCCCGCCCCGAGCGCACCGCAGGTCACAGTGGGTCAGTCCTCCGAACGGCATGTTCCGTTGGCACGTTCGCACCGCGAGGAGGGCGCCCCTGCGCTGCGGCGCGCCGCTGGAGGGGGGCGGCGCGCCGGCAGACAGGATTGGGACGCGTAGCGGGGGTACCCGACTCATCGGACCCGAACGAACCGGACGGTTCAGGGAGTTGATGATGGCGGGCTTAGGACACGGAACGCGCAGGTACCCCCGCTCACGCGGCCGGATGGGGTCGCGGACCGGGCCGGATCGCGCGACGCTCGGCATCGTCGGAGCCATCTGCGCGGTCGCGGGCTTCTTCGCTCTGGGCATCATCCTCGGCCCGGCGGCGATCGCCTGCGGCTGGCTGGCTCTGAACCGCACCTTCTCGGGCCCCCGCCCGACCCCGGCCGTCGTCGCCGTGGTCCTGGGCGCGATCGACACGCTCCTGGCCCTCCGCTTGCTGGCCGGAGCGACCCCGGGCGCCGGCATCTTCTGAGCCGGGGCAGAGCGCGGGGGAGAACCCGCTGCCCGCCGCCGTGAGCCGCGGGCAGTCGTTCCTTCCCCAGTGCCTCAAGTCCCTGGGAGACCCCAGGGGCGGCACGGGTGGGTGCGGCGGTCCCGCGACGCCGGGTCCGCGCACCCCCCGCCGCGCACGCCAGGGCGCCGCCTACCGCGGCTCCCGCAGCGCCGCCACCTCGGCCCGCAGCGCCCGCACCTCCTCCGTCAGCGCGGCGATCGCCTCCGTCTGCCGCCGCTCCTCGGCGTCATCGCTCTCGAACCGCGAGATGAACCACGCGGCGATGTTCGCGGTCACCAGACCCAGCAGCGCGATCCCGGACAGCATCAGTCCCACCGCCAGCAGCCGCCCCGCCCCGGTCGTCGGGGCGTGGTCGCCGTATCCGACGGTCGTCATCGTCGTGAAGGACCACCACACCGCGTCACCCAGCGTGCGGATGTTCCCCTCCGGAGCCTCCCGCTCCACGGACAGCACGGCCAGCGACCCGAACATCAGCAGCCCCACCACGGCCCCGGCGACATACGTGGTCAGCCTGATCTGCGAGGCCATCCGTGCCCGCTGCCCGACGAGCAGCAGCGTCGCGACGAGCCGCAGCAGCCGCAGCGGCTGGATCATCGGCAGCAGCACCGCGCACAGGTCCAGCCAGTGCCGCCGTACGAACGCCCCGCGCCGCTCGGTGAGTCCGAGCCGCATCAGGTAGTCGACCGCGAAGGCGCCCCACACCGTCCACTCGACGACCGCGCAGCCGAACGTCACCGACTCGCTCGCCGAGCTGTGCACGATCGGCACGGCGTAGGCGACCGCGAAGGCCACGGCCAGCCCCATCAGGGGTTTCTGTGTGCGCTGCTCCCACCGGACCCGCGCGGACTCGTCCTTCATGCCGGGCATCGTAGGAAACGCGAAGGGGGCGGCGGACCGCAGGTCCGCCGCCCCCACCGGCAGGTCCGCCTTACGCGTCGCCGCCCGCGGCCCCCGGGTCCGCCGCCGCGACGTCGAGCAGCTGGTACCGGTCCACGGCCTGCTTCAGCACCGACCGGTCCACCTTCCCCGCCTTCGCCAGCTCGGCGAGCACCGCGACCACGATCGACTGGGCGTCGATGTGGAAGAAGCGGCGGGCCGCGCCCCGGGTGTCGGCGAAGCCGAACCCGTCCGCGCCGAGCGACTGGTACGCCCCGGGCACCCATCGCGCGATCTGGTCGGGAACCGACCGCATCCAGTCGGAGACGGCCACGAACGGACCCTGCGCGCCGGACAGCTTCCGGGTCACGTAGGGCACCCGCTGCTCCTCCTCGGGGTGCAGCAGATTGTGCTCCTCGCACGCCACCGCGTCCCGCCGCAGCTCGTTCCAGGAGGTCGCGGACCACACGTCGGCCCGGACGTTCCACTCCTCGGCGAGCATCCGCTGCGCCTCGACCGCCCAGGGGACGGCCACGCCGGACGCCATGATCTGCGCCGGGATCTCACCGGCCGTGCCCTCGCTGAACCGGTAGACGCCCTTGAGGATGCCCTCGACGTCCACGTCGTCCGGTTCGGCCGGGTGCTGGATCGGCTCGTTGTAGACGGTCAGGTAGTAGAAGACGTCCTCACCGTGCGGGTGCTCCTGGCTGCCGCCGTACATCCGCCGCAGCCCGTCCTTGACGATGTGCGCGATCTCGAACCCGAAGGCGGGGTCGTACGCCACGCAGCCCGGGTTGGTGGAGGCGAGCAGCTGGGAGTGGCCGTCCGCGTGCTGGAGGCCTTCACCGGTCAGGGTGGTGCGTCCGGCGGTCGCGCCCAGGACGAAGCCGCGCGCCAGCTGGTCGGCCATCTGCCAGAACTGGTCGCCGGTGCGCTGGAAACCGAACATCGAGTAGAAGACGTAGACCGGGATCAGCGGCTCGCCGTGGGTGGCGTACGCCGAGCCGGCCGCGACCAGCGAGGCGGTGCAGCCGGCCTCCGAGATGCCGTCGTGCAGCATCTGGCCGGTGGGCGACTCCTTGTAGGCGAGCAGCAGATCGCGGTCGACCGCCTCGTACTGCTGGCCCAGCGGGTTGTAGATCTTCGCACTCGGGAAGAACGAGTCCATGCCGAAAGTGCGGTACTCGTCCGGTGCGATCAGCACGAACCGCTTGCCGATCTCCTTGTCCCGCATGAGGTCCTTGAGCAGCCGCACAAACGCCATGGTCGTGGCGATGGACTGCTGACCGGAGCCTTTCTTCACGGTCGCGTACGTCTGGTCGCCCGGCAGTGCCAGCGGCTTCGACCGGACGACCCGGGTCGGCACGTACCCGCCCAGCGATTGGCGCCGGTCGTGCATGTACTGGATCTCCTCGGAGTCCCGTCCGGGGTGGTAGTACGGCGGGAGACCGCTCTCCAGCTCCTTGTCGGGGATCGGCAGGTGCAGCCGGTCCCGGAAGCGCTTGAGGTCGTCGACCGTCAGCTTCTTCATCTGGTGGGTGGCATTGCGGCCCTCGAAGTTCGGGCCCAGCGTCCAGCCCTTGATCGTCTTGGCCAGGATCACCGTCGGCTGGCCCTTGTGCGCCTTGGCCGCCGAGAACGCCGCGAAGATCTTCTTGTGGTCGTGGCCGCCGCGCCCGAGGTGCAGGATCTGGTCGTCGGTCATGTTCGCGACCATCGCGCGCAGCCGCTGGTCGTCGCCGAAGAAGTGCTCGCGGATGTACGCGCCGGACTCGGTGGCGTACGTCTGGAACTGGCCGTCCGGCGTGGTGTTCATCCTGTTGACGAGGATGCCGTCCCGGTCCTGCGCGAGCAGCGGGTCCCACGACCGGTCCCAGATCAGCTTGATCACGTTCCAGCCGGCGCCCCGGAAGACCGACTCAAGCTCTTGGATGACCTTGCCGTTGCCGCGCACCGGGCCGTCGAGCCGCTGGAGGTTGCAGTTGACGACGAAGGTCAGGTTGTCCAGGCCCTCCCGGGCGGCGATGGTCAGCTGGCCGAGCGACTCCGGCTCGTCCATCTCGCCGTCCCCGAGGAACGCCCAGACGTGCGACCTGGAGGTGTCCGCGATGTCGCGCGCGTGCATGTAGCGGTTCATCCGCGCCTGGTAGATCGCGCCGATCGGGCCGAGGCCCATGGACACGGTCGGGAACTCCCAGAAGTCCGGCATCAGCCGCGGGTGCGGGTAGGAGGACAGCCCGTACGGCGCCTTCGACTTCTCCTGGCGGAAGCCGTCGAGGTGCTGCTCGGACAGCCGGTCCAGCAGGTAGGCGCGCGCGTAGATGCCCGGCGAGGCGTGTCCCTGGAAGAAGACCTGGTCGCCGCCGTCGCCCTCGTCCTTGCCCCGGAAGAAGTGGTTGAAGCCCACGTCGTACAGGGAGGCGGAGGAGGCGAAGGTGGCGATGTGGCCGCCGACGCCGATGCCCGGGCGCTGGGCGCGGGAGACCATCACGGCGGCGTTCCAGCGGGTGGCGTTGAGGATCCTGCGCTCGATCTCCTCGTTGCCCGGGAAGAACGGCTCGTCCTTGGTGGCGATGGTGTTGACGTAGTCCGTGCTGCGCATCTCCGGCACGGCCACGCGCTTCTCGCGGGCCCGCTCGATCAGCCGGAGCATCAGATAGCGGGCGCGCTCACGGCCCCGCTCGTCGATGGCGGCGTCGAGGGAGTCGAGCCATTCCCGCGTCTCCTCGGGGTCGAAGTCAGGAACCTGACTCGGAAGGCCGCCAATGATGATCGGATTGCGATCGGATCCGGAAGCCACGCTGGTCCTTACCTGTCAGAGGGCTGTTTGGGGCTGTTCGAAGCTGTTTTCCGCATGCTTGCGCCGTTCCCCATCGTGTACCTCACGGCGGCAAACGTCACCTGTACCGAGAGGTAACCGCTGTACGTTCGAATCTCGTACCCCTGGATGGTTCCCAAACGCACAAACAGGGCAGATAGGTGTGGTGTGTGTCACCTCGGCCTGGATTCGCGTGGCTGGAGTTGCGGCGACACGGCCCGGATCGTCACCGTTTCGGCGGTCTGAAACGCCGGGTACTTGCGCGATCCGTCCCGCCCGTGTGGACTACGGCCAATGCTTCGCGCACGCGCGTGGCTGAGACATTCCCAAGACATGATCAGGAGGCAACCCGTGAGCGCGACCGCGGACCACGCGGAGGAGCGGACGAACCCTGCCGCCAGGCTGGGGTTCCAGCCCGGGCAGGTGGTCCAGGAGATCGGCTACGACGACGACGTCGACCAGGAGCTCCGCGAGTCCATCGAGGAAGTCATCGAGGGCGACCTGATGGACGAGGAATACGACGACGTGGCCGACGCCGTTGTGCTCTGGTTCCGTGACGAAGACGGCGACCTGACGGATGCGCTGGTGGACGCCACCACGTACATCGAGGAAGGCGGCGCGATCCTGCTTCTCACGCCGAAGACCGGCCGTGCGGGGTATGTGGAGCCGAGCGACATCTCGGAAGCCGCGACGACCGCCGGCCTCACGGCGTCCAAGAGCGTCAGCGTGGGCAAGGACTGGAGCGGCAGCCGTCTGGCGACGCCGAAGGCGGCCAAGACCAAGCGGTGACCTTCCGCTGAACAGCCGAGTACGGACGGGTCGAAACCACCTCGACCCGTCCGTCGGCTTTCCCCGGCCGCTGCGTAAGGTGTCATCGTCCGAACGGCTCATCGAAGGGATGACACGACGATGGCGATCCAGGTCGGCGACAAGGCGCCCGACTTCGAACTGCTGGACAACCACGGCCGCACCGTGAAGCTCTCGGACTTCCGCGGCGACAAGAACGTGGTGCTGCTCTTCTACCCCTTCGCCTTCACCGGTGTCTGCACGGGAGAGCTGTGCGAGGTGCGCGACAACCTGCCGAAGTTCTCCGACCGCGACACCCAGGTGCTCGCCGTGTCCAACGACTCCATCCACACCCTGCGCGTCTTCGCCGAGCAGGAGGGCCTGGAGTACCCGCTGCTGAGCGACTTCTGGCCGCACGGCGAGGTCAGCCGCGCCTACGGAGTCTTCGACGAGGGCAAGGGCTGCGCGGTGCGCGGCACCTTCGTCATCGACAAGGAGGGCGTGGTCCGCTGGACGGTCGTCAACGGCCTGCCGGACGCCCGTGACCTGAACGAGTACGTCAAGGCCCTCGACACCCTCTGATTCTTCGGCCCCCAGGGCCTGCGGTGTCCGGGAACCCGTCACTAGGATCGACTCGTTCGATCCGTTACCAACGCACGACGGGGCTCCCCGCCCCAAAACACCAATGGAGGACTCGTGGGAGTCAGCCTCAGCAAGGGCGGCAACGTTTCGCTGACCAAGGAGGCCCCGGGCCTGACCGCGGTCATCGTCGGTCTGGGGTGGGACGTGCGCACCACGACCGGCACGGACTTCGACCTCGACGCGAGCGCGCTGCTGCTGAACAACGCCGGCAAGGTCATCAGCGACGGCCACTTCGTGTTCTTCAACAACCTCAAGAGCCCCGACGGCTCGGTGGAGCACACCGGTGACAACCTCACCGGTGAGGGCGAGGGCGACGACGAGCAGATCAACGTCAACCTGGCCGGCCTCCCGGCCGACATCGACAAGATCGTCTTCCCGGTCTCCATCTACGACGCGGAGTCCCGCTCGCAGAACTTCGGCCAGGTCCGCAACGCCTACATCCGCGTGGTGAACCAGGCCGGCGGCGCGGAGATCGCCCGCTACGACCTCAGCGAGGACGCCTCCACCGAGACCGCCATGGTCTTCGGCGAGCTGTACCGGCACGGCGCGGAGTGGAAGTTCCGGGCCATCGGCCAGGGCTATGCCTCGGGTCTGCGCGGCATCGCGCAGGACTTCGGCGTGAACGTCTGAGCCGTCTGAAGGTCCTGAGAAGGTCTCCGTCCGGCGTCGCACGGTTTACGTGCGGCGCCGGACGCGCAGGACAGCCAGAGAACGCGCAGCACCTCGGGGAGGGACAAGCATCATGGGCGTCACGCTCGCCAAGGGAGGCAATGTCTCCCTGTCCAAGGCCGCACCGAACCTCACGCAGGTGATGATCGGGCTCGGCTGGGACGCGCGCTCCACCACCGGAGCCCCCTTCGACCTCGACGCCAGCGCCCTGGTGTGCAGCGGCGGCCGGGTCATGGGCGACGAGTGGTTCGTCTTCTACAACCAGCTCAAGAGTCCGGACGGCTCGGTCGAGCACACCGGTGACAACCTCACCGGTGAGGGCGACGGCGACGACGAGTCGCTCCTGATCGACCTGTCGAAGGTCCCCGCCCAGTGCGACAAGATCGTCTTCCCGGTCTCGATCCACATGGCCGACGAGCGAGGACAGACCTTCGGCCAGGTCGGCAACGCCTTCATCCGAGTCGTCAACCAGGCGGACGGTGTGGAGCTGGCCCGCTACGACCTCAGCGAGGACGCCTCCACCGAGACCGCCATGATCTTTGGCGAGGTCTACCGCTACCAGGGAGAATGGAAGTTCCGGGCGGTCGGTCAGGGGTACGCGTCGGGGCTGCGGGGCATCGCTCTAGACTTCGGAGTCAACGTTTCGTAAAGCCGGGTGCGGCGCGGGGGAGGATCCCGTACAGCCCGTACACAAGGGATTGGGTTGCCAGTGGTTCTGAAAACGTTCGGCTGGTCGTTCGCGGTCACCGCGCTCGGCCTCGTCGCAGCGGTCTTGTACGGGGGGTGGACCGCCTTCGGCGTCGTGGCGATCCTCTCCGTCCTGGAGATCTCGCTGTCCTTCGACAACGCCGTTGTCAACGCCGGAATCCTCAAGAAGATGAGCCCGTTCTGGCAGAAGATCTTCTTGACGATCGGCATCCTCATCGCCGTCTTCGGCATGCGGCTGGTCTTCCCGGTCGTGATCGTCTCCATCAGCGCCCAGCTCGGGCCGATCGAGGCCGTCGACCTCGCGCTCACCGACCAGAACCGCTACGAGGAACTGGTCACCGACGCCCACCCGGCGATCGCGGCCTTCGGTGGCATGTTCCTGCTGATGATCTTCCTCGACTTCATCTTCGAGGACCGGGACATCAAGTGGCTGGGCTGGCTGGAGCGCCCGCTGGCCAAGCTCGGCAAGGTCGACATGCTGTCGGTCTGCATCGCGCTGATCGTCCTGCTGATCACCTCGATGACCTTCGCCACCCACGCCCACCTGCACGCCGGGCCCGCGGACAAGGCGGAGACGGTGCTGCTCTCCGGCGTCGCCGGTCTCATCACCTATCTGGTCGTCGGCGGTCTCTCCGGCTACTTCGAGGACAAGCTCGAGGAAGAGGAGGAGCGCGAGCACGAGGCCGAGGAAGAGGCCGTACGGGCCGGCAAGCCCCGCTCGGCGGTCGTCCTGGCCGGCAAGGCCGCGTTCTTCATGTTCCTCTACCTCGAGGTCCTGGACGCGTCGTTCTCCTTCGACGGTGTCATCGGCGCCTTCGCCGTCACCAACGACATCGTGCTGATGGCCCTCGGTCTCGGCATCGGCGCCATGTACGTCCGGTCGCTCACCGTGTACCTGGTCCGCCAGGGCACTCTGGACGAGTACGTCTACCTGGAGCACGGCGCGCACTACGCGATCGGCGCCCTCGCGGTCATCCTGCTGGTCACCATCCAGTACGAGATCCCCGAGCTCATCACCGGTTCCATCGGTGTCATCCTGATCGCCGCCTCCTTCTGGTCCTCCGTCCGCCGCAACAAGGCGCTGGCGGCGGCCGAGGGAAAAGCTGACTCCTCGGGCAAGACCGAGGTGTCGTCGGGGGTGTGACGCCCGCACGGGTGAGGAACGCTCTGAGCGGGGCGGTCGTCGAGGACAGACGTCCTCACGGCCGCCCCGCCGTCGTGTGCGACCGGTGATCTTCAGGGGGCGGGAATGGGTTTGCTGGACGGGTTCCGGCGTGGACGGGCGGCCGAGTTCGACTCGGGCAACGCCGCCACCAACGCGATCGAGCTGACCAAGCGGCACGGTCAGGTGTCGCTGACCAAGCAGGGCGCGGCGACCGGGAATCTGCGGATCAACCTGGCCTGGCGGATGCGCAGCTCCGACATCGGGGGCCCGCAGCGGGAGAGCCTGCTGCGCCATCCGTTGAAGGCGCTGAAGCCGCCGGAGGTGCTCGGGCACAGCCAGAGCATGGTCAACGTCGACCTCGACCTGGGGTGCCTGTACGAGCTGCAGGACGGCACCAAGGGGGTGGTGCAGCCGCTCGGCGGCTACTTCGGGGACGTGAACGCGCCGCCGTACGTGAAGCTCACCGGGGACGACCGGTTCGGCTCCGGGTCCGGAGAGACGATCTACGTCAATCTCGACCACCGGGAGGCGATCAAGCGGCTGCTGGTGTTCGTCTACATCTACGACCAGACGCCGGCCTTCGACCGCACCCAGGCCGTGGTGACGCTGTATCCGAGCAACGGGCCCCGGGTGGAGATCCATCTCGACGAGCGGCACCCGCAAGCCCGGTCCTGCGCGGTCGTGATGATCGAGAACGTGAAGGGGGAGATGATCGTCCGGCGCGAGGTGAAGTTCGTGTACGGGTTCCAGGCGGAGCTGGACCGGTTGTACGGGTGGGGACTCCAGTGGGGGCGAGGGCACAAGACCAAGGCGGAGCGGTGAGGTGGGGCGCGTGAGAGCCGGCGTCCTCCGTCCGTTCGCGGCCGCGGGCCCTCCTGGGCTGCTCGCGCCCACGCGGCGGA
>NZ_MUND01000478.1:2577-2763 GCF_002154375.1 Streptomyces glaucescens | reverse complement strand
GTGACCGTGAGCAGTTCGGCGGCCGGTCCCAGGAGGCCGCTGAGACGATCCTGCGCGGCGAGCAGCGCGCCGGTGCCGTCCTTGCGGCGCAGGCCCAGGGCCAGGGCCTCGTGCCGGGCCTGGGTCGCGGCCCGCTTCCGTTCCGCGGCGGTGACCGCCTCGCGGGCGGCGGTCAGCGCCGCCTCC
>NZ_MUND01000478.1:0-2534 GCF_002154375.1 Streptomyces glaucescens | reverse complement strand
GCCAGCCGGTCGATCTCGGCCTGGGCGGCGGCGGCCCGCGAGCGGGCGGCGTTGACCTGGCCGCTCAGCCGGGCCAGCCCTTCGCGCCGGTCGGCGATCGCCCGCGCGGCGTCCTTCAGGCGGCGTTCCTCGGCGGCCAGCTCGCGCTCCAGTTCGGCGCGGTGCTCGACGGTGTCCTCCAGGGCCCGCTGCGCCGCCTCCAGGGCCGCCTCCAGCTCGGCCTCCTGCTCGCGGACCCGGGCGGCCTCGCGCTCCAGGTCCTCGGGGTCACGGCCGCGCCGTTCGTCCACCGGCGCGGAGGCGGCGCTCTTCACCCGTGCCTCGGCCAGTGAGATCGTGCCGCGCACCCGCTCGGCGAGCTGGGACAGCTCGTACCAGGTCTGCTGGGCGCGCTGGAGGCGCGGGGTGAGCCGGCGCACCTCGTCCTCCAGCTGCGTCTCCTGCTGGAGCGCCCCCCGCAGCTCCCGCTCGGCGGCCTCCTTGCGTTCCTTCAGCGCGGCCTCGTCGGCGATCTCGGCCTGGAGGGCTTCGCGGAGCCGTACGAGGTCGTCGGCGAGCAGGCGCAGCCGGGCGTCGCGCAGGTCGGCCTGGATGACGGCGGCCCGCCGGGCGACTGCGGCCTGGCGGCCGAGCGGCTTCAGCTGGCGGCGCAGCTCGTCGGTGAGGTCCTGCACCCGCGCGAGGTTGGCCTGCATCGCGTCGAGCTTGCGCAGCGCCTTCTCCTTGCGCTTGCGGTGCTTGAGGACGCCGGCCGCCTCCTCGATGAAGGCGCGGCGGCCCATGGGGTCGGCGTGCAGGACGGAGTCGAGCTGGCCCTGGCCGACGATGACGTGCATCTCGCGGCCGATGCCGGAGTCGGAGAGGAGTTCCTGGATGTCGAGGAGGCGGCAGGTGTCGCCGTTGATCTGGTACTCGCTGCCGCCGTTGCGGAACATGATCCGCGTAATGGTGACCTCGGCGTACTCGATGGGCAGGGCCCCGTCGGAGTTGTCGATGGTCAGGGACACCTCGGCACGGCCCAGCGGCGGGCGGCCGGTGGTGCCGGCGAAGATGACGTCCTCCATCTTGCCGCCGCGCAGCGACTTGGCGCCCTGTTCGCCCATGACCCAGCTGAGCGCGTCCACGACGTTGGACTTGCCCGAGCCGTTCGGGCCGACGACGCAGGTGATGCCCGGCTCGAACCGAAGCGTGGTGGCTGAGGCGAACGACTTGAAGCCACGGAGGGTCAGGGCCTTGAGGTGCACGCCGCTGGACTTTACCCTCCGCGGTTTGTCCCACTGCATGAACGCGCGGTTTCGCGGGTGAACGCGCAGGGCAGACCAAACGTTAAAGACACTGAAAGGGTGCACGGGGGCAAGAAAGAAGGGACGCCGAAGCGTCCCTTGCAACTTCTGACAACAGAGCGGTTGATACGGGCAACCCAACCACTGCGTGTCGTTGTTCAATGCAGTGATCAGGTGAGCGCAGGCTCCGCCTGGTGTGCGTCGACGCGCTCCATGATCCTGTCGTCGTGAGAAGCGGCAGCCGTCAGCGCCTCGTTCTCCGCCTGGATCCGCACGAGCTCGGATTCCAGGTCCTGGACGCGCTGCTGGAGCCGTCGCATCTCGGCGAGGAGTCGAGGGTCGGAGCCACCGACGTAACCGAGAAGCGCCTTTGCCATGATGGATGGTCCTCCACAATGAGTGACCGACCGATGCGGTGTGGGTCGTGAGGGATTCGCACCCTCGGTGCTTGGCACTATGGAGTTCTTGCTGCCGTTCATCCATGCCAAACAGCTAGGTGCGCGGGGTGCTTTTAGCGTCTCACCAAAAAGTTTGACGGTCAACACGATCACGCCCCGTATTGATGGGCTACCCGGGTGCGCGCGGCTTCAGAACGGCGGCGCTGCGATTCCTGCGGGGCCTCGGGGCGTGGCGATCATCTTTCCCTGCGGAGTCCGCCACGGCAAGAGGTTCTGGCAATCACCTGCACCTTTTCCCTCCGGGCAGCTGCCGGTGGCATGTCCCGCCGCCCGGCCGGGGTCGCCGGGCGGGTCGGGATCAGCGGATCGCGAAGCCGTCGTAGCCGCCGCGAGGTGTGTCCCAGATCTCGGTGACGCCGTCCACGTGCCCGGGCGTGTCGTCACCCTGGAGCCAGTCGAGGAGGCCCTGGCAGCCCTCGCGCGGCCCCTCCGCGACCACCTGGACGCGGCCGTCGGCCAGATTGAGAGCAAAACCACTCAGGCCGCCGATCTCCAGCGCCTTGGCCCGTGTGAACCAGCGAAAACCCACACCTTGCACGTGTCCACGCACCCAGGCGACCAGCCGTACATCCTCGCTCATGGGTGCAACCTAACCAGGCAATGTCTCTTGGGACACTTCCTCCCCGAGCGCCATGCGGTACCGTCCAGCCCCAAACGCATCTCATATGAAAGCCACCCGATCGGGTGACTTTGGTCGACCGTCGGGACGAGTCGACCGCGAGAACAGCACCAGGGACGAGGAAGGCCAGTACATGGGACGCCACCGACGCTCCGCCGCCGGCCGCGCCGCCAC
>NZ_MUND01000477.1 GCF_002154375.1 Streptomyces glaucescens | reverse complement strand
CTCACGGGGGGTGCGGGCGCGGGGGCCGTCGTCGTCGCGGTCATCGTCCCTCGTACTCCTCGGAGATGCGCTCGGCGAGCTGCTGGGACTTGTCCAGGGCCGTCTCGACGGACTGGCGTCCGGCGATGGCCGCGCTGATCTCCTGGGAGACCTGGGTGCCGATATCGGTGAACTCGGGGATGCCGACGAACTGGATGCCGGGGGCGGGGCGCGGCTGGACGCCGGGGTCGTCGGGGCGGGCGCCCTCGATGGCGGCGCGGGTCATCTCCTGGAAGGCGGCGGCCTCGGCGCGGTAGGCGGGGTGGTCGTACGTCGACGCGCGCTTGCCGGCGGGCACGCTGGACCATCCGATCTCCTCGCCGACCAGCCGCTCGTACTCCTTGCCGGACGCCCAGGAGACGAACTTCCACGCCTTGTCGGGGTTGCGGGAGGCGTCCTGGATGCCCCAGGCCCAGGTGTAGAGCCAGCCGGAGGAGGCGGTCTTCTCGACGGGCGCGGGGGCGTAGCCGATCTTGCCCTTGACCGGGGAGCCCGCCGCCTCCAGGGCGCCGGCCGCCGAGGTGGCGTCGTACCACATGGCGACCTTGCCCTGGGTCATGTTGTTCAGGCATTCGGCGAAGCCGGACTGGGCGGCGCCGGACTGGCCGTGCTCGCGGACGAGGCCGACGTAGAACTCCGTCGCCTCCTTCCATTCGGGGCTGTCGAGCCGGGCCTTCCAGTCCTGGTCGAACCAGGTGCCGCCGAAGGTGTTCACCACCGTGGTCAGCGGGGCCATGACCTCGCCCCAGCCGGGCAGTCCGCGCAGGCAGATGCCCTTCATGCCGGGTTCGGCGCCGTCGGCCTTCGCCGCGAGGTCCGCGACCTGCCGCCAGGTGGGGTGTGCGGGCATGGTCAGGCCGGCGCGGGCGAGCACGTCCTTGCGGTACATCAGGAAGGACGACTCGCCGTAGAAGGGCTGGCCGTAGAGCTTGCCGTCGTCGCCGGTGAGGGACTGGCGCATCGGCTTCAGGATGTCCCGTTCGTCGTACGCCGGGTCCTCGGCGACGTAGGAGTCCATCTCCTTCAGCCACCCGTTGCGGGCGTAGATCGGTATCTCGTAGTTGGAGAGGGTGGCGACGTCGTACTGGCCGGCCTGGTTGGCGAAGTCCTGGCTGATCTTGTCGCGGACGTCGTTCTCGGGGAGGACGGTGAAGTTCACCTTGATGCCCGTTTCTTCGGTGAAGTGGGCGGCGGTGAGCTTCTGCAGCTCCACCATCTGGGGGTTGTTGACCATCAGGACGTTGATGGCGTCGCCGCCGGACCCGCCCCCGCCCGCTCCGACCCAGCAGCCGGAGAGCAGCGGGGCGAGCAGCGTCCCTGCGGCGGCTGCGGCGAGCGTGGCTCGCGGGGGCCGTCGTCGGCTCTGGGTTCGCATGGATCGCTCCTGGACGTATGGGGAGATATGGGGCACCGGACGGTGTGCCGGTGCCCTGGGGGGAGTGGGTGGGAATGTCAGACGCGGACGACCTGCGGGCCCAGCAGCGAGTAGCGGTGCGCCTCGGACGCGGGCAGCAAGGTGCTCGTCACGATCGCCTCCAGCGCGCCGATCTCCGCGAACCGGCTGAAGCTCACCGCGCCGAACTTGGTGTGCACCCCGACGAAGACGGTGCGCCGCGCGGCCCGCACCGCCTGTGCCTTGACCTCGCCGACGGCGGGGTCGGGGGTGGTCAGGCCGTGCTCGCGGGAGATGCCGTTGGCGCCGATGTAGGCGAGGTCGACGACGAATCCGGCCAGCATCTTCGTCGTCCAGTGGTCGACGGTGGCGAGGGTGCCGGCCCGGACCCGGCCGCCGAGCAGCAGCACCGAGACGTTCGCCGCCCCGGCGAGCGCGCCCGCGACCGGCAGGGACGCGGTGACCACGGTCAGCGGCCGGTCCCGGGGCAGCGCCTCGGCGATGAGCTGCGGGGTGAAGCCCTCGTCGACGAAGACGCTCTCCGCGTCCCCGAGCAGCCCGGCCGCGGCGGCGGCGATGCGGCGCTTCTCGGGGACGTGGCTGGTGGCCCGGAAGGAGAGCGTCGTCTCGAACCCGGCGCTCTCCACGGGGTAGGCCCCGCCGTGCGTGCGGCGCACCAGGCCGTGGTCCTCCAGGACGCGCAGATCCCGCCGCACGGTCTCCTTGGCCACGCCCAGCTCGGCGGCGAGGGCGGTGACGTCGACGGAGCCGGTGGCCCGGGCGACCCGCACGATCTCGCGCCGGCGCTCCTCCGCGGTCCTGTCCATGGTCGTCACTCGCCTTCTCGCCGTGTTGCCCGTTCGGGCCCGCTGTGGGGCCACGGGGCAAGTTCTACAGCGGCTGTGGGGTGCTGACCAGGTCTGTTACGGAGACGATGCTGCCCGGGTGGTGCCTGTTCGGCGGGAACGGTGCCCGTCTCGGACGCGGCAGCCGGAGGGCGCGGCCGGGTCGGGTCCGCGGGGGCGTCATGGCTGGTCGCGCGGTTCCCCGCGCCTCTCACGGGGCGCGGTCGCGCGGTGTCCGGGCGGGCTCGGCTCGCCGCCGGACGTGACCGAATGCCGGGCGGGCGGGCCCGTTCGGTGCCCGCCCGCCTTTTCCGCGTGGCTTGATTCAGTAGGGCCAGATCGGCGGCTCGGTCGTGAAGTGGCCGCCCAGGCAGGCGTGCGCCGGGTTCTCGGGGTCCAGTTCGCCCTGCTCGGCGATCAGCTTCTCGGCGTACGGCTCGGAGTCGTCCCGCGGGTCGTAACCGAGCGCCCGCGCGGTGGTGAGGTCCCACCACAGGCGGGTGTTGGCGGAGGAGCCGTAGACCACGGTGTGGCCGACGTTCTCGGCGGTGAGCGCCGCATGGAGGAGGCGGGCGCCGTCGGCCGGGCTCATCCAGACGGAGAGCATGCGCACGCTGGTCGGCTCGGGGAAGCAGGAGCCGATCCGCACGGAGACGGTCTCCAGGCCGTGCTTGTCCCAGTAGAACTGCGCCAGGTCCTCGCCGAACGACTTGGACAGGCCGTAGAAGGTGTCCGGGCGGCGCGGGGTGTCGATCGGGATGAGGGGGTCGTCGCCCTGGGGGCGCGGGGTGTAACCGACCGCGTGGTTGGAGGAGGCGAAGACGATGCGTCCGATGCCCTCCTCGCGGGCGGCCTCGTACAGGTGGTAGGTGCCCTCGATGTTCGCCTTGAGGATCTTCTCGAAGGGGGCTTCCAGGGAGATGCCCGCGAGGTGGATGATCGCGTCGACGCCCCGTACGGCCTCCCGGATCGCGTCCTTGTCGGCGAGGTCGGCGACGATCGCGTCCGGCGCGCCGTCGATGGGGCGCAGGTCGAGCAGGCGCAGGTCGTAGCCGTAGTCCGGGAGCAGGTCCCGCATCAGGGTGCCGAGCCCGCCGGCGGCGCCGGTGAGCAGAACGGTGCGGGGAGCGGGCATCCTCGGGTCTCCTTGCATCGCCAGCCGTGCACAGGGTGCGTCGAGAAGTGTGCACATGCGCGTACGGCATTCATATTCGTGGACACGCTAAGAGGGTGCGCGACGCCCGTCAAGTGTCACGCGGAACCAGGAAATCCGCCGATGTGTCGGGGGTTGGCGAGCTTGACCCGGCTCCCGGGCCCCCTTTAGCGTGGAGGCGTTCAGAAATGTAGACGCAGATTATGAATATGGACCTCGGATCCCGGGAGAGCCCGTGACGACAGCCCCTCTCGCCGCCCGCCTCACCGTGCCCAGCGGGCCGCTCTTCTTCCCCGTCACGGCCTACGGCCCGGACGGCACCGTCGACATCGAGGTCTTCCGCGCGCATGTGCGCCGCGGCGTGGAGGCCGGAGCCGCGGCCGTCTTCGCGTGCTGCGGCACCGGAGAGTTCCACGCGCTCACGCCCGAGGAGTTCCAGCGGTGCGTGCGGGCCGCCGTCGAGGAGACCGCCGGGCGGGTCCCGGTCGTCGCCGGCGCGGGCTACGGCACCGCGCTCGCCGTACGGTACGCGCGGCTCGCCGAGGAGGCGGGCGCCGACGGCCTGCTCGCCATGCCGCCGTACCTCGTCGTCGCGGGGCAGGACGGACTGCTGCGGCACTACCGGGAGATCGCGGCGGCCACCGCGCTGCCCGTCATCGTCTACCAGCGCGACAACGCCGTCTTCACCCCGGAGACCGTCGTCGCACTGGCCCGCACCGACGGGATCGTCGGCCTCAAGGACGGCCTCGGTGACCTCGACCTCATGCAGCGGATCATCAGCGCCGTCCGCACCGAAGTCCCCGGCGACTTCCTCTACTTCAACGGCCTGCCGACCGCGGAGCAGACCCAGCTCGCCTACCGGGGCATCGGCGTCGCCCTCTACTCCTCCGCCGTCTTCTGCTTCGTGCCCGAACTCGCCCTCGCCTTCCACCAGGCCCTGCGCACCGGCGACGACACCACCGCGCACCGCCTGCTCGACGGCTTCTACCGGCCCTTCGTCGAACTGCGCGCCCGGGGCCGCGGCTACGCCGTCGCCCTGGTCAAGGCCGGAGTACGGCTGTCCGGGCTGGACGTGGGGGAGGTGCGGCCCCCGCTGCACGAGCCGAGCGAGGACCATGTCAAGCAGCTCGCTCAGCTGATCGAGCGTGGGCACGCGCTGCTGGAGGAGACCAAGTGAAGGCGTCGGCATTCGTCTACCCCTGGGACGTCAACGGCGACCCACGGGCCCCGCGGCACCTCGCGGAGCTGGGCGTACACCAGGTCACCCTGGCCTCCGCCTACCACTCCACCCGCGCGCTGACCCCCCGCCACCCCCGGCACCGCGTCGTCACCGCCGAACACGCCGCCGTGCTCTACCCGCCCGGCGACCGCTGGGCGGGCCGCACCCTGCGCCCCTACCCGGCCGGCGCCTGGGCGCCCGAGGCGGACGCCTACGGAGAGGCCGCCGCCGCGCTCGCCGACGCCGGTCTGGAGATCCACACCTGGGTCGTCCTCGCGCACAACTCCCGCCTCGGCGCCGAGCACCCGGACACCTCGGTCGTCAACGCCTACGGCGACCGCTACCCCTGGGCGCCGTGCATCGCGCAGCCCGCCACGCGCGCGTACCTCGTCGACCTGGCCGCCGAGGCGGCGGTACGGCCCGGCGCGCGCGGCACCGAGCTGGAGTCCCTCGGCTGGTACGGCCTCGCCCATCTGCACGCCCACGACAAGACCGGCGGGGTCGGCCTCGGCGACGCCGGCCAGTACCTGATGTCGCTGTGCTTCTGCCCCGACTGCCGCGCGGGCTACGCCGGGCACGGCCTGGACCCGGACGCACTGGCCGCCGCCGTACGGGCCGCGCTGGAACCGGTGTGGCAGGGGGCACCCTCCGACGGAGGCTGGCCGGCGGTCGAGAAGCTGCTCGGCGACACCACCGCGACCGCCACGCGCGCGTGGCGCGACGCGACCGCCCGCACCCTCCAGGAGGAGGCCGTCGCCGCGGTCCGCGCGGAGGCCCCCGACGGCTTCCAGGTCCTCCTGCACGCCGACCCGGTGTCCTACCACTGCGGGGCCAACGCGGGCGTCGACCCCGCGCACGTCCTCTCCGTCGCGGACGGCGTGGTCGTCCCCTGCACCGGCGGCGCGGGCCTGCTCACCCCGTTCGCGGAACAGGGCCGCGCGGGCGCCGTCCTCGCCGCCAACCTCACCGTCGTCTCCGGCATGGGCGGCAGCCCCGGCACCCTCGCGGACGACACCGCCCGCGCCCGCGACCTCGGCGCGACGGAACTCCGGCTGTACCACGCCGGGCTCGCGTCGGACGCCGACCTGGCGCAGGTGCGGTCCGCGCTCGGCGGGCGCTGAGGCCGGGGCCGACGCGCGTCCCGCCGACGGTGGCGGGTCCTCGACGCCGTGGGCTCGCCGCTCGCCGCTCGGCGGTGCCGTGCCGGGCGGGCGTCGGCACGGCCGCGCCGGCGGCCGGTCGCCGATGGCGCGGGAAGTACGTCCCCGCGGGGGCCGCGCGGGGACCGGCCGCGTCACGTCGGGGCGGTGTCCGGCGGTGAGGCGCGCTCCGAGGGCTCGCTGCCGGGCGGGCGCCGGGCCGGTGCCGTCGACGTCGCCGCCAGGGCGGCGCCCGGGGGCGCCAGCAGCAGGCGGTGGCCGACCGGTCCCACCAAGGCCGCGCCCACCGCGGGGCCGACCCGTTCGGGGCCGGCGATCCGGTCCTGAGGGTCGAGGAACGGGCGCTGCTCGTCCTCCTCCGCCCTGGTGCGTCTGAGCCGTCCCGCCACGCCGGCACGCGCCAGGCGCTGCACGACGTCACCCGGACCTGTCCGGCCGGGGCCGGCACCGCGCGGACGGCCACGCCGGCCGCCGTCGACGACGCCTGCCGGAAGGCCGGCATCGGCCGACGCGGCCGAGCGGGGCGGGCCGCGCCGATGAGTTCCGCCGCCGACGCCGGTCCACCACTCAGGACCACACCCTGAGGAGCAGCGGATGACCGACCCGACCGGCACCACCCTCGACCTCGGACCGCAGACGGCGGTCCTGGCCCGCCTCGCCGCCGGCGTCCCCGACGACCGGCTGGCGGGCCCGACGCCCTGCCCCCGCTACACCGTGCGGAACCTGCTGGGCCATCTGACCGGGCTCGCCGCCGCCTTCCGGGACGCGGGCCGCAAGGAGCTGGGCGCGACCACCGACACCGACCCGGGTTCCACGCTGCCCGACATCGGCCCCGGCTGGCGCGAGGAGCTGCCCAAGGTGCTCGACGAGCTGGCGGAGGCGTGGCGCGACCCGGCCGCCTGGACGGGGATGACGCGCGCCGGGGGAGTGGACCTGCCCGGCGACGTCGCCGGTCTGGTCGCCGTCGACGAACTGGTCGTCCACGGCTGGGACCTGGCCCGTGCCACCGGCCAGGAGTACGTCCCCGACCCCGCCGCGCTCTCCGCCTGCCACGCCTTCCTCGCCGAGAGCGTCGGGGACCCCGGCCGGGACGCCATCTTCGGCCCGGTCGTCGACGTCCCCGCGAACGCCCCGCTGCTCGACCGCGCGGTGGGACTGAGCGGCCGCGACCCGAGCTGGACGCCGCGCTGACCCGGGCTGGACGCCGCGCTGACCCGGGCCGGGCGCCGCGCTGACCCGGGCTGGACGCCGCGCTGACCCGGGCTGGGCGCCGCGTTGACACCGGGCCCGGCGTCGGGCCGGGCGCCGCGCTGACGCCCGGCAGGGCGCCGTAATCCGCGAGCGCGCCGGGTCGCGGATCCGTAGCCTCCACGCATGTCTCTCACGCTCACCGTCCTCGGTACCGCCTCGCCGCACCCCGCCCCCGGCCGGCCCTGCTCCGGCTATCTGCTGAGCGCGCCGGGCGCCGAGGTGTGGGTGGACGCCGGCCCCGGAAGCTTCGCGGAGTTGCAGCGGCACACGGATGCGGCGCGGCTGAGCGCGATCTGGATCTCCCATCTGCACGCGGACCACACCGCCGACCTGCTGTCCGCCTTCTACGCCTTCGCGTACGGCGGCCTCACCCCGCCCGCGCCCGTCCCGGTGTACGCCCCCGACGGGTGCGCCCAGCGCCTGGCGGGGTTCCTCGGGCGCCCGGACCCGGACTTCCTCGCGGGCGTCTTCGCCTTCCACCCCTTGGCCGACGGCCGCACCGCCCGCCACGGCGAGCTGCTGCTCACCTCCCGCGCGGTCGTGCACGACGTACCGGCGTACGGCCTCCGTGCGGAGGCGGGCGGCCGGGTGCTGGCGTACTCCGGCGACACCGGCCCCTGCCCCGCCCTCACCGAGGCCGCCCGCGACGCCGACCTGTTCCTGTGCGAGGCCGACATCGACGCGCATCGCGAAGGCGAACAGGTGCACCTGACGCCGGAGGACGCCGGTGCCGCCGCCCGCGCGGCCGGTGCGCGGAGCCTGCTGATCACCCATGTCGGGCCCACGCTCACCCCCGGGTCGGCGACCGCGCGAGCCGCCGCCGTGTTCGGCGGTCCCACCCGCACCGCGCGGGAGGGCGCCGTCCACCGCCTCTGAAGGCAACCTCAACTTCCTTTGTCAGAAGCATTGACGAAACACAGGGGCGCCCCTAGCTTCAACGCGTCGTACTTCGTACGTCATATATGAGACGCGATACGCGATATCCGAGAGGCGCGCATGACCTCTGTGCCCACGCCGATCCCCTCCCGCACGCAGTACGTGCTGGAAGGGATCAAACACCGCATCCTCACCGGACAGCTGACTCCGGGTCAGGCCCTGGTCGAGACCGAGCTCGCCGCGCAGTTCGGGGTCTCCAAGACCCCGGTGCGCGAGGCGCTGAAGACCCTGGCCGGGACCGGGCTGGTGGTGATGAGCCAGTACAAGGGCGTCACGGTGCGCATGGTCGACGCGGACATGGCGCGCGAGGTCTACGACGTGCGACTGCTCCTGGAACCCGAGGCGCTGCGCCGCACGGTGCGCCGCGGCGCTTCCCTGGACATCGCCCGTGAGGCGCTGACCAGGGCGGACGACGCCACGGACACGGCCGAACGGTCGCTCGCCAACCGGGAGTTCCACCGCGCCCTGTACGTGCCGTGCGGCAACCCGCTGCTCGGCCGGATGCTCGACGAGGTCCGCGACCAGGCGGCCCTCGTCTCCGCCGTGGCCTGGGCCGCCGATCCCTCCTGGGAGCGGGAGGCCAGTGAGCACCGCGAGATCCTGCGGCTCGCCCTCGCCGGTGACGCCGACGGCGCGGCGCGCGCCCTCCACGCGCACATCGCGTCCTTCGTCGAGCGGGCCTTCCCCGACGTACAGGTCGAGGCCCAGGGAGAGGACGGTCAGGCATGACAACGACGTTCGAGACCCAGCGGACGGCCCTGGCCGACGTGGTCGCGATCCCGGTGACACCCTTCGCCGAGGACGGCTCCGTCGACGAGGACACCCACCGGGCCCTGCTGCGTCGTCTGCTCGACGGTGGGGTCAGGACGCTCACCCCGAACGGCAACACCGGAGAGTTCTACGCCCTGACACCCGAGGAGCGGCAGCTCGTCACCGAGATCACCATCGACGAGGCCGGCGACCGCGCCGTGGTCCTGGTCGGCGTCGGCCACGACGTGCCGACCGCCGTGGCCTGCGCCCGGCACGCCCGCGAGCGCGGCGCCCAGATGGTGATGGTGCACCAGCCCGTCCACCCGTACGTCTCGCAGAGCGGCTGGGTCGACTACCACCGGGCGATCGCCGAGGCCGTGCCCGAGCTGGGCGTCGTGCCGTACATCCGCAACGCGCAGCTGCACGGCGACCGGCTCGCCGAACTGGCCGACGCCTGCCCGAACGTGATCGGCGTCAAGTACGCCGTCCCGGACGCCGCGCGCTTCGCCGCCTTCGCCCGCGACGCCGGCCTGGACCGGTTCGTGTGGGTGGCCGGGCTCGCCGAGCCGTACGCCCCCTCCTACTTCTCCGCCGGTGCCACCGGCTTCACCTCGGGGCTGGTGAACGTCTCCCCGGCCGTCTCGCTGAACATGATCGAAGCGCTCCGGTCCGGCGACTACCCGGCGGCGATGAAGGTCTGGGAGCAGATCCGCCGCTTCGAGGAGCTGCGCGCCGCCAACGGCTCCGCCAACAACGTCACCGTCGTCAAGGAGGCCCTGGCCTCGCTCGGCCTGTGCCGCCGCGAGGTGCGCCCGCCGAGCAAGCCGCTGCCGGAGCAGGAGCGGGCCGAGGTCGCGGCCATCGCCGCCGGGTGGTCGATATGACCCGCCGCCCGGAAGACCTCCGCAGCCACCAGTGGTACGGCACCGACGGACTGCGCTCCTTCAGCCACCGCGCCCGTACCCGCCAGCTCGGCTACCTGCCCGAGGAGCACCTGGGCAAGCCGGTCATCGCGATCCTCAACACCTGGTCCGACATCAACCCCTGCCACGTCCACCTGCGCGACCGCGCCCAGGCGGTCAAGCGCGGGGTGTGGCAGGCCGGCGGTTTCCCGCTGGAGTTCCCGGTCTCCACCCTCAGCGAGACCTTCCAGAAGCCGACGCCCATGCTCTACCGGAACATGCTCGCCATGGAGACCGAGGAGCTGCTGCGCTCCTACCCGGTCGACGGCGCGGTGCTGATGGGCGGCTGCGACAAGTCCACGCCGGCGCTGCTCATGGGCGCCGCCAGCGTCGACCTGCCCACCGTCTTCGTGCCCGCCGGTCCCATGCTGCCCGGCCACTGGCGCAACGAGGTCCTGGGTTCCGGCACCGACATGTGGAAGTACTGGGACGACAAGCGCGCCGGTCTCATCGGCGACTGCGAGATGCACGAGCTGGAGAGCGGCCTGGCCCGTTCGCCCGGCCACTGCATGACCATGGGCACCGCGTCCACGCTGACCGCCGCCGCCGAGGCGCTGGGGGTGACCGTGCCGGGCGCCTCCAGCATCCCGGCCGTCGACTCCGGGCACGACCGGATGGCCGCCAAGGCGGGCATGACCATCGTCGACCTGGTCCACCGGGACCGGAAGCTGAGCGCCATCCTCACGGCCGAGGCCTTCGAGGACGCCGTCACGACCGTCCTCGGGCTCGGCGGCTCCACCAACGCCGTCATCCATCTGATCGCCATGGCGGGGCGCGCGGGCGTCAGGCTGACCCTCGACGACTTCGACCGCATCGCCCGCACGGTCCCGGTCCTCGCCAACGTGCGGCCCGGCGGCCGGACGTACCTGATGGAGGACTTCCACTTCGCGGGCGGCCTGCCCGGCTTCCTCTCCCGCATCCCGGACCTGCTCCACCTGGACCGGCCGACGGTGTCGTACGACACGATGCGGGAGCAGATCGCGGGCGCCCAGGTGCACAACGACGACGTCATCCGGCCCCGGGACAACCCGGTGGCGCCCGAGGGCGGGGTCGCCGTGCTGCGCGGCAACCTCTGCCCGGACGGCGCGGTCATCAAGCACATCTCCGCCGAAGCGCACCTGCTCAAGCACACCGGCCCCGCGGTCGTCTTCGACGACTACCGGACCATGCAGCGCACCATCAACGACCCGGCGCTGGAGATCACCGCCGACAGTGTGCTGGTGCTGCGCAACGCCGGCCCCAAGGGCGGCCCGGGCATGCCCGAGTACGGCATGCTGCCCATCCCCGACCACCTGCTGAAGCAGGGGGTGCGGGACATGGTGCGGATCTCCGACGCCCGGATGAGCGGCACCAGTTACGGCGCGTGCGTGCTGCACGTGGCGCCGGAGTCGTACATCGGCGGGCCGCTCGCGCTGGTGCGCACCGGGGACCTGATCACCCTGGACGTCGAGGCGCGCACCCTGCACCTGAACGTGGACGACGAGGAACTGGACCGGCGCCGCGCCGAGTGGACCCCGCCGCCCACCCGTTACGAGCGTGGCTACGGCGCGCTCTACAACGAGCAGATCACCCAGGCCGACACCGGCTGCGACTTCGAGTTCCTGGCCCGGCCGGGCAAGGTCGCGGATCCCTACGCGGGCTGAGCCCCGCCGCCCCGCGCCCTGCACGAC
>NZ_MUND01000476.1 GCF_002154375.1 Streptomyces glaucescens | reverse complement strand
CGGACCAGAGATGATCTTGCCGACCGTGTGCCGCGGGTTCAGCGACGCATAGGGGTCCTGGAAGATCATCTGGATCTCGGAGCGGACCGGCGCCAGTTGCTTGCGGCCGGCGTGGGTGATGTCCTGGCCCTGGTACGAGATCGTGCCCGCGGTCGGCTCCATGAGCCGCGTGATCAGCCGGCCCGTCGTCGACTTGCCGCAGCCCGACTCGCCCACCAGGCCCAGGCTCTCGCCCGCGTGCACCTGGAAGTCGAGACCGTCGACGGCCTGGACCGCGCCGACCTTCCGCTTGATCGGGAAGCCGCCCATCACCGGGAAGTGCTTCGTCAGGCCCTTGACGTCCAGGAGGGGGTTCGTGTTGCTCATGATCGTGAAATCCCGTCTCTCGTACGTCAGTTCTGCCGGGAGCCGGCGAGGTCGGCGAGGAAGTCGGCCCGCTGCTCGGCGGTGAGGTGGCAGGCGGAGCCGCGGCCGTCCACCACGTCGAGGACCGGCCGCTCGGTGGCGCACAGGCCGCCAGCGACCTTCTCCGTGAACGCGCAGCGCGGGTGGAAACGGCACCCCGACGGCGGGTTGAGCAGCGACGGCGGCGAGCCCGGGATCGGGTTCAGCGGCACGTCGACCGGGTGGTCCAGGCTCGGCATGGAGCCCAGCAGACCCCAGGTGTAGGGGTGCCGCGGGGTGCGCAGCACCTCCTTCTTGGTGCCGCGCTCCACACACCGGCCGCCGTACATCACCAGCACGTCGTCGGCGATGTCCGCGATCACACCCAGGTCGTGGGTGATGAAGATGATCGAGGTGCCGAACTCCTGCTGGAGGTCCTTGAGCAGGTCCATGATCTGCGCCTGCACGGTCACGTCGAGCGCGGTGGTCGGCTCGTCGGCGATCAGCAGCTCGGGGTCGCAGACCAGCGCCATCGCGATCATCGCGCGCTGGCGCATACCGCCGGAGAACTGGTGCGGGTAGTCGTCCACCCGGATGTCCGGCTGCGGGATGCCGACCCGGCGCAGCATCTCGACCGCCCGCGCCCGGGCCTCCTGCTTGGAGGCACCGGTGTGCTTGCGGTACGTCTCGGCGATCTGCCGGCCCACGGTGTGGTACGGCGACAGCGAGGCCAGGGCGTCCTGGAAGATCATCGCCATCTTGTTGCCGCGCAGCTTCTCCAGCTCCCGCTCGGTCGCGGTCAGCAGCTCCTTGCCGTCGAGCAGGATCTCCCCGTCGAGGCTGGTGCGCTTGCGGTCGTGCAGGCCGAGGATCGCCAGGTTGGTGACGGACTTGCCGGAGCCCGACTCGCCCACGATGCCGAGCGTCTGTCCCTTCGCCAGGTCGAAGGAGAGACCGTCGACGGCCTTGACGATGCCGTCTTCGGTGGAGAAGTGGACCTTCAGGTCCCTGACGGACAGGAAGGGCTGCTGGTCGGTGCTCGTCACGGGGACGCTCCTGAGGGGGGTGATGCCGGGGCTAGCTGGTGGGACCGGGTCAGGCGAGCCGGATACGCGGGTCGATGAGGGCGTAGACGAGGTCCACGAGGATGTTGGCGAACACGATCGCCGTCGCGGCGACGACGGTCACGCCGAGGAGCATGGGCAGGTCGCTGTCGGTGACCGCGCGCACCGCCCGGGTGCCGAGCCCCTGGAGGCTGAACGTGGACTCGGTGATGATCGCGCCGCCGATCAGGGTGCCCATGTCGATACCGAAGATCGTCACGATCGGCCCCATGGCCCCGCGCCAGGCGAAGCGGAAGAAGACGTTGCGGCCGGACAGACCCTTGGCCCGGGCCGTGCGCACGTAGTCCTCGCTCAGCTGCTCGACCAGCTGCGAGCGGGTCATGCGAGTGTAGTTCGCCGTGAAGATGATCGACAGCACGAGCCACGGCAGCAGCAGCCCCGAGACCCAGGCGCCGGGGTTCTCGGTGAACGGCGTGTACGACGGCGGGTCCAGCACGCCGAGCTGCTGCACCAGGAAGAACATGGCGATGTAGCCGACGAAGTAGATCTGGAGCGAGGATCCGAGCAGCGACAGGGAGCTGGCGGTCTTGTCCATCCAGGTGCCCTGCTTGACCGCGGCGATCATGCCCGCGCCGACACCGATGATCAGGAAGAAGAAGGCAGCGCCGAGGGCCAGCGAGATGGTGGTGGGCAGGTCCGTCTTGATCGTCTCGAAGACGGGCTCACTGTTGGTGAACGAGTAACCGAGGCAGGGGGCGTTGCAGTGCCCGATGCCCGTGTAGTCACGGCCCACGAAGATGCCCTGGAGCCAGTGCCAGTACTGGACCGGCATGGGATCGGCGATCCCCAGGTTCACCCGCACCTGTTCCAGCAGCTCCGCGTCACAGACCTTGCCGCAGGCCATGCGGGCCGGGTCGCGCGGAATCGCGTAGAAGAGGAAGAAGGTGACGGCGCTGATGACCAGCAGAATGACGAGTGCGCCGATCACTCGGCGGATCAGGAATCGGAACATGGGTGCGGACTTTCCGGACGGGGCGCCGTCGCCGGGGCGTGGGGAGCGTGGACGGGGCCGGGGCGGCGGACCGCTGAGTGGTCCGCCGCCCCGAGAGTGCGTCAGGCCTTGACGAAGACCTTGCCGAGGGCGATGGCGGTGTCACCGGCGTTCCAGACCACGCCGCCGACCTTGGAACCGTAGAAGTAGTTCCGGATCGGGTGGTAGTCGGGAACGCAGGCCGCCAGCTCCATGATCTGGCGGTCGATCTCGCCCCAGGCCTTGTTGGCCTTCTCCGGGTCGGTCTCGACGGACGCCGCGGCGATCGCCTTGTTGACGCCGGTGTCGTTCAGCTGCGCCCAGTTCACGCCGCCCTCGGAGATCTGGCTGCCGTCCCAGCAGGGGAAGATCACCGCGTAGCCGGCCGGCCAGTCCGGGCCCCAGCCCGCCGCGAAGAGGTCGAACTCGTTGTCGAGCTGGCCGATCTCGCTGTAGAAGGTGGTCTTGTCGACCTGCTTGGTCACCACCTTGAAGCCCGCCTTCTCCAGGGCGTTCTTGATGGTGACGGCTTCCTTCACGGCCTTGTCGGACTGCTGGAAGGCGATGACCAGCTTCTGGCCCTCCTTGCCGGCCTCCTTCAGCAGCGCCTTGGCCTTCTCCGGGTCACCCATCGGCTTGGTCTTCTTGCCGTACAGGTCGAAGTCGGTGTGACCCGGGGTGAGCGGCGAGATGATGGTGGTCGCCGTCTCGGTGACCTGGGAGCCACCGCGCTGCTGCTTCAGCTGCTGCGCCGGCCAGGCCCAGTTGATGGCCTGGCGGACCTTCTGGTCCTTGATCCGGGTCATGTTGATCGGGAAGTAGAAGCAGGTGGTGTCGACCTGGGTCATCACGCGCTGCTTCAGCTTGGCGTCGCCCATGACCTTCTGGACGCGCTCGGAGGCGACCTCGTTCAGCAGCGACAGGGCGAACTGGTCGTTGCCGCGGTCGGCGATGTACCGGTCGGTGGAGGCCAGCGACTGGTAGCCGAACTGCATGACGATCTTGTCCGGGTAGCCGTTGCGGACCGGGTCCTTGCCGGCCTCCCAGTGCTCGTTGCGCACCAGGGTGAGGGACTTGTCGATGCTGCGGCTCTCGATCTTGTACGGGCCGCAGGAGTACGGGCGCTTGTCGTACTTCTTCTGCGTGTCGTGCTTCTTCGGCACGATCGCGAAGCCGCGCATGGCCAGCATGTAGTTGAAGTCGGCGTGGCCCTCCTTCAGGCGGAAGGTGATGGTGTTGCCGGAGACCTCGATGGACTTCAGGTGCTTGCCCTCGTACGGGCCCTTGTACTTGTCACCGCCCTCGAGCCAGTTCTGCGGGTAGCGCGGGCCCTCGGTGACGAAGTCGGCGAACAGACGCTCGAAGGTGTGGCGGACGTCCTCGATGGTGACGACCGCGCCGTCCTCCCACTTGATGCCGTCCTTCAGCGTGAAGGACCAGGTCTTGCCGCCGTCCTTCATGGTGCCCGCGTCGGTGGCCAGGTCGCCGACCAGGGTGGTGTTGCCCTTGGAGTCGACGCGGTAGCCGGTCAGACCGCGCAGGAACAGCACCGCGCCCGCGCCGGTGTACGACGAGTAGATCTGGGCCGGGTCCAGGTGGTCGAAGTCGATCTGGTCCAGCGTGTAGAGCGTGCCGCCCTTCTTCGCACCGGGCATCTCCGGGGCCGGGCCCTGGGAGTCGGCCTTGGTGCCGACGGTGATGGTGGCGGCCTCGGCCTTGTCCATCGACGGGGCCTTGCTCGCGCTGTTGCCGCCCGCGTTGCCGCTGGAGCAGGCGCTCAGCGCCATGGTGGAGCCGGCCGCCACACCCGTGGCTATGAGGAAGTTTCTGCGGGAGAAGGACATGGCTTACCTGCCTAGGGGTAAAGGGTTGGTCGAAGGTGCAGCTCGCCGGGCAGCGGTGACCGGGCGGGGGGTTGGTGCGGGTGCTCGGTGCCGTGGATCAGCGCTTTGACTTGGGGTCCAGGGCGTCACGGACGGAGTCGCCGAGCAGGTTGAACGCGAGGACGAAGATGATCATCGACACGCCCGGGAAGATCATGAAGGTGATGTCGTCCGTGTAGAACGTGGCACCGCGCTGGATCATCACGCCCCAGTCGGGGGTCGGGTCGATGATGCCGACACCGAGGAAGGCCAGGCCCGCTTCGGCGGTGACGAACGCCGGGAGCATCAGCGTGGACTGGATCAGGATCGGCGTCCACAGGTTGGGCAGCAGCTCCTTGAAGATGATCCGGGCCGGCGATGCGCCGGTCACCTTCGCGGCTTCCACGAACTCGCGCTCGCGCAGGGCCAGCACCTGGCCGCGCAGCAGCCGGGCGATGGAGGCCCAGCCGAAGGCCGTGAGGACGAGGATCAGGCAGGTGGCCCGCAGTGAGGTCGGGATCTCCTCGTCCGGCGCGACGAAGAGGCCGTAGACGACCGGCATGAAGGCGATGAAGAACAGGGTGGACGGGAACGACAGCAGGACGTCGATGACCCGGCCGATGAGGAAGTCGGTGCGGCCGCCGAGGTAGCCGGCGGTGATGCCGACGATCACGCCGATCAGCGTGACCAGCACCGTGGTGGCGGTCGCGATCAGCAGCGACGTGCGGATGCCGTAGATCAGGAAGGTGAAGACGTCGCGGCCCATGGCGGGCTCGACGCCGAACCAGAAGTCGCCGTCGATGCCACCGTTGGCCTTGATGGGGAAGCCCGCGTCATTGAGCAGTCCGGGGATCTCCTGGCCGTACTGGGTGTACGGGTCCTTGCCGTAGAGCGCGGAGATCAGCGGCGCGCACAGCGCGATCACGAAGAAGAAGATCACGATGCAGGCGGATATGACGCCCGTGCGGTCGCGCTTGAAGCGACGCCACGCCAGCTGGCCGGGGGAGCGGCTCTCGCTGGGGTTCGGGGCGGGAGAAGTGGTCGACTTCTCGGCGCTCTCGTCGGTCACCTCAAGCGGGGCAGCCGCGGATGCAGTTGGGGGGGTCATGGTGCTCCTGGCCCAAGGGAGGGTCTGAGTGACTCCGCAGGGCGCTCCCCTACGGGCTACGCGGGACTTTTTCAACGCAATTCATTCAAGGTCAACAAATTCCGGCCTGGCTTGGCTGTCTCTTTACCTTCTTTACCTCCGCTTGATCGTTCCGTAGCTACGCGGGTAGCGCATCCGTGATCAAGTCGTGTCTTACATGGGGTCAATCCGGCGAAACGGGCGATGCGTTCGATATGCGGACGCCAGGGTGTCGAAATGCGTACATCCCCGCGTCACTTTTCAACGGTTCGGCATCGGATGCCGTCGATCTGTTGCGCCAATTTCGAAGATCCACTTCGGCGGCCGGGCGGCCGGGGGGTGAGATCCCCCCAAAGGGCCGAGTGCATGTGCGGTATGTGCGGTACGGGTCGATATTTGCCGATAACGACGAGGCATTTCCCGACAACGCAACAGCCGGGTCCGAGCACCGGTCCGCTGGGGCAGAGGAGGCACACCATGCGCGGAGCCACGCACGCCAAGTGGGTCGCATGCGCGACGGCGGCCGCCCTCGCGGCGACCGCCTGCGGGGGCGGTGGCGACGGCGGTGGTGGTGCGGGCGGCGAGGTGCTGAGTTCCTCCTGGGGTGACCCGCAGAACCCGCTGGAGCCGGCCAACACCAACGAGGTGCAGGGCGGCAAGGTGCTCGACATGGTCTTCCGCGGGCTCAAGCGGTACGACCCGGAGACCGGCGCGGCCGAGGACATGCTCGCCGAGAAGATCGAGACCACCGACCAGCAGAACTTCACCATCACCGTCAAGGACGGCTGGACCTTCAGCAATGGCGAGAAAGTGACGGCGAAGTCCTTCGTCGACGCCTGGAACTACGGCGCCGCCCTGAAGAACAACCAGCGCAACGCGTACTTCTTCAGCTACATCCAGGGCTACGACAAGGTCCACCCGGAGAAGGGCGAGCAGAGCGCCGACACGCTCTCCGGGCTGAAGGTCACCGGCGAGCGCACCTTCACCGTCGCCCTCGCCCAGAAGTGGTCCACCTTCCCCGACACCCTCGGCTACAACGCCTACGTCCCGCTGCCCCGCGCCTTCTTCGACGACCACGACGCCTGGCTGGCCAAACCGGTCGGAAACGGCCCCTACACCGTTCAGTCGTACACCCGGGGCTCCCAGATGTCCCTGCGCAAGTGGGAGGAGTACCCCGGCCCGGACAAGGCGCAGAACGGCGGCGTCGACCTCAAGGTCTACACCGACAACAACACCGCCTACACCGACCTCATGGCCGGCAACCTCGATCTGGTCGACGACGTCCCCGCCGCCCAGCTCCGCAACGTCCGAAGCGACCTCGGCGACCGCTACCTCAACACCCCCGCCGGCATCATCCAGACCCTGGCCTTCCCGTACTACGACAAGAACTGGGGCAAGGAAGGCATGGACAAGGTCCGCAAGGGCCTCTCCATGGCCATCGACCGCGAGCAGATCACCGAGACGATCTTCCAGAAGACCCGCACACCCGCCACCGACTGGACCTCCCCGGTGCTCGGTGCGGACGGCGGCTACAAGGCGGGGCTGTGCGGGGACGCCTGCGAGTACCGGCCGGACGAGGCGAAGAAGCTCATCCAGGAGGGCGGCGGGCTCCCCGGCGGCCAGGTCAGGATCGCCTACAACGCGGACACCGGCTCCCACAAGGACTGGGTCGACGCGGTCTGCAACTCCGTCAACAACGCCCTCGACAACGACCGGGCCTGCGTCGGCAACCCCGTCGGCACCTTCGCCGACTTCCGCAAGCAGATCACCGAGAACAAGATGACCGGGCCGTTCCGGGCGGGCTGGCAGATGGACTACCCGCTCATCCAGAACTTCCTCCAGCCGCTGTACTACACCAACGGCTCCTCCAACGACGGAAAGTGGTCGAACGCCGAGTTCGACAAGCTCGTCGACGAGGCCAACGCCGAGGACGACACCGCCGCGGCCGTCGAGAGGTTCCAGCAGGCCGAGGAGGTCGTCCGGGACAACATGGCCGCCATCCCGCTCTGGTACCAGAACGGCAGTGCCGGCTACTCGGAGCGGCTGTCCGACGTGAGGCTCAACCCGTTCAGCGTCCCGGTGTACGACCAGATCAAGGTCGGCTGAGGCGGCGCCATGGGACGGTACGTCCTCCGGCGGCTGCTCCAGATGATCCCCGTCTTCGTCGGGGCCACGCTGCTGATCTTCCTCATGGTGAACGTGATGGGCGACCCCATCGCGGGCCTGTGCGGCGACCGGCGGTGCGACCCGGCCACGGCCGCCCAGCTCAGAGCGGAGTTCGGACTCGACAAGCCGGTCTGGCAGCAATACCTGACCTACATGGGCAACGTCTTCACCGGCGACTTCGGCACCGCGTTCAACGGCCAGCCGGTCACCGAGCTGATGGGCTCCGCCTTCCCGGTCACCATCAGGCTCACCATCGTGGCGATCCTGTTCGAGATCGTCATCGGCATCACCCTCGGCGTCGTCACCGGCCTGCGCCGCGGCCGCCCCGTCGACACCACGGTCCTGCTCGTCACCCTGGTGGTCATCTCCGTCCCCACCTTCGTCACCGGCCTGCTGCTCCAGCTGCTGCTCGGGGTCGAGTGGGGCTGGATCAAACCGTCCGTGTCCCCGGAGGCCGGCTTCGGGGAGCTGATCGTCCCCGGTCTGGTCCTTGCCTCCGTCTCCCTCGCCTACGTCACCCGGCTGACCCGCACCTCCATCGCCGAGAACAAGCGCTCCGACTACGTCCGCACAGCCATCGCCAAGGGCCTGCCCCGGCACCGGGTCGTCACCCGGCACCTGCTGCGCAACTCCCTCATCCCGGTCGTCACCTTCATCGGCACCGACGTCGGCGCGCTGATGGGCGGCGCGATCGTCACCGAGCGGATCTTCAACATCCACGGCGTCGGCTACCAGCTCTACCAGGGCATCCTCCGCCAGAACACCCAGACCGTGGTCGGCTTCGTGACCGTCCTCGTCCTGGTCTTCCTGGTCGCCAACCTCCTCGTCGACCTCCTGTACGCCGTACTCGACCCGAGGATCCGCTATGCCTGACGAGCCCTACGAGCCCGAGCGCGCCATCGCCGGCACCGGCATGGGCGGCCAGATGGACCTGGCGGCGAGCGAGGCGGTCACCCTCGAGAAGATGCCCAGGGGCCCCGACGGCACGGAACGCCCGGCGGGCAGACCCCGCTCCCTGTGGTCCGACGCCTGGCACGACCTGCGCCGCAACCCGGTCTTCATCCTCTCCGGGCTGGTCATCCTCTTCCTGGTCGTGATCTCCCTGTGGCCCTCCCTGATCGCCTCCGGCAACCCCCTGCAGTGCGACCTCGCCAAGGCCCAGGAGGGCTCCCAGGCCGGCCACCCCTTCGGCTTCAACGGCCAGGGCTGCGACGTGTACACCCGCACCGTCTACGGCGCCCGCACCTCCGTCGCGGTCGGCGTCTGCGCGACGCTCGGGGTGGCGGTCCTGGGCAGCGTGCTGGGCGGACTCGCCGGGTTCTTCGGCGGCGTGTGGGACGCGCTCCTCTCCCGCGTCACCGACGTCTTCTTCGCCATCCCGGTCGTCCTCGGCGGTCTGGTCCTGCTCTCCGTGGTCACCAGCAACAGCATCTGGCCGGTCATCGGCTTCATGGTGCTGCTGGGCTGGCCGCAGATCTCCCGGATCGCCCGCGGCTCGGTCATCACCGCCAAGCAGAACGACTACGTCCAGGCCGCCCGCGCCCTCGGCGCCTCCAACTCCCGGATGCTGCTGCGGCACATCGCGCCCAACGCGGTCGCCCCGGTGATCGTCGTCGCGACCATCGCGCTCGGCACGTACATCGCCCTGGAGGCCACCCTGTCCTACCTCGGCGTCGGCCTGAAACCGCCCAGCGTCTCCTGGGGCATCGACATCTCCGCCGCCTCCCCGTACATCCGCAACGCGCCCCACGCCCTGCTCTGGCCCTCCGGCGCCCTCGCGCTCACCGTCCTGGCCTTCATCATGCTCGGCGACGCGGTGCGCGACGCCCTCGACCCGAAGCTGAGGTGAGACGTGCTCCTCGAAGTGCGCGACCTGCACGTGGAGTTCCGCACCCGGGACGGGATCGCCCGGGCCGTCAACGGCGTCACCTACCGCGTCGACGCGGGCGAGACGCTCGCCGTACTCGGCGAGTCCGGCTCCGGCAAGTCCGTCACCGCACAGGCCGTCATGGGCATCCTCGACATGCCGCCGGGCCGGATCACCGGCGGCGAGATCCTCTTCCAGGGCCGTGACCTGCTGAAGCTGAAGGAGTCCGAGCGCCGCGAGGTGCGCGGCGCGGGGATGGCGATGATCTTCCAGGACGCGCTGTCCTCGCTGAACCCGGTGCTGACCGTGGGCGACCAGCTCGGTGAGATGTTCGTCGTCCACCGGGGCATGTCGAGGAAGGACGCCCGCGCCAAGGCCGTGGAGCTGATGGACCGGGTGCGCATCCCGGGCGCCAAGGAGCGGGTGCGGCAGTATCCGCACCAGTTCTCCGGCGGTATGCGCCAGCGCATCATGATCGCCATGGCGATGGCCCTGGAACCGGCCCTGATCATCGCCGACGAACCGACGACCGCGCTGGACGTGACGGTCCAGGCCCAGGTCATGGACCTGCTGGCGGAACTCCGGCGCGAGTACCGGATGGGCCTGATCCTCATCACCCACGACCTCGGCGTGGTCGCGGACGTGGCGGACCGGATCGCCGTCATGTACGCGGGGAAGATCGTCGAGTCGGCACCGGTCCACGACATCTACAAGGCCCCCGCCCACCCCTACACGCGCGGTCTGCTCGACTCGGTCCCGCGCCTGGACCAGAAGGGCCAGGAGCTGTACGCCATCAAGGGCCTGCCGCCCAACCTGCTGCACATCCCCTCCGGCTGCCCCTTCCACCCCCGCTGCCCGATGGCCCAGGACGTGTGCCGCACCGACGTACCACCCCTTTACGAGGTGGACGGGGAGCGGGGCAGCGCCTGCCACTTCTGGAGGGAGTGCCTGGATGGCTGAGCCGATCCTGGAGGCGCGCCGGCTGGTCAAGCACTACCCGCTGATGCGGGGCGTCCTGTTCAAGAAGCAGGTCGGCGCGGTCAAGGCCGTCGACGGGGTGGACTTCACCCTCGACCGGGGCGAGACCCTGGGCATCGTCGGGGAGTCCGGCTGCGGCAAGTCCACGGTCGCCAGGATGCTGGTCAACCTGGAGCGGCCGACGTCCGGCGCGATCCTGTACAAGGGCGAGGACGTCACCCGGCTCTCCGGCCGCGCCCTGCGGGCCGTGCGCCGCAACATCCAGATGGTCTTCCAGGATCCGTACACCTCGCTCAACCCGCGGATGACGGTCGGCGACATCATCGGCGAGCCCTTCGACATCCACCCCGAGGTGGCCCCCAAGGGCGACCGGCGCCGCAGGGTCCAGGAACTTCTCGACGTGGTCGGCCTGAACCCCGAGTACGTCAACCGCTACCCGCACCAGTTCTCCGGCGGCCAGCGCCAGCGCATCGGCATCGCCCGCGGCCTGGCGCTGCGCCCCGAGATCATCGTGGCGGACGAACCGGTCTCCGCCCTGGACGTCTCGGTGCAGGCCCAGGTCATCAACCTCATGGAACGCCTGCAGAACGAGTTCGACCTGTCCTACGTCTTCATCGCCCACGACCTGTCGATCGTCCGGCACATCTCCGACCGCGTCGGGGTGATGTACCTGGGCCGGATCGTCGAGACCGGCCGCGACGCCGAGATCTACGACCACCCCACGCACCCCTACACGCAGGCACTGCTCTCCGCCGTCCCCGTGCCCGACCCCGAGGCCCGGGAACACCGCGAGCGCATCATCCTGCACGGCGACGTCCCGTCCCCCACGAACATCCCCTCCGGCTGCCGCTTCCGCACCCGCTGCTGGAAGGCCCGCGAACGCTGCGCACTGGAGGTCCCCGCCCTCGCGGTCCCGGAGGCCTTCCGCCGCGCCACCGGCCCCGCAGCCCACCCGAGCGCCTGCCACTTCGCGGAGGAGAAGCACGTCGTCCCTTCGGAGCAACCGGAGTAACACGGTGGCAACTCGCCCGACCCTGTTCCGATATACGGACGCGCCAGGCTGAACACCGTACGGCCGTGCGGGTGCCGTAGACGGGCCGGGGCGCGCCATGTCGCCCCGGCCCGTTGCCGTGCCCGCCGCGCTACGCCAGACCCAGGGCCCGCTTGAGGAAGTCCACCTGGAGCAGCAGCAGGTTCTCGGCGACCTGTTCCTGCGGGGTCATGTGGGTCACGCCGGACAGGGGCAGGACCTCGTGCGGGCGGCCGGCCGCCAGGAGGGCCGAGGACAGGCGCAGGGCGTGGGCGAAGACCACGTTGTCGTCGGCCGTGCCGTGCACGATCATCAGCGGCCGGTGCTGCTCGGCGGGGGCGGACAGGCCCTCGTCGGTCACCAGCGAGCTGTGCGCGTACGCCTGCGGTGAGGCGGCAGGGTCACCCAGGTAGCGCTCGGTGTAGTGGGTGTCGTAGAGGCGCCAGTCCGTCACCGGCGCCCCCGCGATGCCGGCGTGGAAGACGTCCGGGCGGCGCAGCACCGCCAGTCCCGCGAGCCAGCCGCCGTAGGACCAGCCACGGATGGCCACCCGGCTCAAATCCAGCGGGTGATTCCGAGCCAAATCCTGGAGTGCCTCGATCTGGTCGTCGAGGGAAACCGTGAAGTCCTGGTGGATCGCCTTCTCCCAGGCGGGCGAGCGGCCCGGGGTGCCCCGCCCGTCCGCGACCACCACGGCGAAGCCCTGGTCGGCGAACCACTGCGAGGTCAGATGGGCGTTGTGGGCGGCGACGACGCGCGGGCCGTGGGGGCCGCCGTAGGGGTCGAGGAGCACCGGCAGGGGCGTGTCACCGGGGTAGTCCCGTGGCATAAGCACGGCGCACGGAATTCGTCGTGCGCCCCCCTCGGTGAGGGTCACGCGCGGGGACATACCGGGGTCTTCGGCGTACGACGGGACGACCGCGGCCTGCTTCCCGTCCCGCAGCACCCGCACCACCGACCCCGGCCGCTCCAGTGTCGCCGACACCAGCACGGTCACCTCGCCGGACCGCACCGCCGAGTGCACCCCGGGCTCCTCCGACAGGCGCTCGACACCCAGCTCGTTGACCCGGTAGACATGCACCTCACCGGTCTCCGGCCGTTCCGCTTCCGCACCGGCGGAGGCCGCGACCAGCACGTCGTCGGACGTGACGTCGAGCACCGCTCGGACGTGCAACTGCGCTCCGGTCAGCGGTCGTTCACCCACCGCCAGCACGCGTGCGCCGCCCTCGTCGGCGATCCGCACCAGCTGCCCGGAGGGCGACCAGCACGGCACCCCAGGGAAAAGATCCAGCCAAATCGGATCTTCGTCGGCGTGCACCATCCGGGTCGCCCCGGTGTCCGCGTCCACGGCCAGGTACAGCTGGCTGCGCTGGTCCCGCGCCTGGACCAGGAGCAGCGGCGCACCCGCCGCTGACCAGTGCACACGCGCCAGATAGGGATAGCGGGCCCGGTCCCAGACGACCTCCGTGCGGGCCCCGTCGAGGTCGACGACGAACAGCCGGACGTCCGCGTTGGCCGTCCCGGATGCCGGATACGGCACGTGTTGTGGGTCACGTTTCGGCTGCGCCGGATCGGAGATCCACCACCGCTCCACGGGCGTGTCGTCCACCCGCGCCACCAGCAGCCGGTCCGACTCCGGCGCCCACCAGAAACCGCGCGAACGCCCCATCTCCTCGGCCGCGATGAACTCGGCCAGACCGTAGGACACCCCGGCCGATTCCGGTTCGGCCAGCACCCGGTCGCCCCCGCCCTCGGCGCCGACCACCCGCAGCGCACCCCCCGTCACGTAGGCCACCAGCCGGCCGTCGGGGGAGGGGCGCGGGTCGATCACCGGCCCGGGGGCGGTGAGTTCACGCGCCGTACCGGCCCGCAACTCGGCCGCGAAAAGCCGCCCTGACAAGGCGAAAGACGCCAACTCGACCGCGGTGTCGGTGGCATAGCCGACGATGCCGGCCCCACCCTCCCGGCTGCGCTCGCGACGCGCCCGCTCCTCCGGCGGGAGGTCCTCCGCGGCACCGCCCAGCAGCACACCCGGGTCGGCGGCCACCCGCTCGGTGCCGTCCGCCAGGTCGAGCACCCACAGCGCGTTCGCCCGGTCCGTGCCGGTACGCGAGCGCAGGAACACGACGCGCGACGCGTCGGGCGCCACGCTGAACGAGCGCGGCGCGCCGAGCGTGAACCGCTGGGTCCGCGCGTGCCGTCGGGGGAAGGAATCAGGCTCGGTCGTCATGCCCTGACCATATTGGCCATGCGCCCCCTTGTGCGGCTGTGCGCCGAACGATGCGCGCGTACGGATAGTTATGATCACTAGCGCTGCGTGGGTATGACCCTGCTGGCTGCTGTATGGCTTTACACGTTCTCCCGCTCTGCTCCCATGTCCCCGGGTTCTTGGAGGTGAGCCGCCGTGGCACTCTCGATTTCGGCGGTGGTGCTGCTGGCGATCATCGTCTTCCTGCTCATCAAGAAGTCAGGACTGAAGGCCGGGCACGCGGTGATCTGCATGCTCCTGGGCTTCTACCTCGCCTCCTCGACGGTCGCGCCGACGATCAGCGAGGTGACGTCGAACATCGCGGGCATGATCGGCAGCATCAAGTTCTGACGCCTTTAGGGTGGGTGCCATGACGGACCTGCCCTCCCGGCGTCTGCTGCTGGTGCACGCGCACCCGGACGACGAGTCGATCAACAACGGCGCCACCATGGCCCGGTACGCGGCCGAGGGTGCCCAGGTGACCCTGGTCACCTGCACCCTCGGTGAGCGTGGCGAGGTCATCCCGCCCGCGCTCGCGCATCTCGCCGGCGCCGCCCTCGGCGCGCACCGCCTGCGCGAGCTGACCGCCGCCATGGCCGAGCTGGGCGTCACCGACTTCCGCCGGCTCGGCGGGGACGGCCGCTACGCCGACTCCGGGATGATGGGCCTGCCCGACAACGACGACCCGGCCTGCTTCTGGCAGGCGGACGTCGACGAGGCCGCCGGACACCTCCTGCGGGTGATCCAGGAGGTTCGCCCCCAGGTGCTCGTCACCTACGACCCCGACGGCGGCTACGGCCACCCCGACCACATCCAGGCCCACCGCGTCGCCATGCGCGCCGTCGAGCTGGCCGCCGAGGCCGGGTGCGCCCCCGCCAAGGTCTACTGGAACCGCGTCCCGCGCGCCGCCGGAGAGGCCGCCTTCGCCCGGCTCCACCAGGAACTGCCCCGGCTGTCCTTCCGCAAGGCCGCCGCCCTCGACGACGTACCCGGCGTGGTCGACGACGAGCGGATCACCACCGAGATCGACGGCGGTGACGCGTACACCGCCGCCAAGACCGCCGCGATGGCCGCGCACGCCACCCAGATCGCGGTCGACGGCGACTTCTTCGTGCTCTCCAATGAACTGGCCCAGCCGGTCTTCCGTACCGAGTACTACGAGTTGGTACGCGGCGAGCGAAGCGAGACGGGGCTCGCCCCGGCCGAAGGCCGGGGGAGGGCGGCCGGGCGGGAGGCCGACCTGTTCGCCGGGATCGCCGAGGAGGCGTCATGACGGAGCGCGGCTCCCTGCTGGCCCAGCCCCTGACCCGCCCCTCCCCGGGGCGGATCGCCGCCTTCCTGGGGCTCTTCCTGCTCGGTGCGCTGGTCGGCGGTGCCGGCGCTCTGGTGCAGGCCGCCTGGTTCCCGGGCGGGCTGCTGCTCGCCCTCGTGGGCGCGGCCGGGCTGTTCCTCGGCGGGGCGCGGGTGACCGGCGGCCGTGGCGGGGCCATCGCCCCCGCCACGGGCTGGATGATCGCCGTCGTCCTGCTCACCGCCAGCCGTCCCGAGGGCGACTTCGTCTTCGCCGCGGGCATCGGCTCGTATCTGTTCCTGCTCGGCGGTATGGCCGTGGCTGTGATCTGCGCCACCCTTGGCCCGGTACGGCAACCCGGGGGCCCGGCCGTCCGACTTGGCAAGTGACGTACCACTTCGCCGTCACGCGCACGTGCGAGTCCCGTGTGGGTTTCCCCAGTGGTCATGGGATAAGCGCCGGAAGCGGACAGTATGGTTGTGCGCGCCGCCGAGCCGCCCGAACAAAGTGAGGTCGTACGCGGGCGGCGGAGCCAACCGGGAGAACCTGCCTTGAGTCGTGAAACTGACAGTCCGTCCTCCGGGCCCCACGGGCGCGGCGGAGCCGCTTACCCCTCGGGCACGCCGCCGTACGGTACCCCCACGGCTTCCGGCGGCGGCACGGAAGCGGGCCGTACGGCCGCTCGGCCGGAGGAACGCAAGACCGAGACCACGCTGACCACCCGGATCCGGATCAACATCCCCGGATCGCGGCCCATTCCGCCGGTCGTCGTGCGCAAGCCCGTCGGGGACGGCGAGTCCGCCGACGCCCCCGAAGCCGAGGCTCCGGCTCCGGGCGCCGCCGCCACGGGCACCGTCGAACCCCCCGCCCCCGCCGAACCGGCGCCGCAGGCCGAGGAGAAGACCAGCGACTGGTTCGCCCCGCGCAAGTCCGGGGCTCCCAAGGGCGGTCCGGGCGGCGACCCCGCCAACGGCGCGGGCGCGCCCGGCGGTCCGGCTCCCGCCGCGCCGCCCGCGGCCCCGTCCGGTGGCCCGCGGCCCGCGCCCGGGTCCGGCCGGCCCGGCGTCACCGGCTCCCTGAACAAGCCCGGCGGCAACCGTCCCGGCGGCACCGGCTCCGGGCTGCCCGGGGCCACCGGCGGCCCCGTGGCGCCGGGCCACGGCGGTGGCACCGGC
>NZ_MUND01000475.1 GCF_002154375.1 Streptomyces glaucescens | reverse complement strand
CGCGATGCCGAAGTCGATCACCCGGGGCCCGTCCGCGGCCAGCAGCACGTTCGACGGCTTCAGGTCGCGGTGCACGACGCCCGCCTCGTGGATGGCCTGCAACGCCTCGGCCACCCCCGCCATCAGCCACAGCACCGCCGGCACCGGCAGCGGCCCGCGGCGGGCGACCGCTTCGGCCAGGGACGGCCCGGGCACGTACAGCGTGGCCAGCCAGGGCGGCTCGCCGTCCGCGTCCCCGTCGATCAACTCGGCGGTGTACGCGCCCCGGACCCGGCGCGCCGCCTTGATCTCCCGGCCGAACCGCCGCCTGAAGTCCGGGTCGTCCGCCAGCTCCGGCCGTACGACCTTGATCGCCACCGGCCGGCCGCCCTGCGTGTGCGACAGGTAGACCACGCCCATCCCGCCCGCGCCGAGCCGCGCGGCAAGCCTGAAACCGGCCACTGCGGCAGGATCGTCCGCCTGCAGTGGCCGGAAGACCTCCGTCGTATGGCTCATCGGCCTCTCCCCCGTACAGATGTGTTGGCCGACAGCAGCTTAAAAGGTCTGTCAGTGTGGCCCACGACCTCCCTCCCATGACCGCCACCGGGCGGTGAGTCACCGACTGGACGCCTTCGGCGAGAAGGCTCTGCAGGCCACCCGGTTCGCACGGTCCGCACGGTCCGACGTGCGTAGCCGGGTCCGGTGGTCGGCGGGCACACCCGCTGCGGACGCTGGTGGACAGGCAGGTCACGGTCGACCTGGACGGTGCCCTGGTACTCGACTGCGCCCTTGCCGCAAGCACTCGATCGGGCCAGGCTCGGTAGCATGCACCGCATGGCCATCAAATTCGAGAACGTCGGCATCGCCGTGCGCGACCTCGAAGCAGCGATCTCCTTTTTCACCGACCTCGGCCTCACGGTCGTCGGCCGTGACACGGTCAGTGGTGAGTGGACCGACACCGCCGTCGGTCTTGATGGCAATCACGCCAACATTGCGATGCTCCAGACGCCGGACGGTCACGGTCGCCTTGAGCTCTTCGAGTACATCCACCCCGAAGCGATCGAGTCGGAGCCCACTCGTCCCAACGAGATCGGCATGCATCGCGTCGCCTTCTCAGTCGACGACATCGAAGAAGCCCTTGAGACGGCCGCAAGACACGGATGCCGTCCGCTTCGCGGTGTGGCGACCTATGAGGACGTCTACAAGCTCACGTACGTACGCGGTCCCAGCGGCATTCTTGTGATGCTCGCCGAGGAGCTGAAGAAGAACTGACTGGTGCGTTCGATGGTCCAGCGGTGTTGCCCAGCCGTTGACCGGAGTCGCGCAGGCCCCGGCGGGGATTCGGCGCGACGTGTCGCCCTCCTTTCGCGCTTCCGCACAACGTTTCGGCCCCGTCCCACGTCTCAGTGTCGACAGGCAGGGCGCAAGGGACGGAGGGCTCATGAAGTACGGCAGCTGGGTGGCGGGGGCCGCCTCGGCCGCGGTCCTGGTGGGGCTCACCCTCTACGTCGACGCGAGCGAGACCGGGCACACCGACGGCGGGCTCCAGGTCGACACCAGAGCGCCAGGTGCGGCCGCGTCGCCGCAGGGGCGCGTCGGCAGCCGTCCCGGGCCTGACGCTTCCTCGGAGGGCACGGACGACACGCCGCTGTTCCGCACCCTCGCCCGTATCGGCGAACTGGCTGCCGGACCGCACGCGGACGTCTACCCGGGTCTCGCCGTCGACGAGGCGCGGGGAGCCGCCGAGGTCTGGCGGATCCCGTCGGCCGCCTTGGAGGAAGCCGTCTGCGCGGCCGCGGAGAAGGGCGTCACCGTCCGCTTCCACGACACCGACGTCAGCCGCACCGAGTTGGAGGCCCCCGCCCAGCGCATCGGCGAGGACATGAACCGCTGGGACGGCGCCTTCCAGCTCCTCGAGGTCGCCATCGTCGAGCGCGGGTTCGTGACCGTCGGCGTCGACGACCTCGGCGCCGCCCGCCCGCTGGTCGAAGGAGCGTTCGGTACCGAGCCCCTCGAGGTCGTGCAGGTGCACGAGGCGACCTTCGACTGATCAAGGTCGGTCGCCCTCCTCCGCTCCCGGTGGACGGCAGTAACAGAGGGGATCCGCCCGGACGAGGGGTCAGTCCCGTCCCCGGCGGGGCGAACCGGCAGGCCGTCTAACGGGTCCTGACGAAGCAGAGCGCCCGGCCGTTCTCGTCGGGTGTGGCGCCCGCGCACGCCGACTCCCAGCCCTCGGGGAGCGGTGGCGTCGGAGCGGTCTCCTCCCAGCCGTACCGCTGCGGCACCGCCGAGTCCTGCCACCACAGAGTCAGGCCTCCCGCGGCGGCCACGAGGACCAGCCATACCGCCGCGGCCCATCGCCATGACCTGCGGGGGGGCGTCATCGCCACGGGTCCACCTCCACCACCGCGTCCACCGAGATCGGGCCGAATGCGTGCCGGGTACGACTCGGCGCCGGGCTCCGGCGCCTCGTACGTCACCGTACAGGAGGGTCACGGTGGGGCTTTCGGCCGCTGGATGCGGTCAACGAGTGAGACAGACGACGGCGGCGCACACCGCCGCCCCCAGCGCGGCGCCCATGGCGACCTGCACGGGCGTGTGGACGCGCAGGTGCAGGCGCGCCCAGCCGATCGCTGCGACCAGCAGGTAGAGCAGGGCCCATGCGCTGCCCAGTTGCAGGGTGAGCAGGGTGACGCCGGCGGTTGCCGCGCTGGTGTGCAGGGAGACGTTCGTGGCCCAAGTGCAGGCGAGCAGGAGGGCGGCCAGGAGGGGTGCGGTGCTTCCCAACTCCAGCAGCGGCACGGGGGCGCCCAGGACGCCACAGACCAGCCACACGGCTACCGCGGCGGCGACGGCCGTGGCCAGCATCGTCAGCCGGGGTCCGCGCTGCGAAGGAACGATGGTGGGCCACCACCCGAGGCGCACGCCGATGAGGACCAGGACCGCGCACAGCAGCGCCCAGGAACCGCTGCCGCACAGTCCCCACCAGAGTCCCTCGTGGTGGGGCCAGGTGGCGCGCCAGCTGACTGCGCTGCCGGCGACCACCGGCATGACGGGAGGAGAGAAGTACTGGCTCAGCCGCCGGGCCAGTCGGGTGCTGTCGTGTTCTACGGTGATCATCGCCACGACACGAGAACGAGCCGACCACCCCGAAGGTGGCCTCCGGAATGGCGGTCGGTCGGCTGTTGTGAACCGTCGGTGGGTGCCACCGGGTGAATCAGCCGTGTCTCAGCCTGTCGCCCCGCTACCCCAGTGGTTCCGTGCGCAGGCGAGAGCTGGTCAGGCGTGTCCGTGCGTCACGCGCTCGCGTTGGTACGGGGGACGGTGACGGGTGGGCAAGCGGTGAGGAATCGGGTGCCATGGCATCAGACGTACGACTGTGTATCAGCGCCGTGCACAAGAGCTACGGCAGGCGTTCGGTGTTGCGCGGCGTCGATCTGACGGTGTCGGCCGGGGTGCTCGTGGGAGTGGTGGGCGAGAACGGTTCGGGCAAGAGCACGCTGTTGCGCATCGCGGTGGGACAACTCACGCCGGACCGCGGCACCGTGCGGCGCTTCAGCGCGCTGGGGTACTGCCCTCAGCAGGCGGTGGTCAATGACACGCTCACGGTCGCGCAGCATCTGCGGCTGTTCCAGGTCGCGTACCGGCTGCCCCGGCTGGATCGCGCGTGGGAGCTGGTGGAGCTGCTCGGTTTCGGCGGCGAGAGACGCACTCGGGCGGGCGAGCTCAGTGGCGGCACCCGACAGAAGCTCAACCTGACGTTGGCGCTGATGCACGACCCGCCGCTGTTGGTGCTCGACGAGCCGTACCAGGGCTTCGACTGGGACACGCACCAGCGCTTCTGGCAGCTGGCGGGGCAGTTGCGCGGCCAAGGGCGTTCGGTGGTCGTGGTTTCCCACCTGCTGCACGACCTGAAGTACTTCGACACGGTCCACCATCTGCGCGACGGCCGGCTGCACCAGGAGGGAGCGCCGCGATGAGACACCAGTGGACGGCGTTCGCGGTGGCCCTCGGCTTCACGCTGACCGGTCACCTCCGCAACCGCCTTGCGATGGCCATGATCGCCTTCTTCATTCCGACCTGGATCTACCTGGTCCGCGCCACCGCCTTGAACAAGGACATCACCTTCAGCAGCAGCGCCCTCGGCGTCGAGGTCGTCGCGTCGATGAACCGCACCATCCAGGTCTCCAGTTCCCTGCACGCCGTCACGGTGATCGCCGGTTTCATGATGTTCATGGCCACCTTCAGTGCCCGGGACATGGACCTGCGCCTGGTGCTGGCCGGCTACCCCCGACTGCAGTTGCTGGTCGCCAAGGTTGTCGCCCTCCTCCTCGTGGCAGCACTGCTCACCGGCTACACCCTGGCCCTGCTGCAGCTGTCCTGGCCCTTGGCCCAGCCCGGTGCGGTGGCCGCGGCCCTGGCAGCGGCGATCCTGGCCTATGGCGGACTGGGCATCATGGCCGGCTTCGTGCTGCGGAGCGAACTGGAAGGGTTCTTCGTCGTGGTCATGGCCACACTGATCGATGTCGGCATGCAGAGCCCGGTGTCGAACCCGGCCGGAGACCAGCCATGGCTGAGCCTGCTGCCACTGTACGGGCCCGCGCAAGCGGCCTTGGTCGCCTCCTTCACGACGACGGACTCCTTCGCCTGCGCCGCCCTCGCCCTGCGTTGGTTCGCCGCCACCAGCGTTCTGGCCCTGCTCACCTTCTGCTTCCGCACCCGCCACTACGGCCGGCCCATCACGGCCTCGTCCTCACCCCGTCGCCTGCGCGCCGACTGAAGCCCGGTCGGCGGGACATGACGTGGCCGGCGGGCGGCACTCGCGCGCGGACCGAACGGAAGCGTGGCCGGTGCCGAGGGCGCCGTCACGGTGACGTCGGCCGTTGCCTGCCCCGGTCGGTGGTCGTTGAACGGAGCGGGCCGGATGACGGCGACGGAGGCGTGTACGTGCGGTGACGGAGTGTGGTGGTGCTGACCTTCCTGGGCCGTGGCGGCGCCGGCGGGCGGCGGAAGACGGGTGGACACCGGCGGAGATGGCCGACCTCTCCGGGCGCACAGCAGTGGTCACGGGCGCGTCCCGCGGCATCGGCGCCGCGGCGGCCGAGCACCTGGCCCGTCACGGCGCACGTCTGATCATCCTCTGTCCCTCAGCCGTGCAAGGACGTGCGGCGGCTGAGACGGTGCGCCGCCGAGTCCTGGCGGCGCGGGTGGACAGCGTCGCCTGCGACTTGGCCGACCTGCACCAGGTCCGCAAGGCCGCCGAGCGGATCGTCGGCCTCGTCGGAGGACGGCTGGATGTGCTGATCAACAACGCCGGGGTGGCCGCACTTCCACTCACCCGGTCCCCGTCCGGCCATGAGATGCACTTCGCCGTGAACCACCTCGGTCATTTCGCACTGACCGGCCACCTGCTGCCCGCCCTGCTGAAGGCACCCCGACCGCGGGTGGTGAACGTCTCCTCCGTCCTGCACTGGCTGGGCCGATGCCGTCCCTACGGTCCCCTCCCCTCCCGCCGGTACCACCGATGGTGGGCCTACTTCGACTCCAAGCTGGCGAACCTGCTGTTCACTCAGGGACTCGCGGCATGGGCGCAGTCCCACCAGGTGCCCTTGCGGGCGATCGCCGCCCACCCCGGCCTGGTCAACACCACCCTGGGCTCCAGCGCGCTGCGCGCCGACGGCCGCGGCCTCGAGGCACGACTGCTGGAGAGGATGCAGGCGCGATGGCACTCTCCTTCCCAAGCTGCCTGGCCGCTGGTGCGTGCCGCGACCGACCCGCGCGTCGCCGGCGGCGAATTCCTGGGCCCGGGCGGGCGATGGGAATGGTCCGGTCCCCCCTTGCGGGTACGCGCCGCGCGACGAGCACGTGACCCCGACACCGTCGAGCAACTGTGGCGGCTGTCCCAACGACTGACCGGCCATCCCTTCCCGTCCTCGGGGTGGCCGTCCACCAAGGGAGACCGATGACGGCACCGCGCCCAGTCACGCCAGGGACCGCCGACCGCCGGCAGCGACTCCTGCGCAGAGTGGGCAACAGCCGGCTCCTGCACCACTGGGGGCCGCGCCTGCTGCCTCGCCTGGACCGTCAGGTGCACCGCTGGACCACAGGCCGATGGATGCCCAGCCGCCTGCTGGTTCCCGTCCTGATCCTCCACACCACCCGCCGCGACGGCACTCCGTGCCGCACTCCCCTGCTGGCCGGCCGGACCACGACAGGCGCCTACCTCGTCATGGCGACCAACTTCGGCCGGCCCCGGCACCCCGCCTGGTCGTACCACCTGCTCCGCCATCCCTACGCCGTCGTCGACTGGCAGGGCAGTCTCCTGCCGGTGCGGGCGCACCGGCTCACTCCCGAGGAACAGGACGCGGCCCGGCCGGACCTCCTCACCTGGATGCCCTGCTTCGACGACTACGCCCAGCGCAGCCGGCGCGACATCCGGGTCTTCACCCTCACCCCGCTCCCCCACAGCACGGGCGCCTCGAAGCGATCCGGTCGGCCGCGGACCACCGAGGAGACCTGATCGAACGCACGGGGACGACTGGGAACCCGCCGGGCGCACCCCACGGACGGCCGCGAGTCACTGATCGAGCTGTCGGACGAGGGCCGGGCCGCGCTCGAAGCGGAGCGCGGCCGCAGGGCCGGTCGGCGCGCGCAGGCCATCGAAGCCGAACTCACGGACGAGGAGCGGGCACTGCCGGCACGGAGCGCCGCCCTGCTGGAGCGGCTGGCCACACGCTAGCCGACCGCCCGCCGCTTGGCCCAGGAGACTGTTCCCGCCGCGAGGCCACCGACGGCGGCGAGCAGCCCGAGCAGCGCTGCCGATGCCCACAGGAGCAGGCCGGCGCGGCTGTCGAGGACGCGGGCCTGGACCGCGGTGGCCGCGACGCTGCCCGACTGTTCCGCGAGGAAGTAGCGGGAGTCGTAGGAGTTCGCGCGGTAATCGCCGAGCAGGAAGAGCCGCCCCTCGGGGACGACCACGTCGTACGCGGGGGTCGTGCCGGACGGATCGCCGTCCTTCACGTATGGCTCGGCCAGGGGCTTCCCGTTCACCGTCACCGGACCGCCAGGGCTCTGCCGGACGCGGTCGCCGCCCAGGCCTATCACGCGCTGCAGGACGGGCATGCCCTGGTAGCGATTCGCCGTCCGGTAGAACACCACATCGCCCCGTTCCGTCTCGCCCGCGTCGATCTTCTCGAGGAAGACGAGTTCTCCGGACGAGTAGGTCGGGGCCATGGAATCGCTGTTGACCTTGGCCGACCCGTAGCTGCTGCCGATCACCAGGATCGCGCCCACAGCCAGAGCCGATCCGGTGGGGCCCAGCACCCATGCCAGCCGCGTTCCGCGTCGAGCGCGCCCCATGTCACGCCACCTGACCTTTGTTCACGTGCACTTCTCCTCCACCGAGCTCTTTCAGGCGTCGTCTTCGCCGCCGGAACCGGGACTGAACGTCACGCCGAGGTCGTACTGCGCGATACCGAAAGGCCGGAAATCGGTGTCCGTGAGAACTCGGTAGAGGAATTCCGAAGTGGACATGTCGTAACGGTGCCGATCGCCGCCGTCGCCCCGCTCGAGGATGGGATACTCCCCGGGCCGCTTGGCATCGACGAGCCAGCAGTACTCATCGCCCCATTCCGTGGCGCCCCATTCGACCAGGCCCTCGCCGCCCGGGGCGTAAACAGAGTAGGGATCCACGGCGGAAACACTGCCGTACGTTCCGTCTTGATCGACCCGAAGCGCCGCGCGCCACTGCGTGAGGAAGTCGAAGGAGGCACCCTCGTCACGCGCGAGGAAGAAGACGGACTCCGAGAACACGCCACCACCGAAGGCCTCGAAGAGCTCCTTGTAGTCCGCCGGCAGCGGGAACTGCAACTCCTCCTCCATCGCCGCCCAGTCGACGGAGAGCCCCAGCGGTTCCCAACCGCTCAGCTCGATCACACGCTGCACCCACATACAGCAACCTTTCAGGAGGAGAAGGGTGTGGGTGAACACCGCCAACGGTGTTCACCCACACCCATTGTATCTTTTGCGAACTGACCGATTAACTCAGGGCTGGAGCCCCGAAGGCGTGTTCCAGATCGTGATGGGCTCGAGCGGCATTTCTCCGGTGTCCATGTTCAGCCACTTGATGGTCAGGTGGTCCGGAGCGCCATTTCGGCCGGTGTAGTGGGCGGTCACGCCCAGCGCGTTGGCCAGGAGGTGACCGCGGTTCATGTCCTTCTGCATGACCTCGGCCGGAGCACCTCGAGGCATGACGGATCAGGCCACCTTCCGCACACGGGAAAGTGGCCTCGTCAGAGGTGAGTCGATCGTGGCGGGAGGATCCTCACCACACAGGTGATGCGCCGTCAACCGAGCGCGCAAACAAGGCATTTCGCGGGCACAATCGATGTCATTGAGGCCGCCGTGCCCGAATTCTCCGGTGCCTGGCATTCCTGCAATCCGATGGTGTATAACCCAGCCGAATTCACGTCTACAGAAGGCTGGCCATGCCGACGACCGAAGAACCGGCAGGACCGGACGAGTGCGGAACCCCGGATGCCACCGGGGTCTCCCGGACCGCCCGCGAACGGCTCGCCGACCGCGGCGGCGTCGCCGTCGCCGCGGCCCTGCTGCTGGCCTGCGGCGCGTTCGTCACCTACGGGGTCCTCGACTCCGGCGAGGACCCGGCGGACGAGCGGGCGGCCACGCCCACCGTCGAGGTGACCTACGAGGTGCTCGGCGAGGGCGCGGCCGACATCTCCTACCGCGGGGCCGGCGATACGGCGGGCGTCGTACCGGACGCCGGCCTGCCGTGGCGGAAGACCGTGAGCGTTCCGCTGGGCGCCGCCCCGATCGTCGACGTCACCCTCGGCGATAAGGGCGGTACGGCCAGCTGCGCCCTGACCGTGAGCGGCCGGCACGTCCAGCGCGCCATCGCCACCGGTGCCTTCGGCCGCACCACGTGCAGCGGTGACCTCCCCACCCCCGAAGCATCCACAGCCCCCGAAGGAGCCCAGTGACTCCCCACCTCTTCCGTCGTACGGCCAGGGTCGTGGCGACGACCGCCGTCACCCTCGCGACCCTCGGACTCACCTCGCCGGTGACGCCTGCGGCGCAGCATCCGGCCGGAGTGCGGAGCATCGCGCTGCACGGCTCCGATCCCGCGCAGCGGGCGCTGCCGGCTCGACGCACGGAGCCGTTCAGCATGCTCGGCGTCACCTGGGCCGACCCGCGGGCCGAGCTCGACGGCACGGCACAGGTCCGTACGCGTGACAGGGTCACCGGTGTCTGGTCCGACTGGCGTGAGCTGGAACTCGACGTACGTACGCCCGAGGCCGGGCCCGATGCCGGAGCCGGTGGGGTGCGCGCGGGAACCCAGCCGCTGTGGACCGGGCCGGCCGACGGCGTACAGGTCCGGGTGACCGGCCGGCACGGCAGGCTGTCGCGGCTGCCGGCCGGGCTGCGCGTGGAGCTGGTGGACCCGGCGAGCGGCACGGCCTCCGCCCCGTCCTACGCCCCCACCGCCACCGCGAGCACGGTGCCTCAGCCCGTCGTCACCACGCGCTC
>NZ_MUND01000474.1 GCF_002154375.1 Streptomyces glaucescens | reverse complement strand
GAGCGGGTGACGAGAATCGAACTCGCGCTCTCAGCTTGGGAAGCTGCGAGCATTTGGGGGCGGTTCGGGAGCTGACCTGGGCGTACGGCTGGTCAGCGGTTCCGTCGGGCCTGGCCGCTTTCACCGTGATTCCCCGCTGTTCCCCACTTGATCTGGTGCGCTTGTGGTGCGGGGCTCGGAAGGACCGTGCAGCCAGTGGTTTGGCCGCTACCCTGCCTTCATGAGCCACAGCTACACGGATCGGACGCTCAAGCTGCTCTTCGGCTCCGCCTCTCACTGCGCGTACCCAGGTTGCTCTCAGCCTCTTGTGTTCAAAGACCGAGACCGTCTCACCGTGGTCGCGCAGATTGCGCACATCCGATCCGAGAAGCTGAACGGTCCGCGGCATGACCCGGACTATGACAAAGAACTGTTGGACACATTCGAGAACCTTCTACTGCTCTGCGGCGTGCATCACCTTCCCGTTGACCAGCATGAGTCGGTCTACACCGTTGAGGAGTTGGAAGAGTGGAAGGAAGCACAGACTGCACAAGCTGGCCGACGACTCTCCTCTCAGGAGTTCTTGGAGATCACCAGACAACTACAACAGGCCGTGGCTGAACTGACCGATGTGAATCTGGACGTCCTGACTGTTGGAGGACGAGGTGTCGAAGGGATGCACATTCTTATGGCTCCGCTTTCGGCAGCACCTTCCTTGGTCACCGACGAGGACGACGGAGCGGCGTACATCGGCGTCCGTACGGTGAATCGTGGATTGATGGCGGTGACCATCGATGCTTCCGGCATCGAATTTGACCTAGGGCTCGGACACAATGCCCATCCCCTGTACATGTTCCCGGAGCATTTGTCCCGGGGAAGTCGCCACCTGTCTCAGGGGTCGGTTCGCCTCGATGGACACTCTGATATTGCGAGATTTGCGCTCCCTGTTCACATTGCACACTGCGTGTTGCAGATCAAGGAGCGAAGCGGACGCTTGCCAGTCAGATTTCGACCCTTTGCCCGTGTCGCTTCTGGTGAGATGGTGCGGGGGGAGTGGGAACAGTTCGACAGTCTTCGGCTATACCTCCGAAGCACATTAGGTCACGCTGAGCCCTGAGCTTGGGAAGCTAAGGTGATCTCGGGCTCGCTGTGACGCTAACCTGCGGCAAAGCGGTCTTGGCGCTTGGTGGCCGTCGGCTTGGTTGCCCGTTGTTCCCCGCGGTTCCCCCAGGATCTGGCACGCGTCTGGCACGGACCTGCCGGCAGCACCAGGACCGGCGCTAGAGGTTGTCCCGTATGGGGTCTGAGTTATCCGGCGAGGGCCATGTTGTGCAGTCGGGCGATGCCGAGCATGGCCTGGTGAACGCCGTCG
>NZ_MUND01000473.1 GCF_002154375.1 Streptomyces glaucescens | reverse complement strand
GGACCGCTCGGCGAGCACGCTCTCGATGCCGGAGACGAAGTCCATGTAGAACGGTTCCAGACCCAGCAGCCGGGCCGGCCGGCACAGGGCCAGCCCGACGATGTCGACCCGTCGACTGGACAGGCTGCGGGCGGCGGCGCTCGGGGCCCAGCACAGTTCCCGGGCCGCCTCGAGGATCCGCTCACGGGTGGCCTGGGAGACGCCGGGGTTTGTGGTTGAACGCGAGCGAGGCCGCGCCCTTGGACACCCCGGCCCGGGGCCGCGACGTCCTTGATGGTGACGCGGTCCGTGGCGGCGCTCACGCCGGTTGCCCGTGGAGCGGGGCCGCCGAGACCTCGTCGGCGGTGACGGCGCCACGGGCCCGCACACGGGTGCGTGCCCGCTCGCCGGGGCGCAGGGCCTGGGGCCGCGGTCGCAGGCGGCGGCCGGCCCGCGTCGCCCGGGCCGGAGCAGGAGGTCTCCGACGAGGGCGTGGGCGCTCACCTCGACGTCGGCGCCGTCCTGCTGACCGGGCACGGGCTCCGGACCGGCGGCGCGGCGCGGTGCGGGGCAGGCGAAGTCCTTGTCGAGGACCGGGAGGTGCGGGGCGCGCGGCCCTCCCCCGCTCCCGGGCTCGTGCGCGTCGGGCGACCGCGACGCGTCGGCGGCCGGCGGATCGGCGGGGACGCAGCGGGGTGCCGTGGCCGCGGGTACGTCGTCTCCCTGGCGCGGGCTCCGGCCCCCGGTGAGCTGGGTGACGTCCTTCATCGTGCGGCTCCCCTCGCCTGACGCAGGCAGGCGGACGGACAACGGCGGTCAACCCAACGCGCAGCCAAGCCGGTGTCCATAAACCGGTCAAGTGGCTGACCGTCACCGTGTGCTGCCCGTCCTCGCACATGGCAGCGCACATCCGCACACCCCGGTAACGATTAGGCATCGCGCTTGAAATCTTTGCTTTACCGGTTAACCGCGGACTGACATAGTGCCGACATCCCACCCGCAGAGCTGAGCCGCAATCCTGAAGGAGCTGGGCACATGGGGAAGAAGAAGACGCTCACGGGAGCGCTTCTGACCGCCGCGATCATGACCGTCGCGGGATGCAGTGGCCAGGGCGCGGTGTCCGGTGAGACCGCGACGGCACCCGCCGACCCCGGCGACGCCTCGGGCACCATCAAGGTGCTGACCCACCGCACCGACCTCGTCCAGAACGGGACGATGGACAAGTACGCCGCCGAGTTCAACAAGATCTACCCCAAGGTGAAGGTGAAGTTCGAGGGCCTCACCGACTACGAGGGGGAGGTCAAGATCCGGATGAACACCGACGACTACGGTGACGTCCTGATGATTCCGGCCGCCGTCGCCAAGAACGACTACCCGAAGTTCTTCGCCCCACTGGGCAGCGCCGGGGAGCTGGGCGACAAGTACCGCTTCAGCGACAAGGCCGAGGTCGGCGGCAAGATCTACGGCATCAGCACCTTCGGCACCGCCAACGGCTTCCTCTACAACAAGGCGGTCTGGAAGAAGGCCGGCATCACCGACTGGCCGACCACGCCGAAGGAGTTCGTGGACGACCTGAAGGCCATCGAGTCCAGGACGGACGCGCTGCCGTACTACACGAACTTCAAGGACGGCTGGCCGCTCACCGCGTGGAGCAACAACATCGGCTCGGTCACCTGCGACGCCAAGGCCAACGACAAGCTCGCCGGGCCCGTGTCCCCGTGGAAGCAGGGAAGCGACCTGCACACGATCGACTCCCTCCTGTACGACATCGTCGAGGGCGGCCTGTCCGAGAAGGACCCCAACACCACGAACTGGGAGGCGTCCAAGGACATGGTCGCCCGGGGCAAGGTCGCCACCATGCAGCTGGGCTCGTGGGCCATCACCCAGATGCAGGCCGCCGCCGAGAAGGCCGGCACCAACCCCGACGACATCGGATTCATGCCCTTCCCCGCACGCAAGGACGGCAAGTACTGCGCCATCCTCGCCTCCGACTACCAGCAGGCGGTCAACGTCCACTCCGACCACAAGACCGCCGCGCGGGCCTGGGTCGACTGGTTCACCGAGAAGTCCGGCTTCCCGGCGACGGAGGGCGCGGTCCCCGCGCCGCGGTCCGCTCCCATGCCGGACACGCTCGACGACTTCGTTGACAACGATGTCACCTTCCTGGAGCGCTCCGAGGCGAAGACCGGCGCGGTGAACACCATCGACAACGCGGCCGAGATCGGCCTCAACAAGCCGGACTACCGGCAGAAGCTCGTCGACACCGCGCGCGGCGCACAGGACGGCAGCCTCGAGGACTTCCTCGCGGACCTCGACAAGAGGTGGAACGAGGCGGCCGGCACCGTCGGCTCCTGACCCCGCCGGCTCCTCCTCCACCAGCCGTCACCGGCCCCGCCCGGACCAGCGGGCGGGGCCGGGCGCCGTCGAAGATCAGCAGATGATTGATCGCCCGACCCTGCTCGTGTTCCTCTTCCTCCAGCGCTACATCTACAACGGCTTCGCGCAGGGTGCGACCAAATGACACCGCCCGGCTCCGCGACCACCGTCGGCGGAGCCGAGTCCGCGTCCCGCCCGTGCGCCCGGCGATCCGCCGGCTTCCCGCCGTGTGCCCGCTCCCCTCGCCCGCCTCCCCAGGGACTGACCGGCGGCACCGTCATCCCGCCGAGAACGGCGCCCCGGGCGCGCGGGCCTCTGGCGCGCGGGCCTCTGGCGCGCGGGCCTCTTGGGTGGCCGCCCAGGAAGCGAGGAGGCGCAGGCCCTCTTCGGAGGCGGAACCGGGCTCGGCGGTGTAGATGGTGAGGGTGAGGCCGGGTTCGGCCGCCATCTCCAGGCCCTCGTAGGCGAGGGTGAGGTCTCCGACGGCCGGGTGGTGGAAGCGCTTGGTGCCGGTGCCGTGATGGCGGACGTCATGGGCGCCCCAGCGGGTGCGGAACTCGTCACTGCGCGTGGACAGCTCACCGACGAGGTCGTGCAGGCCCTTGTCGTGGGGGTCGCGGCCGGCCTCGGTGCGCAGGATGGCGACGGCGACGTCGGCGGCCCGCTCCCAGTCGGGGTAGAAGCGGCGGGAGGCGGGGTCGAGGAAGTTGAAGCGGGCGAGGTTCGCCTGGTTGCCGGGCGCGGCGTAGACGTCGGAGTAGAGGGCGCGGGCGAGCCGGTTGGCGGCGAGCAGGTCCATGCGGCCGTTGCGGACGAAGGCGGGGCCGGCGGTGACGGCGTCCAGAACCCATTGCAGGCTGCGGTGCGGCGTCCAGTGCCGGGGGGCGCGGCGGCGGGGTCGGGTGAGGGCGTCGGAGCCGTCGGCGGCCTGCGCCAGGTGCAGGAGGTGGGCGCGTTCGGCGTCGTCGAGCCGGAGAGCTCGGGCGACGGCTTCCAGGACTGCCGGGGAGACGCCGACGAGGTTTCCGCGTTCCAGCTTCGCGTAGTACTCCACGCTGACGTCGGCCAGCGCCGCTACCTCGCTCCTGCGCAGGCCGGGGACGCGTCGGCGGCTTCCGGGGGGCAGGCCCGCCCGCTCGGGGGTGATCCTGGCTCGTCGCGAGATGAGGAACTCGCGGACCTCTGCACGGTTGTCCACGCCTTCGACGGTACGTCCCGCACGCGGCGGGAGGGATGTACTGCCGGTACACCCCTCGCTGGTGACTCGCTACGCGCTCCGCGAGCGGGTTACCTGGATGACGTCGTGCTTTCCGCCCGGCCGTGCAGACGGGCCAGGTGGATCGTCCGCACCCGGCCACGGCGACGCCCGTCGTCCGCGTCCGGTCCGTCCTGCACTCGGCACGCGAAGGAATCCCGCTCATGCGCGGCGCAGTGATCCACGCCCCCGGCGACATCCGCTTCGAAACCCTGGACGATCCGAAGATCCTCCACCCGACCGATGCCGTCATCCGCACGGCCGTCACCTGTGTGTGCGGCTCGGACCTGTGGCCCTACCGCGGCGTGGAGCCGATCGGCGACCCGCACCCGATGGGGCACGAGTACGTCGGCTTCGTCGAGGAGGTCGGCAGCGAGGTCACCTCCGTCAAGCCGGGCCAGTTCGTCATCGGCTCGTTCGCCACCTCGGACAACACCTGCGTGAACTGCCGGAACGGTTTCCAGTCGAACTGCCTGCACCGCGAGTTCATGAGCACCTGCCAGGCCGACTACGTACGCGTCCCCAACGCCCAGGGCACCCTGGTCGCCACCGACGAAGTACCCGCCGAAGAGCTCTGGCCGGGTCTGCTGGCCCTCTCCGATGTCATGGGAACCGGCTGGTGGGCCGCGGACGCCGCCGAGGTCGGGCCGGGTTCCACCGCGGTGGTGGTGGGTGACGGCGCCGTCGGTCTGTGCGGGGTGATCGCGGCGAAGGAGCTGGGTGCGGAACGGATCATCGCGATGAGCCGCCACGCCTCCCGGCAGGAACTGGCCCGCGAGTTCGGCGCGACCGACATCGTCACCGAGCGTGGTGAGGAGGGCGTGGCCCGGATCAAGGAGCTGACCGGTGGGATCGGCGCCGACAGCGTGCTGGAGTGCGTCGGCACCGCCGAGGCCATGCGGCAGGCCCTGCATTCGGCCCGGCCCGGCGGCAACGTCGGGTTCGTCGGCGTCCCCCACGATGTCGCGATCGACGGGGAGGAGCTGTTCTACTCCCACGTCGGCCTGCGCGGCGGCCCCGCCCCCGTGCGCCGTTACCTTCCCGACCTGATCCGGCGTGTCCTGTCCCACCGGATCGAGCCCGGCAGGGTCTTCGACCTCACTCTGCCCCTGGAGCAGGTCGCCGAGGGCTACAAGGCCATGGACGAGCGCCGCGCCATCAAGGCCCTCCTCAAGCCCTGACCAGCGCACCTCCGCGCCAGGCACCCGTACGCCCACCCCATCGCACCGGTTCCGGCGCCATGCCCCACCGGTGCCCGGACCGACCTTCGGAACGCCCATGAGACCGGCCACGCGTCGGATGACGCGCATGCTCCGCACCGCCCCCGTCCTGTCGCTGCCGGTGGTCGCCGTACTGCTGCTGGTCCCGGCCGGCTGCTCGGGCAGCGCACCGGCCGCCCCGTCCACCGCGTCGGCCGCCTCCTCCCCCGTGGCGCCCTCCTCCGGGCGCTCCCCCACAGCGAGCGCCCAGCAGACCGCACCCCCGCAGAGGAACACCACCATGAACATCCGCCTCACCCTCGACGGGCACCGCGTCGACGCGGCTTCGAACGACAGCGCGGCCGCCCGGGACCTCGCCGCCCTGCTGCCCCTGGAGCTGAGCCTCGCCGACTTCCAGGCGCAGGAGAAGACCGCCGACCTGCCCGCCCGGCTCTCCACCGACGGCGCCCCTGCCGGAGCAGCCCCGCGAGCCGGTGACATCGCCTACTACGCGCCCTGGGGCAACCTCGCCCTGTACTACCGAGACGCCCCGTACGCCGAGGGCCTGGTCGTGATCGGCCGGATGGCCCCCGACGGCGTCGCCATGCTCGCCGAAGCCGACCACGTCACCATCTCCCAGGGCGGCTGACCGCCGGCCGGCGCCGCCCCCATCGGAACGGAACCCCGCACCATGACCACGACCTACGACTGCCACGGCAAGGCCGCGTTCGTCACCGGCGCCGCCTCCGGCATCGGCCGCGCCACCGCCCTCGCCTTCGCCCGGGCCGGCGCGCAGGTCGCTCTCGTCGACCTGTCCGAGGACGGGCTGCGCGAGACCGCCCGCCTCATCGCAGCGGAAGGGGGTCGGGCACTCACCCTGACCTGCGACGTAACCCAGGAAGAAGACGTCCGGGCCGCGGTCGGCCAGACCGTCGAGCGCTTCGGACGTCTGGACGCCGCCTTCAACAACGCCGGCGTCGAACAGCCCGTCCAGTCCGCCGCCGACACCACCGAGCACGACTGGGACCGCATCCTCGGCGTCAGCCTCACCGGTGTGTTCCTGTGCACCAGGGCGCAGGTCCGGCACATGCGCCGGCAAGACGGTGGCGGCGCCATCGTCAACGTCTCCTCCGGCGCCGGCGTCAAGGGGTTCCCGGGCCAGGCCGCGTACGCCGCCGCCAAGCACGGGGTCATCGGCTTCACCCGCTCCGCCGCCCTCGACCACGCCGCGGACGGCATCCGCATCAACGCCGTCTGCCCCGGCATCATCGACACCGAGATGATCCGCCGCTTCGGCGACACCCGTCCCGGCGGCCGTGAAGGTCTCATCGCGGACGAGCCCGTCGGCCGCCTGGGCAGGCCCGAGGAGATCGCCTCCGCCGTGCTGTGGCTGTGCTCGGACGACGCCGCCTTCACCACCGGTGCCGCGCTCGTCGTCGACGGCGGCCAGACCGTCTGACCGCACCGCGACGCCACACGGCGAGCCACACGCCGACACCTCCGCGCGTGGAGTCGCCTCCATGGATGCCGCCTTTGGCTCCACCGGCCCGGTCGCCTTCGTCACCGGCGCTTCGTCCGGCATGGGCCTGGCCACCGCCCGGGCCTTCGCCCACGCCGGCGCCTCCGCCGCCCTCGCCTGCGTCGACGAAGCCGCCGGTCGAAGCGGCCGTCGAAGCGGCCGCGAAGGAACTCACCGACGCGGGCCACCGAGCCCTAGCGCTCCCCTCCCATCCCATCCCATCCCATCCGTAGGAGGATCGTCATGGAATTCGTCAGGCAGCAGCCCACCAGCAAGGCTCCGGCCGGCTGGTTCACCGGCGACGTCTGGTGGGACGCCATCGTCGCCGGCCGGGAACCGTCCCGCATGCGCGCCAACCTGGTCCGCTTCTCACCCGGCGCCCGCACCAACTGGCACTGCCACGCCGTCGGACAGACCTTGCACGTCGTCTCCGGCATCGCGTACATCGGCACCCGCGACGGCACCGTCTTCGAGGTCCACCCCGGCCGGACCGTCACCTGCCCGCCCGGTGAGGAACACTGGCACGGCGCCGCCCCGGACCGTTTCATGGAGCACCTCGCCATGTGGGAAGCCACCACGGACGGCACCCCCGAGACGACCTGGGCCGAGCCCGTCACCGACCAGCAGTACGGTGCCCCGCGCAGCCACGACCGGTAAGGGCTGGAGGGGAGTGTCAGACCTCTCCGATACGGTCCCTCCATGAGAGCCACAGGAACTTTCGTCGTCGAAGCGTTCGTCCCGACCGGGCTGGGACCGGACCCGGTCGTGCCCACCGGGCTCCCGGTGAGTGTCGCGACGATGGAGAAGCATTTCGCGGGCGAGGTCGCCGGTCGCTCGGCGACTCTGTTCACCGCTGCGTTCGACCAGTCGACCGGTACCGGTACCTATGTGGCCATGGAGTCGTTCGAAGGCTCGCTGTGCGGCCGGTCCGGCGCTTTCAACTTCGTTCATTCGGCGACCACTTCGGGCAGCGACCGTACAGCGGAGTTCTTCACCATCGTGCCCACGAGCGGCACGGGAGAGCTGGCCGGGATCTCCGGGGCGGGCGGGATGGCCGTCGACGCCGACGGAACGCACCGCGTCTGGTTCGAGTACGAACTGGAAGCGGTTCGCTGACGAACGCGGTGCACGCGTGGTGTCCGTTCCCGCTCCTCGCCGCCGAGGACCGGGGTGCTCGCAGAACTCCCAGGACTGGCCCTCATGAGACCCGCCGTGCGCGGCGGTCGTCGCGCTGCACGGCTCGCACGGTACGGAGCGGTCTCAGATCTGGGCCCGGCCCGCGCCTGCCCGGTGTTGGGTCGGGCTGATGCCGCGGACCCGCTTGGACGCGGTGCCCAGGGCGAAGGCGCTGGAGAAGCCGACGCGTCCCGCGACGGCGCCGATCACCGCGCCGGGTTCGCGCGGCAGCTCGGCGGCCAGGGCGTACGAGCTCAGCGGCCCGCGGCTGATGTCGTTCGGCGACGCCGTGGCCGACACCGCCCGCGCCACGGGCCGCGACATCCGCTGCACCCCGCTGAGCGCCGAGACGTACGCCGCCGAACAGCGCGCCTACGGCGTGCCCGAGGAACGGGTGCGGCTGACCACCGGCCGGGACGCCGGCGTCCGCTCCGGCGCCCTGAGCTCACTCACCGGCGACGTGGAGAAGGTGCTGCGCCCGCCCCGGGATTTCACCGACTACGCCCGCACGGCCGCCGCACAGGGCGCTCGGACCGTCTGACCCGCCGCGGCCACACCTCCTCGGCACCGGGCCCGGCCGCGTCCGGATCGCGGAGCGGCCGCAGGCCATAGCCGTAGTGCGTGGGCGACTCGGTGTTGACGTCGTCGACGGGGCGACGAAGCACGGACCGTCGGCGAAGGCGAGCAGCCGCCGTCCCGGCACAGCGCCCGTCGTGGCCGGCGCAGCCCTCACGCCCGGCCGGGCGGCGCCGCCACCGACGCACGGTCCACGAGGCGGGTGCGCAGGGTGTGCATCTCCCGGCGGGGTTCGCCTCCGGCGAGGACGTCGAGCAGCACCTCGGCGGCCGTGGACCCGAGCTGGTGCACCGGCTGCTCGATCATGGTCAACGGCGGCACCATGACCGCGGCCCAGGCACTGTCGTCGAACCCGATCAGGGACACATCACCGGGGCACGACAACTCCCGTGCGCGGATGGCGCGCAGCGCACCGGTGACGCCGTCGGTCTCGGAGCAGAACAGCGCGGTGACGGGGTCGGGGAGGTCGAGCATCCGGGCGACCTCCCGGGCCGCCCGCTCCTCCACCTTCGGCCCGACCATCACCAGTTCGGGGTCGAAGGGGATGCCCGCGTCGTCGAGCGCGTCGAGGTACCCGCGCAGGCGCTCCCCGTCGGTCCACAGGTTGCGGGACGCGGCGGCGATCAGCTCCCGGCGGGTCGCGGGAGCCTTGTCCACCGGCGGCCCCCAGACGAATCCGATACGCCGGTGACCGGCCGCGATGAGCTTCTCCACCGCCTCGCGCGCCGCGTCCCGGTTGTCGATGACGACGGCGTCCAGATCGAGCGAGGGCACCGCGCGGTCGACGAGGACCACCGGCATTCCGCGTTCGAGGGCGGTGCGGATGTGGCCGACCGAGGAGCGGTCGACCGCCGCCGACGCGACGATCATGCCGTCGACGCGCTTGTCGATGAGGACGTTCGCCGCCGCCACCTCCTCGTCGAGCCTCTCGTACGTGCTGACGACCAGCGTGTCGAATCCGCGGGCGCGGGAGGTGTCGCAGATACCGCGTACGACACCCGCGAAGAACGGGTTGCCGATGTCCGCGACGATGACCCCGAGGGTGTGGGTCACCCCTGTCGACATGCTGCGGGCCAGTGCGTTCGCGCGATAGCCGAGCTTCTCGGCCGCGGCGAGCACCCGCTCCTTCAGCTCCGGGCTGACGTATCCGTATCCGCCGAGCGTGCGGGCGGCGGTCGCCCGGCCGACCCCGGCCTCCGCGGCCACCTCGGAGATCGTCGGGGACGCCGACGGGCGGGGCCGCTCTCCTGACATCGCTCGGTACCTCGCTTCTCGTGATCGACGGCTGTCCACATGCTAGACACAGCCGGTGGGCCGGCCACGGCCGAATGCCGCCTCGGTGAAGCACTGGTCGTGGGCGGCGTCCGCGCCGTCGCGCAGCGCGCGCTCCAGCTGGTGGCGGTCGGGCGGGGCCGGCCTCCGCCATCCCGCGCGCAGCAGCGAGACCACGAAGCCGGCGAGGAAGGCGTCACCGCAGCCCATCGTGTCGACGAGGCGTGCCCCGTCGTCCAGGGGGCGGGCAGGCGCCGCCACGGTCGTACGGCCGTCGTGGGCGACGGCGCCCTCGGCGCCCCGGGTGGCGAGGGCGAGTCCGGCGCCGCGCCGCACCGCCTCGGCCAGCAGGTGGCGGGTGGCCGTCTCGTCCAGGTGGGAACAGGACAGCAGCACGAGGTCGGCGTACGGGCAGATTCGGTCCAGGTAGCCGGGCGTGCGGTACTCCTCCTCGCTGGACAGGTCGAAGGTCGTGAGCGTGTCGAGCCCGGCGAGCTTGGGCAGTTCGCCCTCGCTGCCCGAGTACACGCTGGAGTGCACCAGGTCGAAGGAGGAGACGTAGGCGAGCAGACCGCTGTCGAGGACCAGCGGCTCACGCACGGTGACGCCGCCTCCGTTCCAGCCGAGGAAGACACGGTCGCCGGAGTCGACCCGGAGGGTGGACACGCCGCTCTCGCCGTCGCGCACGGCGCAGTGGTCGACGGCCACCCCGGTGTCCGCGATGGCCTCGCGCAGGAAGCGGCCGAGGGTGTCGTCGCCGAACACTCCGAGGTACGCCGCCTCCAGGCCGAGGCGTCTGGCGTAGACGGCCACGTTCACGCTGTTGCCGCCCGGGTAGTCGATGCCGCGGTCGACGAACCGGTCGACGATGTTGTCGCCGAAGCCGAGGACTCTCATGGGTTCTCCTGTGCGCTGGCCCGGCACGCCACTGGGCGGGGGCACGGACGGGCGCCCGGCACCGGACTCGGTACCGGGCGACGGGTGCGGACTGCGGACTGCGGACCGTGCGTAAGTGAGACGGCGGCGGGACGGCGGCCGCGCGCCGCAGTCCTCGGGCGGGACGAGGGCGCCGGGCCGCGCCGGCCGCTGCCGCCGGAGTCGTGTCCGGTGCGGCAGCGGCCGGCCGCGTGTCTCAGTAGTCCATGACGCGGTAGTAGCGGCGCAGGTCCAGCGAGTGTCCGCGCACCCGTTCCAGGTGCTTGCTGACCCGGCCCATGACGGTGTCGAGCACCAGCGGTGCGAGCAGGCCGCGGAACTCCGGGCTGATGCCGGGCAGCGGATAGTCGCGGGTGTCGAAGACGGTCACGTCTCGGGAGATGCGCTTGGCGAAGGCCTCGACCCGGTCGGTGAGGGCGCGGGTCTCGTCCTCCCCCTGGAAGACGAGCACGCTCGTGTCCTCTTCGAGGAGTTCCAGGGAGCCGTGGAAGAACTCGGCGCTGTGCACGCGGGTGGTGCGCAGCCACTGCATCTCCTCGAGGATGCACATGGAGTACAGGTAGGTGAACCCCCACAGGTTTCCGCCGCCGACCAGGAAGTGGTAGTCCGTGTCCTTGTGCGCCTCGGCGAAGGCGGCGGCCGTCGGCTCGGCCTGCCGTGCCACGTCGAGGAGGATGCCGGGCAGTCCGGCGAGTTCGCCGGCGAGCTTCTCGTACCCCTCGAACTCGCCCCTGCGTGCGAGCAGCCGTCCCATGAGCAGCAGCATCTGCGGGTCGAAGGGCCAGGCCTTCGGCTCGGAGACGAGGGCCACGTCCACGCTCCGGGCGACGGGGGACTCGGCGTAGCCCGTGAACCCGATGGTGCGAACGCCCTTGGCCTTGCAGTACTCGATGGCCCGGAGGCTGTCCTCGGTGGTGCCCGACACCGAGGTGAAGACGGCGACCGAGCGCTCGCCGAGCGTCGCCTCTCCCCCGGTGACCAGCTCCGCCGCGATGACGGCGTGGACGGGCAGCGTCGAGGTGCGGCGGGCGAGTTGCTCGTACGGCCACATCTGGGCGTAGGTGCCGCCCGCGCCGACGAGGAAGAGGTTGTCGAAGCCGTCGTCCGTGAGGCGGTCGGCGAGTTCCTCGATCCGGGGGCGCAGGGCCACCGTGCTCGCCAGCTGGGAGAGGAATTCCGGCTCGTCGAATCCGAGCATCTTCGCGTCCTTTCGGGAACGGGTGCGGCCGGCGGCGCTGAGCGACCTGATACCGGTATCACGCGGGCCACACGCTGACACAACGCACCGGCGGCGTCAACAGCAGTGAGCCGCCCGCAGGCGTGCAGCCCACCTGGCTAACACTGTTGACCTGCCAGTTCATTGGTCCCCGCCGAAGGAATCGGCCGCGCGGCGACCCACCCCCCGCACGTTCCGAAGAAGATCTTCGCTCCGACTCTGGTACCGGTATCAGATTCTCTGTACAGTCGCCGCACGCCAAGCGGCCGTCCCCCGGACACCCCGCAGCGGATCCGACCTGCCCGCGCCTGCGGCGGGCCCTCCCATCGACGAAAGGACGCCCATGCGCACACGTGCACTGACGCGGTCCGCGGCACTCCTCGGGGCCTCGGCACTCGTCCTCACCGGCTGCTTCGCCGGACCGGCGAAGGGACCCGCGGCCGACGTGACCGCGAAGCCGGAGTACTCCGGCACCCT
>NZ_MUND01000472.1 GCF_002154375.1 Streptomyces glaucescens | reverse complement strand
GCGCGCGGACCACCGGGCCCTGGACGTGGCTCGTGAGGTCCGCACGCGGGTGAGCGAGGCGCTGCGGGACCACCCGACGGTGGCGGTGCTGGTCACCTCGGTGGGGTGAGGAGCCGCCTGCGGCAGGGGGATGCGCCGGTCGCCCCGCGGGGTGGTGACCGGCGATCAGGTGACCAGCGGTCGCCGCCCCACGGTCAGGTGACCCGTCGGGACGGCCCGTGGGCGGTCCCCCGTGCCGCGGGTGAGGGTCAGTCGCCGATTCCGGCCAGGTCGCGCAGGCGGCGGGCCTGGGCCTGGCGTTCGGCCGTGCGCTGCTCCTCGTAGGTGCGGTCCTGGGCGCCGCGCAGCAGGGCCTTGGTCTCGATGACGGCGTCGCGCGGCGCGGCCAGCAGTGCGGTGGCCAGGTCACGGACGGCGGCATCGAGCTGGTCCACGGGCACGGCGATGTTGGCCAGTCCGGTGGCCACGGCCTCCTCGGCCAGGACGAACCGCCCGGTGGCGCAGATCTCCAGCGCGCGGGCGTACCCGACCAGGCCCACCAGCGGATGGGTGCCGGTGAGGTCGGGCACCAGTCCGAGGCTGGTCTCGCGCATGGCGAACTGCACGTCGTCGGCGACGACTCGCAGATCACAGGCGAGTGCGAGCTGGAACCCGGCGCCGATGGCGTGCCCCTGGACGGCGGCGATCGACACGAGGTCGCTGCGCCGCCACCAGGTGAACGCCTCCTGGTACTCGGCGATGGTGGCGTCCAGCTCGGCGTCCGAACCGCGTGCCAGGTCGAGGAACGACGGCTCGCCGTCGAAGCCCTCGGGCGTGAACGCCTGGCGGTCGAGCCCGGCCGAGAACGACTTGCCCTCGGCGCGCAGCACGACCACGCGGACGCTGCCCGGCAACAGCCGGCCGGCCTCGGCCAGCGCCCGCCACAGAGCGGGGCTCTGTGCGTTGCGCTTGGCCGGGTTGGTCAGCGTCACCGTGGCGATCGCGTCCTCGACGGTGAGCCGTACGCCGTCCTTGTCGAGTACCGGATCGATTACCGGGTCGAGCGAAGCCATGGGGCGCCTCCGATGGGTGCGGTCATCGTGAGTGCCGTGCCGTGCGGCGGGCACTCCTAAGTGACTGCACAGTAACCACCCGGGCGGCCTGGGGTCCCACCAGGTCCCTCAAGGACACGGGAGACGACCGACCGGGTGGCCACCAGCGAAGGCGCTGGGCCGCCCGGGGTCAGGCCGACTGGGCCTTCTTGCCCCGAGTCGCCCCGCCACGCCCACGGAGCGTGACGCCCGATTCGCTCAACATGCGGTGCACAAAGCCATACGAGCGGCCGGTCTCCTCGGCCAACGCCCGGATGCTCGCACCGGCGTCGTACTTCTTCTTCAGGTCTGCCGCGAGCTTGTCGCGCGCGGCGCCGGTCACCCGGCTGCCCTTCTTCAGAGTCTCGGCCACCCGTGCCTCCTCATGGGAAGTGCGCTCTGGTCTCCTCATGATCACCCCTCCGGGCCTTCATGGCCACCCATTCGGCAAGGTCCGTGGATGAGGGTTGTGACGACAGGAGTGCGTCCCCACAAGCGGAATCAGGGATTCAACTCGTTGGGCCGCATACGACTGAACGGGTTGTTCCGCAAAGCAGCAGGTCAGAGATGCCCGACGGCCGACCCCTTGTCGACGAAGGGATCGGCCGTGACATCGGTGTAGGACACACCTGGGATGAGGAGATCTCACACAGATGATGGATCACGGATCGTCCGAATGATCCATACGCGGTGGATCATCCCTTCGATCACGCCGGACCGACGCGGACTGCGGGTCAGGCCAGGGCCACCAGATCGGCGTAGTCCTGGCCCCACAGGTCCTCGACGCCGTCCGGCAGCAGGATGATCCGCTCCGGCTGGAGCGCCTCCACCGCGCCCTCGTCGTGGGTGACCAGCACGACAGCGCCCTTGTAGGTGCGCAGCGCGCCCAGGATCTCCTCACGGCTGGCCGGGTCGAGGTTGTTGGTGGGCTCGTCGAGCAGCAGCACGTTCGCCGAGGAGACCACCAGGGTGGCCAGCGCGAGGCGGGTCTTCTCACCGCCGGAGAGCACCCCGGCCGGCTTGTCCACGTCGTCGCCGGAGAACAGGAACGAACCGAGCACCTTGCGGACCTCGACCAGGTCCATGTCGGGCGCGGCCGAGCGCATGTTCTCCAGGACCGTGCGGTCCGGGTCCAGGGTCTCGTGCTCCTGCGCGTAGTACCCGAGCTTGAGGCCGTGGCCCTCGATCACCTCGCCGGTGTCGGGCTTCTCCACACCCGCCAGGAGCCGCAGCAGGGTGGTCTTGCCGGCGCCGTTGAGGCCGAGGATGACCACGCGGGAACCCTTGTCGATGGCCAGGTCGACGTCGGTGAAGATCTCCAGCGAGCCGTACGACTTGGACAGGCCCTCGGCGGTCAGCGGGGTCTTGCCGCAGGGCGCGGGCTCGGGGAAGCGCAGCTTGGCGACCTTGTCGGACTGGCGCACCGCCTCCAGGCCGGCCAGCAGCTTGTCCGCGCGGCGGGCCATGTTCTGCGCGGCGACCGTCTTGGTGGCCTTGGCGCGCATCTTGTCGGCCTGCGAGTGCAGGGCGGCGGCCTTCTTCTCGGCGTTGGCGCGCTCGCGCTTGCGGCGCTTCTCGTCGGCCTCGCGCTGCTGCTGGTAGAGCTTCCAGCCCATGTTGTAGATGTCGATCGTGGCGCGGTTGGCGTCCAGGTAGAACACCTTGTTCACGACCGTGTCCACCAGGTCGACGTCGTGCGAGATCACGATGAAGCCGCCGCGGTAGGTCTTGAGGTAGTCGCGCAGCCAGATGATCGAGTCGGCGTCGAGGTGGTTGGTCGGCTCGTCGAGGAGCAGCGTGTCCGCGTCCGAGAAGAGGATGCGGGCCAGTTCCACGCGGCGGCGCTGACCGCCGGAGAGGGTGTGCAGCGGCTGGCCGAGCACCCGGTCCGGCAGGTTGAGCGCGGCGGCGATGGTGGCGGCCTCGGCCTCGGCGGCGTACCCGCCCTTGGTGAGGAACTCGGTCTCCTGGCGCTCGTACTGCTTCATCGCCTTGTCGCGGGTGGCGCCCTTGCCGCTGGCGATGCGCTGCTCGTTGTCGCGCATCTTGCGGATCAGTACGTCCAGGCCGCGCGCGGAGAGGATGCGGTCGCGGGCGAGGACGTCGAGGTCACCGGTGCGCGGGTCCTGCGGCAGATAGCCGACCTCGCCGGAACGGGTGATGGTGCCGGCGGCGGGGATGCCCTCGCCGGCCAGGCACTTGGTCAGCGTGGTCTTTCCGGCGCCGTTGCGGCCGACCAGGCCGATGCGGTCGCC
>NZ_MUND01000471.1 GCF_002154375.1 Streptomyces glaucescens | reverse complement strand
GCTGTTGGCATCGATGACGACTTGCAGGTTCGTCGAGTACCGGTAGTTCTTGCTGGACGCGGCCACGCTGCGGTCGCGGGTGGGCACCAGGGTGCCGTCGACGATGTAGACGGTGTCCTTGCGCGGCCTGCGGGCCGGCGAGATCGCCAGCAGGGGTGCGAGGTGGTCGAGGATGCGGTCTGCCGCAGACTTCGAGACCCCGAACAACGGCGCCACCTGCCGCAATGTGAGGCTCGTGCGCCAGTACGTCGCCACCAGCAGCACCCGGTCCTCCAGCCGCAGCCGCCAGGGACGGCCCCGCTGGACATCACCGCCACGGCGCCGAACCAGCGCCACCAGCCTGGCGAACTGCGCCTCGGACAGCCCGGAGAACAGCTCGATCCACTTCCGATCATCCGTTGAGATCACCCCACCCATGTCCAAGTCAACGCACCACCCGCCACACTGGTTACGGGACAACCTCTAGGCCAGATCATTACGGTGCCACACGGAGCCACCGAACGCGCCCGCAAAAAAATCGGCCAGCTCCTACCAGGCGAGCCACAGGGCGTACAACCGGACCACCACCTCCAGGTACTCCCACCAGCACGAGCACCAGGACACGCAGAAGTGGATCTGCGCAGACACGGAGCAGCAGCGAGCGCACCCAGGCCACCAGCAACCACAACTGCTGCGCGCACGCGTCGCCGCCGAGGAGGCAGCCGGCAGCGTCGATCATCTGGACGAGACCGACCACGCCGTCGCGGGCGTTCGTTTCCTCCTCCGCCTACCCGAGTCCACCGAGACGGAGGGCGTTCCTTATCTCGCTGAGCTTCGCGGTCGTCGCCGGGGTCCACTCCCTTGCCTGCTCACCGAGACGGAGGGCGTTCTCGATCTCGCTGAGTTTCGCGGAGGACAGGGCGCCCGCCCGCTCGATCAGGTCGTCCCGGGACACGGTCGTCAGCCACGTGCAAGGGGTAAGGCCCGGACGCGGGAACGCGAACCGAAGCACGCCTTCGAAGGGCAGTCCTTCCACGGCGCCTACTGCCACTTCGACGCCCAGACCGGTGATGTCGACCCCCGCCCGAGCGACGACCTGCATCACCCGGATCCCGGACGCGTCGTCTCCCGACAGCAGCACGACCGGCCGCCGCTCGTCGAACTCCACCCACCAGACTTCGCCACGTTGCACATGTCCTCCTGACACAGGACGGCGGGCGGACGCTGCGCGACCCCGACGCGCTGTGGAGACGGGTGCGGCCACCCGTTGGTCATCGGTGCGTGAAGACAAACGATCACACGGTGGCCGCAGGACACAGCGTAGACCCTGCCCGCCTGGCAGGAGGCGTTCGAGGGCCTGATGAGCCGGATGGCGGGACGGTTTCATACGGTTCGAACCCCGGTTTCTGGTCCGGAAGTTGCTGCTCGGACTGCTGTCGGACCTGCCGCGCAAGAACTGCTGGACCATCGCCGAATGGGCCGGGGAGAGGGCCCCGGACGGCAGGCAGCATCTGCTGGGGCGGGCCAAGTGGGACGCGGGCCGGGTCCGCGACGATGTGTGTGACTGTGTGGTGGACCACCTGCACGACGACCAGGCGGTACTGGTGGTCGACGAGACCGGGGACGTGAAGAAGGGCACCGGCCCGGTCGGCGTCCAGCGCCAGTACACCGGCACCGCGGGCAGGATCGGAAATGCCCAGGTCGCCGTCTACCTGGTCTACGCCGTCCGGCGCGGGCACGCGGCAGCAGAGGACGTGCGCAGACACTGTCGTGGCGTTGGCCGGGCGTCACCAGGATCGCGAAGGGGCGGCCCTTGCCGTCGCAGGCGAGGTAGATCTTGGTGGTCAGTCCGCCTCGGGATCGGCCGATGCCGTGATCGTCCGGTTCGTCCCGCTGATGCCGCCCCCTTTTCGGCCGGTGGCGGCGGCGTGCTGGTGAGCGCGGACGACGGTGGAGTCGATCTGGACCAGCCGGTCGATGTCGCCGGCCGCGTCGGCGTGGGCCTGGACTGCAGGGCCCGGGTGAACACCCCGTCCAGGGCGTAACGGCGGAAGCGGGTGTACACGGTCTTCCACGGTCCGTAGCGTTCCGGCAGGTCACGCCAGGAGATCCCGGTGCGGATCTTGTAGACCATCCCGCTGACGACCCACCGGTCCTCCACCCGAGGCCGCCCCGTCGCGGCCCGGGGTATCAGCGGAGCGAGACTCCCACTCCTGATCGGTGAGTTCGTGACGACGTACCACGACACCATGATCCACCACTCGGATGATCTTGAAGACGGACCCTAGAGCGGGCGGCGGCGCGACGACAGGGCCAGGGAGCGCACCCAGGGTTCGTGGGAGAGCCGTTCGACCCCACGCCGCGAGAGCGTGCCGGTGACGACGGTACGGTCCGCCGCCCCGGCGTCCACCCCCGCGCCGCGCAGCGTCTCCCGCTGCTCGTCCGTGGGCGCCCGCTCCAGGAGGACGGTCACCAGGAGGTCCCTGGCCTCCGGGTCGCCGCCCTCGGCGTCCACGGCGGCCGCGAGGGAGGCGTCGAGCTTTCCGTAGTCCATGGCGGTCGATTGTGCCCCGGAGGTCGGGTACGGGAGGTCACAGACGGGACGCGTCGACGAGGCCGTGCCCCCAATGGGCGTCGAACGCCCCCGGGGCCGCGCCCGGGATCGCCGACGCGTCCGTCAGGGCCGAGCGCACCTTGTCGGGGTCCGCGCCTGGGTCGCCCTCCAGGAGCAGCGCGGTGAGCCCGGCGATGAACGGGCACGCCATGCTCGTGCCCTGCAGCGCCAGCCGGCGGTCGTCGACCATGAAGGCCCGGAGCTGTCCGACGGCGTCCCGGGAGAGCGCGGAGACGATCATCGCCCCGGGTGCCGCGACGTCGGGCTTGGGCAGTCCGTCCCGGCGCGGCCCCTCGCTGCTGAACCCCGCGATGCCGTCCGCGACCAGCCAGGTCGCCTCGCGCTGCACGCCGTCGACGTCCTGCCACCGGGTACGTGTCGTGGCCGCCGCCACGGTGATCGCCGAGGTCGCTGCGCCCGGCGAACCGATCTTGAGGGCGTCGTGCACGGCCGGTCCGCTGAACTGCGGCTGGGGCCGGGCCTCCTGCCTGCCGAGCATCCACACGTCCGCCGTGCAGCTCGCGCCGCCGACGCTCGCCCCGCGCAGCACGAGCCGCCAGCGCGGCGCCAGGGCGGACGGCGCGGCGGGGGCGGGCTCCACGGCCACGAAGAAGTTGTGGTCCCCGTTGCCCGAGTCGGGCCCCGGCGTCACGATCTGCACGACGCCCTCCGCGAGGGCGTACGCGCGCACCGGCGAGCCGCTCGTGAAGACGGGCTGGAACGCGGTCGACTCGCCCGACGGCGACACGACTGCGGCCTCCAGCCGGTCCCCGCCCGCGTACCAGCCGTTCAGCCAGAACAGGTCGGGGAAGCCGCCGACCCGCCCCGGATGGCAGGGCACCGATCGGGTGGCGCCCTCGGCGACGGTGAGCCGCGCGTGGATGTCGTCCTCGCCCTCGTTGCCGGCGGCGCAGCAGACGATCCGCCCGGGGCCGCTCTCCTCTTCGATGGCGAGGGACATCAGGTCCGTGCCGTCGTGCGCGTCGACATGACCGCCCAGACTGAGGTTGACGACCGCGGGCACGCCCAGGTCGCCCGCAAGGCGGAACACGTACTGGATGCCGTCGATGATGTGTGCGTCCTGGAAGTCCGTCCTGACGGCGACGATCCGCGCCTCGGGAGCGACCCCCTCCGTCCCGGCGGCGATCCCCGCGACATGGGTGCCGTGCCCGTCGCTGTCCCGGGACAGCACGTCCGCGCCGAGCGAGCCGGCGGTCAACTCCGCCCCGTACCGCCCCTCCGGCACCCCGCTCCCGCCCGCCAGCGTCTGGTCCCAGATGCGCTCGATGCGGCCCAGGAACTCCGGATGCCGCGGGTCGATTCCGGTGTCCACCACGCCGATCAGCACACCGTCCCCGGTCCGGTCCGTCCGCGCGCGGAACTCGGGCACGCCGACCTTGGCCTGTGCTAGATCCAGGCACGGCCGCAACTGCGCGGCCGGCACGATCCGGCGCACGCCCGGCTGAGCGGCCAGTTCCTCCAGGGCGTCGAGGGGCACGATCCCCGTACGGACCCGCTGCCCGCCCTCGTTGATCACGAGGTCGCCCGTCCCCGTGGGCGGCGCGTCGGGATCGCACTCCACCGACACGACGACCCTGAGCGGCTTGGCCCGCTGCTCGACGGAGACCAGCCCCATCATTCCCGCTGGCCGGCGCAGTGGGGCGCGTCGACGGCCTTCCTGCACGTAGCGCTCATACGCTGCCGCCAGCGGCGGCGCCAACTTCTCGACGGTCATGACCGTCTCCTTCTTGTGTGTGTCGTGTCAGCGCCCAGTCCTGGAAGCACGGGTGACTCCGTAGGTGCCGGAGGTCCGGATCACCCTTCAGGTGGTCGAGCCAGTCGCCAGCCAGCTCGGATGTGCGCACTGACGCCGTGAGATGCGCGAGGGCCAGGGTGGCGGCCTCCTCCGTCTCCGTGGTCCAGTCGTGCTGGTAGTCCTCGGGGGGCCCGATGAGTCGGGCGTAGAAGCAGGCGGCGTTGTACTGGACGAGTCCCGAGATCTGGATGTGCCCCAATGCCTGACCTTCGCCGGCGGCGCGGGCCGGGGAGCCCCGGAAGCGGTGCCTGTCGCCGTACGCGCACGCGGCCTCGAGCCGCTTCTCCGTCTCCGCGAAGTCGCACCGCATCCGGAGGTTCGCGAGAGAGTGGCGGGGTCTCCCGCTGTACCGGACATGGACGCTGTGCGAGAGGATCGCCGCGTCGACGGCGGCCCTGGTCTGTGCGCGCAGGGTCCCGAACGGCCGGACGAAGTCGCGGTAGAGCCCTCGGGTCTCGCCGTGGATCCAGAGTCCGAGCAGCCGTCGGCCTGTCAGCTGCCCGCGCAGCGTCGTGAGCGCCGAGAGGGACTGCGTGAGGAAGTGCTCTCGCGCTTTCGCCCTGTCCTCCCGCGCCGAATCGGGCACGGCTGCGAGTCCGGCGCCCGTCAAGGCCCTGTCGAGGCGTCCCTGCCAGTCTCTGCTGGTCACCCAGGCGTCCAGCCACTCGTCCACCAGGTCCAGGACGATCCCGACCCGGTAGCGGGGTTGCATCATCGTCGGAGAATCCGCGGTGAGCTGCAGATACATCTCCAGGGCCTGGAGATACCCGAGGGGAGTTCCCTCCTTGATCAGAGCCAGTTCGCAGCGGGCCAGCGCGTTGGCCGGGTCCAGTCGCACCGCGGTCCTGAACTCCCGCTCGGCCTGGCGCCGCTTGCCGCCGTTGCGCAGGAGATCGACGCCGTCCCGGTAGTGCCGCAGCCCGCGCCCGTTCTTGGAGCGCCACTTGGTCCACCGAGGGACGCAGGCGGTGCTCGCCATCGCGAGCTGTGACACGGTGTAGGCCGTCTTGTACACGGCTTCGTCAGGGGTGTCCTCCCAGTAGGTGTCCTGGAGGACGCGGCGGTGCGTCGGCTTCTCCGTGATGTTCACGGTGACGCCATAACCTGCCCCGGAGTGCTGGACATGGCCGGTGAGCCGCCAGCCGCGCTGCGGGAAGGCCGACTGCCAGCCCAGGGCGAGGAGTTTGGTGAAGAGGTCCGCCTCCTTGGGCTTGGCCTCGTAGAGCACGGTGGGAAGGCTGAGGACCGGCTCCCCTCCGGGCAGGGGCGGCGGTGTCTGCACCTGCGTGGCGAGGATCGTGCGCATCCTCGCGGTGCAGGTGGCCGCGTCCGAATGGGGCTTGTCCTCCGGGGGATTGGGGTACGTCAGGTCGTCCACCTCGATGGTGATGTGGTCGCCGCGGGCATTGCGTATCTCCAGGAGGCGGACGAAGCCCACGAGCAGGGCGCCAAGGACGATCCAGGTGACGACGCCGGGGGAGAACTGGAAGTCCATGTCCTTCTGCTGTCCGGCGAGGCACCTCCACCCGTCGTCCACCAGGCAGCCGACGGCCAGCTCGATCCCGTCGACGACCGTGGCGTCGATGTTGGTGCCCGTGCGCTCGGCCCGCATGGCCACGGAACCGGCGAGCCAGCTCCACACGCCGAGGAGCGCCACGAGCAGCAGCCGGTTCGTCCACCGGGAGATCGCGGGAGCGAGGAACCACAGGAGCACGCCGGAGACCGGGACGACCCACAGAAAGATCGTCGGCCACCAGGAGGCGTTCGGGGTTACGTCCATGACCGCGACCTTCACCGTACGTATGCAGCATATGTGTACTATGTACGTTTATGATGTATATGCTGCTCCTGAGGTGGTCCGATCGTCAAGGGTGGGCATGATCATGGGTCGCGGGTCGTCAGATGCGCGCCGGGGACGGCTCAGTCGCGAGCGCGTTCTGCGCGCCGCCCTGACCGTGGCGGACGGCGAGGGGCTGGCCGCCGTGAGCATGCGGCGCGTCGCCGAGGAACTCGGCGTGGAGTCCATGGCGCTGTACCGGTACACGGCGAGCAAGGAGGACCTGCTCGACGGACTCGTCGAGACGCTCTTCCTGGAGCTGGAGGACCGGGTCACGGCCGCCGACCCGCCCCGCGGCCTCCGGAGCACACTGCACAGCCTCGCGCGCGAGATGTACCGGGTCGCGGTGGCGCACCCGAACATCGTCTCGCTGTGCGCCACCCGCCCTCTGATGGTCCCCCTCGCCC
>NZ_MUND01000470.1 GCF_002154375.1 Streptomyces glaucescens | reverse complement strand
CCTCATCAGGTAGTTGATCAGTCCCCTGGAGCGCTCGGGGTCCTTCTGGAGCTCGGCGAGGGAATGCTCGCCGAGGGTCGAGACACGAGCGGCGAAGAGGACGTCCGAGTCGGACGCGCTGGACTTCACCAGCTCGACCGTGACGTCACTGCGCAGGGTGATGTCGGGGTGGGGGGCGTCGGCGGAGGTCAAGAGGGTCCTTCCCATCACGGCTGAGGTGCGGCGTCCACTTTACTCAGTGCCATACGGGAAGTTTTTCCCGGTAATCCGGCACTTCTCCGGGTACTCACGCGTCTGTGTTGGTGACGACAACCGTCCCGATCCCATCCCGGAGAGGAGCAAGTGCCTCCATGTTCCGTCGGCGCGAGCCCGTGCCCTTCGCCTTCGTCGCCGAAGCCGACAGGTTCCGCAGCAACGTCACTCCCCCGCCCCGCGAGCGGGCGTCCCTCGGTGAGCTGGCCGGGCGCACACTGCTCGGCCTGACCATCGTCGCCGCGCTGGTGGGGTCCCTGGTGGTGGGGATGCCGGCGCTGGAGCTCGACCAGGCGTCCGCTCCGTCCCAGCAGTCCCAGGCCTCCGACGGGCGCTGAGCCCCGGCCGACCCGGACGGCCCCCCTAGGGTGGTGGGGCGGCACCCAGGTCGATAGCCTCACCGGGCACAGCCCGCGCCTGGATCGAGTGAGGACCCGACGTGCCCCTGCCCTTTCTGACGGCCGACCGAGCCTTCGATGCGGCGGACGATGTCGCGCTGCCGTTCGACGACCGAGACCGTTGGCGGCGTCCCTACCGGCCCGGTCCCTGGCGGGTGGGCGTGGCGGCGATCTGGCTGCTGCTCGCCTCGTACGTGCTGTTCGCGGCGGTCGTCATCGCGCTGACCGGCACCCCGGCCGAGGGCGGTGTGGTCTTCGGCGTCGCGCTGGTGATGATCGCCGTCGCCCTGCGGATGCTGCGCATGGGCGTCTGGGTGAGCACGCGGGGGCTGCGCCAGGTGGGCTTCTTCCGTACCCGCACGATGTCCTGGGACCGGGTGGTGGCCGTACGGACGGTGCAGCAGCCGGTGCGCTGGCTGGGGCTGCCGCGCGCGGTGCAGGGGCAGGCGCTGACCCTCGTCCGCGACGGCCGGGCCACCGGCGATCTGCCGCCGCTGCTGACCACGCACAACGCCGACTTCCTGGCCCGGATCGAGGCCTTCGACCGGGCGGCGGACGCGGTGGAGGCGTGGGCGGCGGAGTACGGGCGCGGCTGAGCGAGGAGAACACGTGAGAGGGGCCGGTCCGCGGCGTGCGGACCGGCCCCTCTCATGTTCGCGGGTGGTTCGGTTCAGGCCTCGGCGGTCCTGCCGTCGTGCAGGGCGATGGCGCGTTGCATCGCCTTGCGGGCGCGCGGGGTGTCGCGGGCGTCGTGGTAGGCGACGGCGAGGCGGAACCAGGTGCGCCAGTCGTCCGGGGCCGCCTCGGTCTCGGCCCGGCGCCGGGCGAACACCTCGTCGGCCGAGTCACGGTCGATCCGGCCGCTGGGCAGGCGCTTCAGCTCGTCGACGGGGAGTCCGCCCTCGGCGTCGAGTTCGGCGGCGAGGGCGTTGGCCTTGCGGACGAACTGGGTGTTCTTCCACAGGAACCACACCCCGATGACCGGCAGGATCAGCACCGCGACGCCGAAGGTCACGGTGAGCGGGGTGCCGGACTGGATGAGCAGGACGCCACGGCTGCCGACCAGGAGGAAGTAGAACACCAGGACGGCGGCCGTGACGGCGTAGGACAGCTTGGCTCGCATGGTGCCGGTCAGCCCAGGTCCAGGAAGTTTTCCAGGCCGAAGGTGAGGCCCGGGGTGGTCACCACGCGGCGGGCACCCAGCAGGATGCCGGGCATGAAGCTGCTGTGGTGCAGCGAGTCGTGCCGGACGGTGAGGGTCTCGCCCTCACCGCCCAGCAGGACCTCCTGGTGGGCCAGGAGGCCGCGCAGGCGAACCGCGTGAACGGGCACGCCGTCGACGTTCGCGCCCCGGGCGCCGTCCAGGGCGGTCGCCGTGGCGTCCGGGGCCGGAGCGGTGCCGGCGGCGCGGCGGGCCTCGGCGATGAGCTGGGCGGTGCGGGTGGCGGTGCCGCTCGGGGCGTCCACCTTGTTCGGGTGGTGCAGCTCGACGACCTCGACCGACTCGAAGTACGGCGCGGCGATCTGCGCGAACTTCATCGTCAGGACGGCCCCGATCGAGAAGTTCGGGGCGATCAGGACGCCCGTCCTCGGGGAGTCGGCCAGCCAGCCGTTCAGCTGCGCGAGACGCTCCTCGGTCCAGCCCGTCGTACCGACGACGGCGTGGATGCCGTGACGTACGCAGAAGTCGAGGTTGTCCATCACCGAGTCGGGCGTGGTCAGCTCGACGGCGACCTCGGCGCCGGCCGCGGTCAGCGTCTCCAGCGTGTCACCCCGGCCGAGAGCGGCCACCAGCTCCATGTCCTCGGCGGCCTCGACCGCCCGGACCGCCTCGGATCCGATCCGGCCCTTGGCACCGAGGACCGCCACACGCAGCTTGCTCATCTTCTTGCTTCCTAACGGGAGGTGACTAGGCCACGACGTCGTGCAGCCGCGCGGCCTGCTTGTCCTTCAGCGGGCCGATGACCGACAGCGAGGGCCGCCGGCCCAGGATGTCGCGGGCGACCTCACGGACGTCGTCCGGGGTGACCGAGGCTATCCGGGCCAGCATGTCGTCGACCGACATCTGCTCGCCCCAGCACAGCTCGCTCTTGCCGATACGGTTCATCAGCGCGCCGGTGTCCTCCAGGCCGAGGACGGTGGAGCCGCGCAGCTGGCCGACGGCGCGGTCGATCTCCTCGTCGGACAGACCGTGCTCGGCGACGTGGTCCAGCTCGTCGCGGCAGATCTTCAGCACGTCGTGCACCTGCGACGGGCGGCAGCCCGCATACACGCCGAACAGACCGCAGTCGGCGAAGCCCGAGGTGTACGAGTACACGCTGTAGGCCAGGCCGCGCTTCTCACGGACCTCCTGGAACAGCCGGGAGGACATGCCGCCGCCGAGGGCGGTGTTCAGCACGCCCAGGGCCCAGCGGCGCTCGTCCGTGCGGGCCAGACCGGGCATGCCGAGCACGATGTGCGCCTGCTCGGTCTTGCGGCCGAGCAGCTCGACGCGGCCGGCGGTGCGCACGGTCCGCTGCCCGGCGCGCGGGCCGGCCGGCCGGGCGTCCAGGTCCTTCAGCGCGCCGGCCTTCTCGAAGGCGGCGCGGACCTGGCGTACGACCTTGTTGTGGTCGATGTTGCCGGCGCAGGCGACCACCAGGTGGGTCGGGTCGTAGTGCTTCTTGTAGAAGCGGCGGATGCGGTCGGCGGTGAGGGCGTTGACCGTGTCGACGGTGCCGAGGACCGGGCGGCCGAGGGGGTTGTCGCCGAACATGGTGTGCGCGAACAGGTCGTGCACGCAGTCACCCGGGTCGTCCTCGGTCATGGCGATCTCTTCGAGGATGGCACCGCGCTCGACGTTGACGTCCTCCTCGAGGATCAGGGAGTCCGTGAGCATGTCGCAGACGACGTCGATGGCGAGCGGCAGGTCGGTGTCGAGCACGCGCGCGTAGTAGCACGTGTACTCCTTGGCCGTGAACGCGTTCATCTCGCCGCCGACGGCGTCGACGGCCGAGGAGATGTCCAGGGCGGACCTGCGGTTCGTGCCCTTGAAGAGCAGGTGCTCCAGGTAGTGCGTGGCGCCGTTCAGCGCCGGGGTCTCGTCGCGGGAGCCGACGTGCGCCCAGATGCCGAAGGTCGCGGAGCGGACCGAGGGCAGGGTCTCGGTGACGATGCGCAGGCCGCCCGGGAGGGTGGTCTTGCGGACCGTGCCGATGCCGTTCATGCCCTTGATGAGGGTTTGGGTACGGGCGACGGCCCGCGCCTCCGAGGAGGTGCGGGCCGTCGCCTTGGAGCCACGGGACGTCACTGGTCGGCGTCGTCCTTCGTCGTCTCGTCGGCGCCGCTGTCGGACTCGTCCTCGCCCTCGATCACGGGGACGAGGGAGAGCTTGCCGCGGGAGTCGATCTCGGCGATCTCGACCTGGACCTTCTGGCCCACGCCGAGGACGTCCTCGACGTTCTCCACGCGCTTGCCGCCGGCCAGCTTGCGGATCTGCGAGATGTGCAGCAGACCGTCCTTGCCGGGCAGCAGGGAGACGAACGCGCCGAAGGTGGTCGTCTTCACGACCGTGCCCAGGTAGCGCTCGCCGACCTCGGGCATCGTCGGGTTGGCGATGCCGTTGATCGTGGCGCGGGCGGCCTCGGCGGACGGGCCGTCGGCGGCACCGATGTAGATCGTGCCGTCGTCCTCGATGGTGATCTCGGCGCCCGTGTCCTCCTGGATCTGGTTGATCATCTTGCCCTTGGGGCCGATGACCTCACCGATCTTGTCGACCGGGATCTTCACGGTGATGATCCGCGGCGCGTTCGGGGACATCTCGTCGGGCCGGTCGATGGCCTCCATCATCACGTCGAGGATGTGGAGACGCGCGTCGCGGGCCTGCTTGAGGGCGGCGGCCAGGACGGAGGCCGGGATACCGTCCAGCTTGGTGTCGAGCTGGAGGGCGGTCACGAACTCCTTGGTGCCGGCAACCTTGAAGTCCATGTCGCCGAAGGCGTCCTCCGCACCGAGGATGTCGGTGAGGGTGACGTAGTGCGTCTCGCCGTCGATCTCCTGGGAGATCAGACCCATGGCGATACCGGCGACCGGGGCCTTCAGCGGCACACCGGCGTTCAGCAGCGACATGGTGGAGGCGCAGACCGAGCCCATGGACGTCGAGCCGTTCGAGCTGAGCGCCTCGGAGACCTGGCGGATCGCGTAGGGGAACTCCTCGCGGGTCGGCAGGACCGGGACCAGGGCGCGCTCGGCGAGGGCGCCGTGGCCGATCTCGCGGCGCTTCGGGGAGCCGACGCGGCCGGTCTCGCCGGTGGAGTACGGCGGGAAGTTGTAGTTGTGCATGTAGCGCTTGCGGGTCACCGGGGAGAGGGTGTCCAGCTGCTGCTCCATGCGCAGCATGTTCAGGGTGGTGACGCCCAGGATCTGGGTCTCGCCACGCTCGAACACGGCCGAGCCGTGGACCCGCGGGATGGCCTCGACCTCGGCGGCCAGGGTGCGGATGTCCGTCAGGCCGCGGCCGTCGATCCGCTTCTTCTCCTTGATCACGCGCTCGCGGACCAGCTGCTTGGTGAGCGAGCGGTACGCGGCGGAGATCTCCTTCTCGCGGCCCTCGAACTCCGGCAGGAGCTTCTCGGCGGCGAGCGCCTTGACGCGGTCCAGCTCGGACTCGCGCTCCTGCTTGCCGCCGATGGTGAGCGCCTGGGCCAGCTCGGGCTTGACGGCGGCGCTGAGCGCCTCGAAGACGTCGTCCTGGTAGTCCAGGAAGATCGGGAACTCGGCGGTCGGCTTGGCGGCCTTGGACGCGAGGTCCGACTGCGCCTTGCAGAGCACCTTGATGAAGGGCTTCGAGGCTTCCAGACCGGCGGCGACGACCTCCTCGGTCGGCGCCTCGGCGCCGCCCTCGACCAGCTTGATCGTCTTCTCGGTGGCCTCGGCCTCGACCATCATGATCGCGACGTCGCCGTCCTCCAGGACGCGGCCCGCGACGACCATGTCGAAGACGGCGTCCTCGAGCTCGGTGTGCGTCGGGAAGGCCACCCACTGGCCGCGGATCAGCGCGACGCGGACGCCGCCGATCGGGCCGGAGAAGGGCAGGCCGGCCAGCTGCGTGGACGCGGACGCGGCGTTGATCGCCACGACGTCGTACAGGTGGTCGGGGTTGAGCGCCATGATCGTGGCGACGACCTGGATCTCGTTGCGCAGGCCCTTCTTGAAGGACGGGCGCAGCGGGCGGTCGATGAGGCGGCAGGTGAGGATGGCGTCCTCGGAGGGCCGGCCCTCACGGCGGAAGAAGCTGCCGGGGATCTTGCCGGCGGCGTACATCCGCTCCTCGACGTCCACCGTCAGGGGGAAGAAGTCGAGCTGGTCCTTGGGCTGCTTGGAGGCGGTGGTGGCCGACAGCACCATGGTGTCGTCGTCCAGGTACGCCACGGCGGAACCGGCGGCCTGCTTGGCGAGGCGGCCCGTCTCGAAGCGGATGGTGCGGGTACCGAAAGAGCCGTTGTCGATGACGGCCTCGGCGTAGTGGGTCTCGTTCTCCACTAGCGATCTCTCCGTTTTGTTGTCGTCTTTCGTCCCTCGACTGCCCGTGTGGCAGGGGGACATTCCGGAGATGCGCGCCGTGCTGTGCGGGCCGGTCTTCGATCGAAGCACCCGGGGCTCGCTTCCCCCCGGGGGCCACTACCGAGGACCGGCGGCGGCGTGGTGCGCGTCTCCTCGTTCTGTGTCGCACGTCGTTCTGCGCCGTGCGGCACGCGTTACATGCGTTGTGCTACCACACTACAAAGGTGTGGTGACAGTCCGCACGTACAGCAAAGGGAGCGGCCCCCTCACGTGGGAACCGCTCCCTGCACGCCGAGTTACTTGGCGCCCGCCGCACCGCGGCGGATGCCCAGGCGGTCGACCAGCGCACGGAAGCGCTGGATGTCCTTCTTGGCGAGGTACTGCAGCAGGCGACGGCGCTGACCGACCAGGATCAGCAGGCCACGCCGGGAGTGGTGGTCGTGCTTGTGGGTCTTCAGGTGCTCCGTCAGGTCGGAGATCCGACGGGAGAGCAGAGCGACCTGGACCTCGGGGGAGCCGGTGTCACCCTCCTTGGTACCGAACTCGGAGATGATCTGCTTCTTCACTGCGGCGTCGAGCGACACGCGTACTCCTCATAGTCTGTGAGTGGCCACCGAGTGCCCCCGGTCTGCTTCTCGGGGGATCTTCCGTGACTCGGAAGGCGGGGATCCGCTGGGCGCGGCCTCCAGAGCGGTGCTCCGGGGGCGCGTACACAAACGGCCGTCACTCAGGGTACCAGCCCGTGGACGGCGCCCGTCCCGCGGTACCGGAACCGGCCCGGCGGCGGGGGTACGGCCACTAGGGTGAGCCGTTGTACATGGTCGGGCACGCGGGGAAGGGGCCGGTGCGGCATGGCGGAGACGGAAGCGGAGACCAAGGCGCGCAAGGAGCGGGAGCGGGACGAGCTGTACGCCCTCGACATCTCCGGGGTGGAGTGGCACGGCGCGCCGGGCACCGAGGAGCACGAGGAACGCGTCGAGATCGCCTATCTGCCCGGTGGCGCCGTGGCCATGCGGTCCTCGCTCGACCCGGGCACCGTGCTGCGGTACACCGAGGCGGAGTGGCGGGCCTTCGTGCTGGGGGCGCGGGACGGGGAGTTCGATCTGGAGCCGGCGCCCGAGCAGTAGCCGCGGTACGCGCGCGTGGGGCACCCGCTGGGGTCCCACGCGCGCGTACGTCCCGTTGCCGGCTTCTCTACGGCTTCTTCACCTCGGCGCTTTCGACGCCGAGGGCGAGCCACACCCACGCCTTGCCGTCGGTCGAGTTCTCCGCCGTCCGGGCGCCGAAGAAGAGCCGGCCGTTCTGGACGACGGCGTCGGCGTACTCCATGGAGAGCAGGTTCCAGCCCTCCGACGGAAGGTCGAAGTAGAAGTACGGGGTCTCGGCGCCGGTCTTCGGGTTCAGGCTGACCAACGCCGTGGGGGAAATGTGGTCGCTGCTCTCGCGCAGCGCGAGGAGCTGGTCGCCGCTCATCCGCAGGGGGCGGAGCAGGGCGTTGGGCCCGGACTCGAACTTCTTGACCGAGTGGCCCGTGGCCAGGTCGAAACCGATGATCCAGTTGGCGTTGTGGACCAGGTCGCCCTGTTCCTTGCTGGTCAGGAAGACCTGCCCGGCGCCCACCGCGACGGACGGGCACTCGTCGGCGGCGAGATAGGTGATCTCGTCGCTGCATTCCGCGACGTACGCGCCGCGCTGCAGCGGGACGGTGGCGCGGTACTCGCCGCGCTCGTCGAGCGAGATGATCTCGGTGATGCCGATGTCGCCGGCCGAGGTGGCGAGGACGGCGGGGGCGGAGGACACGATCCGGACGTCCTTGACGCCGGTGGCGGGCTCGTACGTCCACCGGGTGGCGCCGGTGCCCGGGTCGAGACCGCGCACCTCGAAGGTGCTTCCCTGGCTGACCGGGGCATCCTCCTGCCAGCAGGAGAAGCGGACGACGAGGCCCTTGCCGCCGCCCGCGCCGCTGGCGTCGCAATTCCTGCCCGCCTTCGCCCGCCAGCGCAGCTTGCCCCCGTCCATGTCGTACGCGTCCGTGCCGCCGCCCCAGGTCACGACCACCACGGCATGCGTGAGCGTCACGCCTGGCGTCTCCTGGCTGCCCGCGTCATCGGGGGTGCCGAGGCCGTTGCCGGAGATCGGGAACTCGGCCTGCCACACCAGCTCGCCGTCGTCGAGGTCGACGAAGGCGACGTGGTTGCAGAGGGATTCCTTGTCCTCGTTGTCCCTGAAGAGGACGGCGGTCCGGTTCTCGACGGTGACATGCCGGGTCCTGCCGCAGATCGGTCCGCCCAGCGAGAGTTTCCAGGCCTCGTCGCCGACGGCGGCGTCCGTGCCCATCCTCAGGCCGATGAGGGTCTTGTTGATGCCCTTGGCGAGGATCTTGTCCGTCGCCCACAGGCCCGGCATCTCGTAGCGCTCGCCGGGGCTCATGTCGTCGGCGGAGAAACGTACGGCCATGACGCCCCGGTTGCCGGCGGGGCGTCGCTCGACGGTCTCCCGGACGTCGAGCCGGTGCTGGGCCGGCGCGGCCGCCGGTCTGGCGTCGTCCGGTGCCGTTTGCGGCCACCACAGCCAGGCACCGGCGGACAGCGCCAGCGCGACGACGGCGGCCACGGCGGCGAGCAGCGCCGCCCGGCGCTTCCTGCGCTGCCGGTCCGCCGTCACGGAGGACTGGGTGTACACGGACGGAGGCGGGCCGAAGCTCACGGTGCGGGGTCCCTTTCCCTCTGCCTCGGCGGGCTCAGTTGCCGGCCATCGACCGTGCGGACGCGTACACGTCGAACACGGCGAGCGCCAGCGGGACCAGCGTCAGCAGGACGAAGGTCTCGGCGATCTCCACGAAGCGGCCCCAGAAGGGGGTGACGCCGCTGCGCGGGGCGATCAGGCCGATCGCGGTCAGCAGGGCGGCGGTCGCGGCGATCGCGGCGGCGAGCCAGACCGAGCGGATGTCCAGGCCGGTGGTGTCGCCCTGGAGGGCGTCGCGAAGGTAGGCGTTCGGCGGGTTCAGGGCGAGGCCGAGGCCGAGGAAGACCAGCGCGGCGAGACCGGCGGCGAGCGTGGCGCCGACCTGTGCGGTGTAGCGGAACAGGTGGGCCCGCATCAGCATGGCGACGCCGGTGGCCAGGGCCAGGAGCTGCGCCCAGACGTTGTCGGAGAAGCCGAGGACGATCGACGCGCCGACCGTGACGAGCGCGCAGCCACCGACGAGGCCGACCAGCAGTTCGTGGCCGCGGCGGACCTGGGCGGCGATGCGCTGCTGGTCGACGGGCTCCTGCGGGGCGGTCTCCTCGTCGGTGTAGCCGCGGCCGGGGCTGGGCGGTTCGAAGCCGATGGGCAGCCGCGCGAAGCGCATGGACAGGCCGGGCAGGAAGGCGAGCGCGCAGACCGCGAGCGGCGCGCAGACGGCGGCCGTCTCGATGGGCTTCAGCTGCGTGAGGATCGCGAGGAACGTGGTGAGCAGACTGATCGCGGAGGCGAACACGAATGCCACGAACGGGCCGTCGCCGCTGGGCGACACCAGCGTGAGGACCAGGGCGGCGACGAGCACGGCCGCGCACGCGAGCAGGAACTGGAGCCGTCCGATGCCCTGCCCCTCCGACAGCGGGAGCAGTCCGGAGCCCGCCACGGCGATGTTCGGCAGCGCGCCGAGGCCGAGCGCGACCGCCGAGCCGCGGTCGTCGTAGACCCGCGCGCGGACGCAGGCGAGGGTGACCAGGAGGACGCCGGCGACGGCGGCGAGGATGCCCTGGAGGCTGTGCATGTCGTGGCGGAGCTGGGAGTTCCAGACCACGAAGGCGAGCAGCGCGGGCAGGATCCCGCCGGCGACGAGGCCCGCGGCGCGGGTGAGGGTGCCGCTCCACAGCGTGCGGTCCTCGGTGACGGCGGTGGCCACCGCCTCGGAGACGTCGTCGAAGACGGCGGGCGGCAGCGACTCGGCGAACGGACGCAGCGTCAGCAGCTCGCCGTCGAGGATGCGCTGGGCCGCGAAGGACCGGGACCCGTCGAGGACGGTGCCGTCCCGGCGTACGAGGTGGTAGCCGACCGGGGCGCCCTCGGCGGAGGTCTGCCGGGACAGCCGCAGGATCTCCGGGTAGAGGTCGGCGACCGACACGTCGTCGGGCAGGGCCACGTCGATGCGGCTGTCGGGCGCCACGATGGTGACCCGGCAGAATCCGAAGCCGGTGCCCGCCCCGGAAGGGGCTCCGGTGCCCGCTCCGCCGGTCGCGCCGGTCGGCGCGGAGGCCGTCATGCTCACCTGCTGTTCCCCCTCGTCGGTGGTACGGCGGTCCCGGCGCCGAGCGCGCGACCGCCTGTAACGATCCTGTGTACGTTGTGCCGCACCGCCCGTGCCGCCGGTGATGCACCGCGTTGCCCGGGAGCAGCCGGTCCCCGTGCGGGAGGCACTCGCTTCGAACAGTGCGGATTGCCCGGTTCTGCGGGGCCCGATTCGCAACTGTTCACACGTCCCAACGGCACCCTACCGCCCACCGATGTCAGTGGTTGTCAGTAGGATCGCGCTTCGCGACCGACGTTCGCCGGACACGGGGCGGCGAGCGGAACGGTCGGTCCGGCAAGGGAATTGGTGCGAAGTGAGCCACATCGTCGTCAAGCGCCCACCGAGGGCTCTGCCGCGGGAAGTGCCCACGAACGAAGTCGTGTTGCAGCCTCCGCCGGAGCTTCCGCGCGGGGAGCGCGAAGGCGCCCTGATGCAGCTTCTGCCCATGCTCGGCATGGGTGGATCCGTGGTGTTCTTCTTCAACCCGCAGGCCCAGCCCTTCATGAAGATCATGGGCATGGTGATGATCGCCTCGACGATCGCCATGGGCATCGCGATGCTGATCCGTCACCGGCGCGGCACCCAGGGGCAGATCGCCGACATCCGCCGCGACTACCTGCGCTATCTCTCCCAGGCCCGCCGGGCGGCGCAGCAGACCGCCAAGGCCCAGCGCGACGCCCAGTACTACCTGCACCCTTCACCGGAGCAACTGTGGGCACTGGTCGCCGAGGGCAGCCGGGTGTGGGAGCGCCGCGCGGGCGACGAGGACTTCGGGCAGGTGCGCGTGGGCCTCGGCGCGCAGGCCCTGGCGACGCCGCTGGTCCCGCCGGAGAGCGCACCCGTCGACCAGCTGGAGCCGCTGACGGCCGGCGCCATGCAGCGTTTCGTGGCCACCCACAGCACCCTTGAGGACCTGCCCATGGCGGTCTCGCTGCGGGCCTTCTACCACGTGTCGATCAGCGGCGAGCCGGCCACCGTGCGCGGCGCCGCCCGCGCGGTCGCCGCCTCCCTCGCCTCGCTGCACTCCCCCGAGGACCTGGTCGTCGCCGTCGCCACCGGACGCGAGTCGGCGCCCGAGTGGGAGTGGGCCAAGTGGCTGCCGCACGTGCAGGCCAGGGGCGAGGCCGACGGCGCCGGCAGCCGGCGGCTGATCACCACCGACCCGGTCGAGCTGGAGGACCTGCTGGGCACTCGGCTCCAGGGCCGCCCGCGCTTCCACCCGAGCGCGCCGCCGGTGCCCGAGCAGCCGCACCTGGTGGTCGTCCTCGACGGTGTCTCCCTGCCGCCGACCTCGCTGCTGGCCAGCCCGGAGGGGCTCCAGGGCGTCACCGTCCTCGAGGTGGTGCCCGGCGACCTCACCACCGGACGCGGCGACCTGTCCATCGTCGTGCACCCGCGCGAGCTGCGCCTGGAATCCGCGCACGGCATGGTCTACGAGGGCACCCCGGACGTGCTGTCCTACGAGGCCGCGGAGGCCCTGGCGCGCCAGCTGGCGCCGCTGCGCGTGGCGTCCGGCGGCGACGACGACGAACCGCTGCTCGCCAACCTGGAGTTCACCGACCTGCTGAACCTCGGCGACGCGGCGAACGTCGACCCGCGCCGCACCTGGCGGCCGCGCTCGCAGTCCGAGCGGCTGCGGGTGCCGATCGGTGTCGGCGAGGACGGCCGGCCCGTGATGCTCGACCTCAAGGAGGCGGCGCAGGAGGGCATGGGCCCGCACGGCCTGTGCGTCGGCGCGACCGGTTCCGGCAAGTCGGAGCTGCTGCGCACCCTCGTCCTCGGTCTCGCGGTCACGCACTCCTCGGAGACGCTGAACTTCGTCCTCGCGGACTTCAAGGGCGGTGCGACGTTCGCGGGCATGTCCCAGATGCCGCACGTGGCCGCCGTCATCACCAACCTCGCCGACGACCTGACCCTCGTCGACCGCATGGGCGACTCCATCCGCGGTGAGCTGAACCGCCGCCAGGAGATGCTGCGCGACGCGGGCAACTACGCCAACATCCACGCGTACGAGAAGGCCCGCCAGGCCGGTGCCGCGCTCCAGCCGATCCCCTCGCTGGTCCTCGTCATCGACGAGTTCAGCGAGCTGCTCACCGCCAAGCCGGACTTCATCGAGATGTTCGTGCAGATCGGCCGTATCGGCCGCTCGCTCGGCGTGCACCTGCTCCTCGCCTCGCAGCGCCTGGAGGAAGGCCGCCTGCGCGGCCTGGAGACCTACCTCTCGTACCGGATCGGTCTGCGCACGTTCTCCGCGGCCGAGTCACGCGCCGCGATCGGCGTCCCGGACGCCTACGAGCTGCCGAACGTGCCCGGCTCCGGCTTCCTGAAGTTCGGCACGGACGAGATGGTCCGCTTCAAGGCGGCGTACGTCTCCGGCGTGTACCGCTCCAGCTCCCAGCAGGCGGCGGCGTACGGCGGCCCGCTCCCCGTGGACCGCAGGCCCGTGCTCTTCACGGCCTCGCAGGTGCCCGTCCAGTACGTGGCGGTGCCGCAGCAGCGCCAGGAGGAGCCCGACCAGACCGACGACGCGCTCGCCGACACCGTGCTCGACGTCATCGTGCGGCGGCTGGAGGCGCAGGGCCCGGCGGCCCACCAGGTGTGGCTGCCCCCGCTGGACAGCCCGCCGTCGCTGGACTCCCTGCTGCCCGGCCTGGCCGCGGTGCCCGGCCGCGGTCTCACCCAGCCCGGCTACGAGGGCGCGGGACGGCTCGTCATTCCCGTCGGCATCGTCGACAAGCCGTACGAGCAGCGCCGCGACCCGCTGTGGACCGACTTCGGCGGCGCGGCCGGCCACATGCAGATCCTCGGCGGCCCGCAGTCCGGCAAGTCGACCCTGCTGCGCTCGATCATCGCGTCGTTCGCCCTCACCCACACCCCGCAGGAAGTGCAGTTCTACGGGCTGGACTTCGGTGGTGGCGGTCTGTCCTCCGTGGCGGGCCTGCCGCACGTCGGCGGCGTCGCCTCGCGTCTGGACCCGGAGAAGGTGCGGCGCACGGTCGCCGAGGTGTACGGCATCATGACCCGCCGCGAGGAGTACTTCCGTACCGCCGGCATCTCCTCCATCGCCGAGTTCCGCACCCGGCGCGCCCGCGGCGACATCTCCACCACCGACCAGCCGTGGGGCGACGTCTTCCTGGTCATCGACGGCTGGGGCAACTTCCGCCAGGACTACGACGGTCTGGAGCCGGCCGTCCTGGACATCGCGGCCCGCGGTCTCGGTTACGGCATGCACGTGATCCTCACCGCCTCGCGCTCCATGGAGGTCCGCTCCAACCTCAAGGACCACCTGATGAACCGCCTGGAGCTGCGGCTCGGCGACCCCATGGACTCCGAGTTCGACCGCAAGGTCGCGGCCAACGTTCCGACCGGTGTCCCCGGCCGGGGCCAGACTCCGCAGCGGCAGCACTTCATGGCGGCCGTCCCGCGCATCGACGGCCTCTCCTCCGACACGGACCTGGCCGAGGCGACGCAGGCGCTGGCCGCCGAGGTCTCCCGGCACTGGCAGCAGCCCGGCGCCCCGGAGGTCCGCCTGCTCCCCCGCGAGTTCCCGGCGCAGCAGCTCCCGCCCGGGAACCGCTTCCCGAACCGGGGCATCGCCTTCGCGCTGGACGAGGACAACCTCGAGCCGGTGTTCGTGGACTTCGAGCAGGACCCGTTCTTCCTCGTCTTCGGCGAGAGCGAGTCCGGCAAGTCCAACCTGCTCAAGCTGCTCATCCAGCGCCTCACCGAACGCTACGACGGCAACAAGGCGAAGCTGTTCGTGGTCGACAACCGGCGCTCCCTGCTCGGGGTGACCCCCACCTCGCATCTGGCCGAGTACATCCCCATGTCCAACCAGATGCAGCACCACATGGACGCGCTGGCCGACCTGATGCAGCGCCGCACGCCGACCGCCGACGTCACGCCCGAGCAGCTGCGCGACCGCAGCTGGTGGCAGGGCCCCACGGTGTACATCGTCATCGACGACTACGACCTGGTGTCCACGTCCAGCGGCAACCCGCTGTCGGGTCTCACGGAACTGCTCCCGTTCGCCCGGGACGTCGGCGTCCGCTTCATCATCGCCCGCTCCACCGCGGGCGCGGGCCGCGCCGGCTACGAGCCGTTCATGCAGCGCATGAAGGAACTCGGCGCCCAGGGCGTGGTCCTCGCCGGCGACCCGAACGAGGGCGACCTGCTGGGCGGGGTACGGCCGCGGCCGATGCCCGCGGGGCGCGGCACCTTCGTGTCGCGCAAGCGGGGGAAGCCGCTGGTGCAGGTGGGGTTGGTGCCGGACGCCCATCGGTGACGGGCGGTTCGTGACCGGTTCCGGTTCCTGGCACGGGGCCGCTTCCGCTTCGGCGGGGCGGCCCCGTTGCTGTCCGTGGCTGGGAGGGGGTCAGAATACGGGGAGGGCGTAGAGCGATCCGCCGTGTCTGACGAAAGCCCTGTTGCCACCGACCGCCAGGTCTTTCCACTCGGCCTCGGGAAGTTCGTAGGTCCAGCCGGGAAAGCCGTCCTCCACGTTCACCGCGTTCACCTTGATCTTGTACGAGTCGTCGATCGTCCACACACCGGTGCCCTGGATGAGGATGGGGCTGGCAGCGCTGCC
>NZ_MUND01000047.1 GCF_002154375.1 Streptomyces glaucescens | reverse complement strand
CCGCGCCAAGCACGCCCAGCTCGTCGACCAGGCCCGCCAGGCCCTCGACCGGGACGTCGCCCAGCTCACCGCCGAGGCCGGTGTCGTCGAGCCCGCCCTGCCCCCGGCGTACGCCCGCTGGGACAACCCCGTCTGGCACGGCTACCGGGTGCCGATGGAGCTGCCGATGGCCCTGCGCCTCGGCGACCTGCATCTGTCCGAGTGCCCCCAGTTGCGTATTCCCCTGCTGGTCAGGCTGCCGCTGGAGCGCGGACTGTGGATCGACAGCGGGCGGACGGGCTCGTCCGGCGGTGCGTTCACCGACGCCCACGACATGCGCCGGCTGGCGATGGGGACGGCGGTGGCGCACGCGGCCCGGCTGCTCGCCGTCCACCCGGCGGGCGAGTACACCGTGTACGTCATCGATCCCGCCGGCACGGGCGCCCAGGCGCCGCCCGCGCTGGGCGCCGCCGGGGTGGCGGAGGTCCTCGCCAAGCTCACCCAGCGCGTCGACCTGGTGCAGATGGCGGTGCGCGGCGGGGCCGCCGACGCGCTGCCGCCGGACCTCGACACCTCCCAGCACCTGCTGGTGGTCAACGACTTCCCGCACGGCTTCGACGACCGGGCCGTCACCCAGCTGCGCTACCTCGCGGACGAGGGCCCCGCCGTCGGCGTCCATCTGATGATGGTCGCCGACCGGGAGGACGCCGCGGGCTACGGCCCGCTGCTCGACCCGCTGTGGCGTTCGCTGCTGCGCCTGACGCCGGTGCCGGACGACCACCTCGCCGACCCGTGGGTCGGGCACGCCTGGACGTACGAGCCGTCGCTCGTGCCGCCGGGGAGCCAGGTGCTCCAGCAGGTGCTCACCGAGGTGGCGGCCGCGCGCCGCGCCTGGCGTCGGTGACCGTCACCCCCGTCGGGCCAAGCATCGGTAAAGCGCACTGACCAGCGGGTTTGGCCCTTCCTTTACCAATCACTTTACCTCTCCTTGGTGATTGGGTAGTCTTATCCGCACGGAGGGGAGTACTCCCTGACTGCTGCGGCGTACCCGTCAATACGGATCCGGCCGGATCCCGGGGCGTCGGCCCATCGTTGGGTGGAAGAGACCTCCGGCAGCGCGACGACGCTGACTCATCTGTTCGCCGCTACGTACTGCCGGAGGCGCAGTGGAAGTTTCCGTGACCCTGTGGGTTCTTACGGTCGTGGGCCTCGCCGCCCTGATCGCGGTCGATTTCTTCATCGGCCGCAAGCCCCATGACGTATCCATCAAGGAAGCCGGGATCTGGACCGTCGTCTGGATCGTCCTGGCCGGACTGTTCGGCCTCGGCCTGCTCGTCTTCGGCGGCGGCCAGCCGGCCGGAGAGTTCTTCGCCGGCTTCATCACCGAGAAGTCGCTGAGCGTCGACAACCTGTTCGTCTTCGTCCTCATCATGGCGAAGTTCGCGGTTCCGTCGCAGTACCAGCAGCGGGTGCTGCTCGTCGGCGTCCTCATCGCCCTGGTGCTGCGCGCGATCTTCATCGCCGCCGGCGCCGCGATCCTCGCCAGCTTCTCGTGGGTGTTCTACCTCTTCGGCGCCTTCCTGATCTGGACCGCCTGGAAGCTCATCCAGGAGGCCCGGGCCGACCAGGAGGACGAGGAGTACGAGGAGAACAAGCTGCTGAAGGCCGCCGAGCGCCGCTTCGGCGTGGCCGACCGGTACCACGGCACCAAGCTGTGGATCCAGGAGAACGGCAAGCGGGTCATGACCCCGATGCTGGTCGTGATGCTCGCCATCGGCACCACCGACGTGCTGTTCGCCCTGGACTCCATCCCCGCGATCTTCGGTCTCACGCAGGACCCGTACATCGTCTTCACGGCGAACGCCTTCGCCCTGATGGGTCTGCGGCAGCTGTACTTCCTCATCGGCGGTCTGCTGAAGAAGCTGGTCCACCTGTCGTACGGCCTGTCGGTCATCCTGGGCTTCATCGGCGTCAAGCTGGTGCTGCACGCCCTGCACGAGTCCGGAGTGCACGTCCCGGAGATCAGCATCCCGGTCTCCCTCGGTGTGATCTGCGCCGTCCTGATCGTCACCACGATCACCAGCCTGATGGCCTCCAAGAAGCAGGCCGAGGCGGAGGCGGCGGATACGCGGGTCGGCAAGGACAGCATCGACGTCTGACCCCGTCGTCCCCCCACCCTGCACCCGGCACCGGGAGCGGCCCGCGGCGTCTCGCCGAGCGCCGCTCCCGGTGCCGCGTTGTGCCCACCGGGTGCCGAGGCACTCACCGACGGCCCCCGCGAAGCCACCCCACCGGGCGACCCCACCGGGCGACCCCGCGAGACGACCCCGTGAGGAGAGCGAACGACCCGGAGCGACACCGAGACCGAGCGACGAGCACCAACGCGAGGAGGAGATGTGGCCACCGGCCGGAAGGACCACCTGACCAGCGGGAGCGGGACCGCCGAACGGCCCGGGGACCGGAATGCGAAGCCACGGTCCGTCTGCGACGATCGCCACATGATCGCTCGGCTCAGGTCGCTCACGAACCGGTGGACGTCCCTCGTGCCGGTGCTCGGGGTGATCCTGCTGATCTTCACCTGGGGACGTGATCTGCCCGGCCCGGTCGTCGCGGTGGTGACCGTGGTGCTGGCCGGAGCGGTGCTCGCCGCCGTGCACCACGCCGAGGTGGTCGCCCACCGGGTGGGCGAGCCCTTCGGCTCGCTGGTCCTCGCCGTCGCCGTGACCATCATCGAGGTCGCCCTGATCGTCACCCTGATGGCCGACGGCGGCGACAAGAGTTCCACCCTGGCCCGGGACACCGTGTTCGCCGCCGTGATGATCACCTGCAACGGCATCGTCGGCCTCAGTCTCCTGGTCGGCTCCCTGCGCCACGGCACGGCGGTCTTCAACCCCGAGGGCACCGGCGCCGCGCTCGCCACGGTCGCCACCCTGGCCACCCTCAGCCTGGTCCTGCCGACGTTCACCACCAGCAAGCCGGGCCCGGAGTTCTCCGGGGTGCAGCTCACCTTCGCCGCGCTCTCCTCGCTCGTCCTCTACGGCCTGTTCGTCGCGACCCAGACGGTCAGGCACCGGGACTACTTCCTGCCCATCACCCGGCAGGGCGAGGTGATGAGCGAGGACCACCACGCGGACGTGCCGACCGCGCGCACCGCCCGGATCAGCCTGGTCCTGCTCGGCCTCGCCCTGGTCGCCGTGGTGGGACTGGCCAAGGGCGTGTCGCCGACCATCGAGTCCGGCGTGGCGGCGGCGGGGCTGCCGCACGCAGTGGTCGGCGTCATCATCGCCCTGCTGGTGCTGCTCCCCGAGACCATCGCCGCCCTGCGCTCCGCCCGCCGCGACCGGGTGCAGACCAGTCTCAACCTGGCCCTCGGCTCCGCCATGGCCAGCATCGGCCTGACCATTCCCGCCGTCGCCCTGGCCTCCGTCTGGCTGTCGGGGCCGCTGGTCCTCGGACTCGGCTCCACGCACATGGTGCTGCTCGCCCTGACCGTGGTCGTGGCCTCGCTGACGGTCGTACCGGGCCGCGCCACCCCGCTCCAGGGCGGCGTGCACCTGGTGCTGTTCGCGGCGTATCTGGAATTGGCGGTCAACCCCTGACCGGCACCGTCCGTCCCTCATCGGCAGGGTCAGCCCATGACCGCTGCCGTCAGTCCCTGACCGGCACCGTCATTCCTGACCGGCACCGTCACTCCTGACCGGCACCGTCAGTCCATGACCGGCGCCGGCTTCGGCACGGCAGCCGGTGCCGGACGGGTCTCCGGCAGCAGTGCGAAGCACCCGAGGCTGAGCAGCGCGATCCCGGTCAGATAGGCCCCGACACCCCAGGGCACCCGTCCGCCCTGCTCGGCCAGCGCGGTCGCCGCGATCGGGGTGAGCGCGCCGCCGAGCACGCCGCCCAGGTTGTAGCCGACGGCGGCGCCGGTGCAGCGCACGCGGGGCTCGTACAGTTCGGGCAGGTAGGCGGCGATCACCGCGAACACCGTGATGAACGCGAGCATCGCGCCGAGGAAGCCGAGAAACATCAGCAGCGGCGCGCCGGTGGCGAGCAGTGCGACCATCGGGAACATCCACAGGGCGGCGGCCGTAGAGCCGGCGAGGCACATCGGCCGGCGCCCGTACCGGTCGCCGAGCACCGCCGCGACCGGAGTGAGCGCGCCCTTGATCACCACGGCGGCCATCACGCAGGCCAGCATGACGCTGCGGCCGACCTCCAGCCGCTCGGTGGCGTAGGAGAGGGACCAGGTGGTCACGGCGTAGAAGATCGCGTAGCCGGCGGCGAGCGCGCCGGCGGTGAGCAGGACCAGCCGCCAGTGGTCGCGCACGACCTCGGCGATCGGCACGCGCGCGGGCTCCTCGATCTCCAGGAAGCGGGGGCTCTCGGCGAGTGACGAGCGCAGCCACAGCCCCACCACGGCCAGCACCCCTGCCACCCAGAACGGCACCCGCCAGCCCCACTGGGCGAACTCCGCCTCGGACAGGGTGGCCGACAGGGTCAGCATGGAGCCGTTGGCGAGCAGGAAGCCCACCGCGGGCCCGACCTGCGGGAAGCTCGACCACAGGGCGCGCCGCTCGGCGGGCGCGTGCTCGACGGTCAGCAGTACGGCCCCGCCCCACTCCCCGCCGAGGCCCAGCCCTTGCAGGAAGCGCAGGACGACGAGGAGGAGCGGAGCGGCCGTCCCGATCGCGCCGTACGTCGGCAGGCAGCCGACCGCGACCGTCGAGGCACCCGTCAGCAGCAGCGAGGCGACGAGGACCGGCCGACGCCCGTGCCGGTCCCCGAGGTGCCCGAAGAGCACCGAGCCGAGCGGGCGGGCCACGAAGCCCACCCCGAACGTGGCGAACGCGGCAAGAGTGCCCGCCAGCGGCGAGACGGTGGGGAAGAACAGGGGGCCGAGGACCAGCGCCGCTGCGGTCCCGTAGACGAAGAAGTCGTAGAACTCGATGGCCGTGCCGGCCAGGGCGGCGGTCGCGAGCCGCAGCATGGAGGGCGTCCTTACGGTGCGTACGTCTTGCATGCCGCGTCAACTACCCACGGTGACACCGGGTTACGGGGGCGCATGGGGGTGGCCGGTCGCGTCAGTATGTGACCGTGATGCGCCGGGCCGGACCGTCGACGCGCACGGTGCCGCCGTACGGAATCACCACCTGCGGATCGGTGTGCCCGAAGTCCACGTCGAAGACGATGGGGGTGTCGGGGGCATACATGCGCATGGCACTCAGGACGGCCTCCCGCTGATCGGCGGCGTAACGGGCCGCCTCCTCCGGGCTGTTGGGGTGCTCGAAGGACCAGGTCTTCGCCCGGGCCATCAGCAGCGCGGAGAAGCGCCGCAGCAGGCCGCGCTCGCCCATGTTGCGCAGGGTGCGGAAGACCTCCGCGGCGCTCGGCAGTTCCTCCGAGGTCTCCAGGAACAGCACGTCGCCGTCGTACTGCGCAGGGTCGGCGATCTCGCGGTCGGCCATCAGCAGCCAGCCGAGGATCTCCAGGTTGCCGCCCCAGCCGCGGCCCTCCGCCACCCGGTCGTCGTTCACCCAGGTCCAGCCGGTGCCGGGCCGGCTGGGCGGTTCCTCGTCGAAGGTGGCGGGATCGGCCCAGTCCCGGTCCACGTCGTTCCAGCGGTCGGCGGGGCGCAGCTCGTACGGACCGGAGGTGAACAGGGCCGCGCGCAGCGAGTCGGCGGTCTGCGGGTTCATGGCGCCGGGGCGGCCCAGCTCGACCATCACGCTCGCGCCGTGGTATCCGACGATGCCGGTGTTGCGCAGGAAGGCCAGCAGATTGGTGTTGTCGCTCATTCCGATGAACGGCTTGGGATGGGCGCGGATCAACTCCCGGTCCAGCAGCGGCAGCACGGTGATCTGGTCGTCGCCGCCGATGGTGGCGATCACCGCCTTGACGTCCGGATCGGCGAAGGCGGCGTGGATGTCGTCGGCCCGCTCCCTCGGCGTCGCGCCCGTCTTCCGCGTCGCCGGGTACTCGACCGGTTCGAGGCCGTACACCTCGCGCAGGCGTTGCAGGCCCAGCTCGTAGGGGAGCGGGAAGAGGCCGGGCAGGCCGCTGGCCGGCGAGATGACGGCTATGCGGTCACCGGGGGAGGGCTTGGGAGGGTACGCGGGTGTGATCATGACGGGAGGGTAGGGCCGGCCGTCCCGTGCGCGCACCGTGATAAACCGGGGGCGAGCAGCGGTCCCGCCGGACCGCCCCCGACCGGACCGGAGGAACAGTGCCCCGCACCCTGGCCAACGCCCCGATCATGATTCTCAACGGCCCCAACCTGAACCTCCTCGGGCAGCGCCAGCCGGAGATCTACGGCTCCGAGACGCTCGCCGACGTCGAGGCGCTGTGCGCCGGGGCGGCGGCCGCGCACGGCGGCACGGTGGACCTGCGCCAGTCCAACCACGAGGGCGAGCTGATCGACTGGATCCACGAGGCGCGGGAGAACCACTGCGGGATCGTCATCAACCCCGGCGCCTACACGCACACCTCCATCGCCCTCCTCGACGCGCTGAACACCTGTGACGGCATGCCGGTGGTCGAGGTCCACATCTCCAACATCCACAAGCGGGAGTCGTTCCGGCACACCTCCTACGTGTCCCTGCGCGCCGACGGCGTCATCGCCGGATGCGGGATCCAGGGCTACGCCTTCGGCGTGGAGCGGATCGCCGCGCTGCTCGGACCGACCCGCACGAACGCCTGACGCCGACGCCCGCGCGCGGTCCCGCACGGTCCTAAAGGCGCCCGGCCTCCACGATGCGCCGCAGAAAGCGCCGTGTGCGCTCCTGTCGCGGGTCGCCGAAGACCTGCTCGGCGGTGCCGCGCTCCAGCACGACCCCACCGTCCAGAAAACAGACCTGGTCGGCGACCTCCCGCGCGAAGCCCATCTCATGCGTCGCCAGCACCATGGTCATGCCGTCGTCCTTGAGGTCGCGGACGACGGCCAGGACCTCACCCACCAACTCCGGATCGAGCGCCGCGGTGATCTCGTCGAGCAGCAGCAGCCGGGGCCGTACGGCCAGGGCGCGCACGATGGCCACCCGCTGCTGCTGACCGCCGCTGAGCCGGTCCGGGTACGCGCCGGCCTTGTCGCCCAGCCCCAGCCGCTCCAGCAGCTCCCGGGCCCGTTCCTCGGCCTGCGCGCGGGGCACGCCGTGCACCCGGCGCGGGGCCAGGGTGATGTTCTCCAGCACCGTCATGTGCGGGAAGAGGTTGTACGCCTGGAAGACCACGCCGATCCGGCGCCGTACCGCGTCCTGGTCCGCGCGAGGGTCGGTGATCTCCTCGCCGTCCAGCCAGATCGCCCCGTCGTCGATCTCCTCCAGCAGATTCGCGCACCGCAGCAGAGTCGACTTCCCGGAGCCGGAGGCGCCGATCAGCGCCGTCACCGTGTGCGGAGCGACCTCCAGGCAGACGTCCCGCAGCACGGCCGAGCCGCCGAAGGTCTTGCGGACGGACTCCATCCGCAGCACCGGGGCGCCGGGGGCCTCGCTCATGTGGTTCCTCCCTGGGCCCGCCGGCGGTCCATCCGGGCCGTCACCCAGTCCGTGAGGCGGGTCATCGGAATGGTCAGCGCCACGAAGACCAGGCCCGCGACGATGTACGGCGTGTAGTTCAGACTGCGGCCGGCGATGATGTCCGCCGCGCGGACGGCGTCCACCGCGCCGCCGATCGACACCAGGCCGGTGTCCTTCTGGAGCGACACCAGGTCGTTCAGCAGCGGCGGCACCTGGCGGCGCACCGCCTGCGGCAGCACCACGTGCCGCAGCGCCTGCCGGCTGGTCAGGCCGAGCGAGCGGGCCGCGGCGCGCTGCGAGGGATGGACGGACTCGATGCCCGCCCGGAACACCTCCGCGACGTACGCCGAGTAGGTCAGCGTCAGCGCGGTCCCGCCCAGCAGCACCGGATCGACGGTCACGCCCTGGAGACGCAGCGCCGGGACGCCCAAAACCACGATCATCAGGTTGATGATCAGCGGCAGCCCGCGGAAGAAGTCCGTGTACGCGGCGGCCAGCACCCGCAGCGGGAAGAACACCGGGCCGCGCAGGGTCCGCGCGACGGCGATGAGCATGCCGAGGACCAGCACGGCGGCCCCGCACACCAGCAGCAGCCGGACGTTCAGCCAGAGCCCTTCGAGGACCTTCGGAAAGGCCTCACGCGCGTAGCCCCGGTCGAAGAAGGTCTCCCTGGTGCGCGGCCAGCCGGGCGCGCCCACCACGACCAGGTACAGCACGACGCCGGTGACCAGGGTCGACAGCGCCGCGACGGCGGTGGCGCGGCGCGCGCGGGCGCGCTTGTACCGCTCCCGCTCCAGCCGCCGCTCCGACGGGACGTACGGGTCCTCGTCGCCCCGCGCCTCCTTCGCGACGGTCACTTCAGCACCGGGGCGTCGACGGCGTCGGACAGCCACCGCTGCTCCAGCCTCGCCAGGGTGCCGTCCTTCCGCAGGGCGTTCACCGCGTCCGTGACGCAGCCGGTGAGCGCGCTGCCCTTGTCGAGCACGAGCCCGAACTGCTCCCGCGCGGAGCCCCGGTTCTCGAACTGGCCGACGATCTCGGCGTCCGTGACCTCGGCCGCGGTGATGTAGAAGGCGGTGGGCAGGTCGGTGACGATGGCGTCGACCTGCCCGTTCCGCAGCGCCGATTTCGCCTGGTCGTTCTTGGCGTACACGGCCGCAGCCCGCTCGGGCCGCACCACGTCGTCGATGTAGTCCAGGCTGGTGGTGCCGACCTGGGCGCCCAGCTTGACGTCCTTGAGGTCCGCGACGGTCTTCGCCTTCGCCGCCTCGGAGCCCTTCAGCGCGATGACGGCCTGGCGCACGTCGTAGTAACCGGCGGAGAAGTCCACCGCCTTCCTGCGCTCGTCGCTGATCGAGACCTGGTTGATGTCGAAGTCGAAGGTCTTCTCGCCGGGCGCGAACGCCTTGTTGAAGGGCACGCGCTGCCAGACCACGGTGTTCTTGCCGTAACCGAGCCGCCCGGCGACGGCGTACGCCACCGCCGACTCGAAGCCCTCGCCGGTCGCCGGATCGTCGTTCTCGAACCAGGGCTCGTACGCGGGCTCGTCGGTGGCGATGGTGAGCTTGCCGGGGGTCTTCGTCGCCAACTCGCCCTCGGCGCAGTTGACCCCCGGGGTTGCGGACGGTCCGACGGCCGCTTCCTCCTCCGGTTGCGGGGCACAGGCGACGGCGGCGAGCAGGGCGACGGTGACGGCGGCGACGGCGCGGCGGGGCGCGCGAAGGACGGATCGCATGGCGGGAGATTGACAGCGCGGCCCGTGTTTGTCGAGGTCACGCCAGTGAGTGTCCGCATGGTGGGAACGGGCGTTGCGTTCGTGTGAACAGGGCCTGCCGGGGCGGGCCTTGGGCCGCCGGCCGAGGGCTGGAGGAAGGGACCGGCGGCCCGTGCCGCGCGGAAGCCGTCGTCCCGCGCGGGGCTGTCTCCAGTGGACCGCGCAAATCCGTGCGCCGGGAGCGCGCGCGGGGCGCCGGAGCGTGCAGTCGGTTCACACGGGGCGCGAGTCGATTCGTGCGCTCCCTGCCCGGACTCCCGCGTTCACCAGGTGGTGTTCACCACCCCCGCTTGTGCCACTCCGGCAGGTGCGGACGCTCCGCGCCCAGCGTGGTGTCGTCGCCGTGCCCCGGATAGACCCAGGTCTCGTCCGGGAGGACGGCGAAGATCTTGGTCTCCACATCGTGGATCAGGCTGGCGAACGCCTTCGGATCCTTGTGGGTGTTGCCCACACCGCCCGGGAAAAGGCAGTCACCCGTGAACACGTGGGGATGGCCGTGCGGATCGTCGTAGACGAGGGCGATCGACCCGGGCGTGTGACCCACGAGGTGGCGCGCGGTCAGCTCCACGCGCCCCACCCGGATGACATCCCCGTCGTCGACCAGGACATCGGTCGGCACGGGGATGCCCTCGGCGTCGTCCCGGCCCGCGTACGTACGGGCCCCGGTGGCCGCGACGACCTCGGCGAGCGCCTGCCAGTGGTCCCCGTGCCGGTGCGTGGTGACGACGGAGGCGATGCCGTCGTCACCGATCATGCCGAGCAGGGTCTGCGCCTCGTTGGCCGCGTCGATCAGCACCTGCTCGTCGGTGGCCCGGCAACGCAGCAGATAGGCGTTGTTGTCCATCGGGCCGACCGCGATCTTCGTGATCATCAGGTCCTTGAGCTCGTGCACGTCCGCCGGGCCGCCGACCGTCACCTGTCCGCTGTACGTCATGGCCGCCAGTCTAGGGCGGCGGGCCCGCCCCGAGCAGGTCGTCGGCCAGGGTCACAGCGGGGGCAGGGAGGGCAGCGGCCCGCCCTCCGCGGCGAGCGCCGAGCCGTCGCGGCGGCCGGCCAGCCAGCCCAGCAGATCGGCCCGGGAGCCCCGCACGGTGACCTCGGGGGCGTCCGCCTCCCGGCCGGTGCGCCACGCGCGCGTGCCGTCCGTCAGCAGGGTCGGCGGCACGTCCGGGTGCCCGGTGAAGCGGTCGGCGAGGAAGTCGATCTCCCGCTCGGTGAACTCCGTCGGCAGGTCCTCCAGCTCGTACCCGACGCCCAGATCCACGTGGTGCAGCTCGACCTCGACCCACCGCCGGAACGGCACCCGGGACGCGGAGTCGGTGACGCCGTTGCGCAGCTCCACGGTCCGCGACCAGTCGGCGGGCGCCGCCCCCGCCTCCCGGAACCGTCCCGCGCTCGCGCGGACGTCGGCGAGCTGCTCGTCGAGGGGGCGGGGGGCGTCCCGCTCGATGTCGGCGTCGCGGGCCTCGGCGGAGACGTACATCGGACGCCCCTCCAGGACATTCACGAGGGCGTCCGCGTTGCGGGCGAGATGGGCGAGGACATGGCCGCGGCTCCAGCCCGGCAGCCGTGACGGTTCCGTCACGTCCGCGTTGTCCAGCTCGGCGGCTGCGCTCAGCAGCCGCTCGGTCGCCTCCTGTACAGACGCCAGGTCACGCGCGTGATCAATCATGGGGCCGACCTTAGCCCCGCCACTCCTTCGGGTGAAGGCGGCGGACCAGGACCGTTAATCGAATGCACGTGCTATATGGTCGGTGACGGCGTCGGGCATGCTGGATGGTCGGGGATTGTTATGCGACCGGGAAATCCGACCGGCGTTGTCAGTGGCTCCCCCTAGTCTGAGAAAGACGGGGGCCCCGCCCCTGTCACTTCTCTCAAGAAAGGTGCGGACCGGCGTGGCCGACCGTCTCATCGTCCGTGGCGCGCGCGAGCACAACCTGAAGAACGTCTCGCTCGATCTGCCTCGGGACTCGCTCATCGTCTTCACGGGCCTGTCCGGGTCGGGCAAGTCCTCCCTGGCCTTCGACACGATCTTCGCCGAGGGCCAGCGGCGCTATGTGGAATCGCTTTCCTCGTACGCCCGCCAGTTCCTCGGCCAGATGGACAAGCCGGACGTCGACTTCATCGAAGGTCTGTCCCCGGCGGTCTCCATCGACCAGAAGTCGACCTCGCGCAACCCGCGCTCGACGGTCGGCACCATCACCGAGGTCTACGACTACCTGCGCCTGCTCTTCGCCCGCATCGGCAAGCCGCACTGCCCCGAGTGCGGCCGCCCGATCTCGCGCCAGTCGCCGCAGGCCATCGTGGACAGGGTCCTGGAGCTGCCGGAGGGGAGCCGCTTCCAGGTGCTCTCGCCGCTGGTGCGCGAGCGCAAGGGTGAGTTCGTCGACCTCTTCGCCGACCTCCAGACCAAGGGCTACTCCCGCGCGCGGGTGGACGGCGAGACGATCCAGCTCTCCAACCCGCCCACCCTGAAGAAGCAGGAGAAGCACACCATCGAGGTGGTCGTCGACCGCCTCACGGTGAAGGACTCCGCCAAGCGCCGTCTCACCGACTCCGTGGAGACCGCCCTCGGCCTGTCCGGCGGCATGGTCGTGCTCGACTTCGTCGACCTCCCCGAGGACGACCCCGAGCGCGAGCGGATGTACTCGGAGCACCTGTACTGCGCGTACGACGACCTGTCCTTCGAGGAGCTGGAGCCGCGCTCCTTCTCCTTCAACTCGCCCTTCGGCGCCTGCCCCGAGTGCACCGGCATCGGCACGCGCATGGAGGTCGACCCGGAGCTGATCGTCCCGGACCCGGACAAGTCCCTCGACGAGGGTGCCATCCACCCCTGGTCGCACGGCCACACCAAGGACTACTTCGGCCGGCTGATCGGCGCCCTCGCCGACGCGCTCGGCTTCCGCACGGACATCCCGTTCGCGGGCCTGCCGCAGCGCGCGAAGAAGGCCCTGCTGTACGGCCACCGGACGCAGATCGAGGTCCGCTACCGCAACCGGTACGGCCGCGAGCGGGTGTACACCACGCCGTTCGAGGGTGCCGTGCCCTTCGTCAAGCGCCGGCACAGCGAGGCCGAGTCGGACGCCAGCCGGGAGCGCTTCGAGGGCTACATGCGCGAGGTGCCCTGTCCCACGTGTGAGGGCACGCGCCTGAAGCCGATCGTGCTCGCGGTCACGATCATGGAGAAGTCGATCGCCGAGGTCTCCGCGATGTCGATCAGCGACTGCGCGGACTTCCTGGGCGAGCTGAAGCTGAGCGCCCGCGACAAGAAGATCGCCGAGCGGGTCCTGAAGGAGGTCAACGAGCGGCTGCGGTTCCTGGTCGACGTCGGCCTGGACTACCTCTCGCTGAACCGCGCGGCCGGCACCCTCTCCGGCGGCGAGGCCCAGCGCATCCGCCTGGCCACCCAGATCGGCTCCGGCCTCGTCGGCGTGCTGTACGTCCTCGACGAGCCGTCCATCGGCCTGCACCAGCGCGACAACCACCGGCTGATCGAGACCCTGGTCCGGCTGCGCGACATGGGCAACACGCTCATCGTCGTCGAGCACGACGAGGACACCATCAAGGTCGCCGACTGGATCGTCGACATCGGCCCGGGCGCCGGTGAGCACGGCGGCAAGGTCGTGCACAGCGGCTCCCTGAAGGAGCTGCTCGCCAACGCCGAGTCGCAGACCGGTCAGTACCTGTCGGGCAAGAAGTCCATCCCGCTGCCGGACGTCCGGCGCCCGATCGACCCGTCCCGGCAGCTCACCGTGCACGGCGCCCGGGAGAACAACCTCCAGGACATCGACGTCTCGTTCCCGCTGGGCGTCTTCACCGCGGTCACCGGCGTCTCCGGTTCCGGCAAGTCGACCCTGGTCAACGACATCCTCTACACCCACCTGGCCCGCGAGCTGAACGGCGCGCGGACCGTCCCCGGGCGGCACACACGCGTGGAGGGCGACGACCTCGTCGACAAGGTGGTGCACGTCGACCAGTCGCCCATCGGCCGCACCCCGCGCTCGAACCCGGCGACGTACACCGGCGTCTTCGATCACATCCGCAAGCTGTTCGCCGAGACCACCGAGGCGAAGGTCCGCGGCTACATGCCCGGCCGCTTCTCCTTCAACGTCAAGGGCGGCCGCTGCGAGAACTGCGCGGGCGACGGCACCATCAAGATCGAGATGAACTTCCTCCCGGACGTGTACGTCCCGTGCGAGGTCTGCCACGGAGCCCGGTACAACCGGGAGACCCTGGAGGTCCACTACAAGGGCAAGTCCATCGCCGAGGTCCTGAACATGCCGATCGAAGAGGCGATGCACTTCTTCGAGGCCGTCCCGGCGATCAACCGTCACCTGAAGACGCTCCACGACGTCGGCCTCGGCTACGTCCGGCTCGGCCAGTCCGCGACCACCCTGTCCGGCGGCGAGGCCCAGCGCGTCAAGCTCGCCAGCGAGCTGCAGAAGCGGTCCACCGGCCGCACGGTCTACGTCCTGGACGAGCCGACCACCGGTCTGCACTTCGAGGACATCAGCAAGCTGCTGAAGGTCCTGTCCGGCCTGGTCGACAAGGGCAACACGGTGATCGTCATCGAGCACAACCTCGATGTGATCAAGACCGCCGACTGGCTCGTCGACATGGGCCCCGAGGGCGGCGCGGGCGGCGGTCTCGTGGTCGCCGAGGGCACGCCCGAGCAGGTCGCGGCGGTCCCGGCCAGCCACACCGGCAAGTTCCTGCGGGACATCCTCGGCGCCGACCGGATCAGCGACGCCGAGCCCGTGCGGGCCCCCGCGCGCAAGACGGCCACCAAGGCCACGGCCAGGAAGACGGCCGCCAAGAGCGCCGACGGCACGGCGGCCAAGAAGGCGGCCGCGGCCACCAAGAAGGCGGCGCCCGCCAAGAAGACGACGCGGGCCCGCAAGGCCTGAGCGCCCACACCGACGCGCGGTGCCCCGGGGGACCCCCGTTCCCCCGGGGCACCGCGCGTCCGTCTCCGCCTCAGGCGCCCCGCGGCTCCACGAACTGCATGTCCAGCTGGATCTTCACCGTGTCGCCCAGCAGCCCGGGAGCGAAGTCCAGCCCGAAGTCGCTGCGGCGGATCTCGCCCGTCGCCTCGAACCCGGCGTGCCGGGAGCCGTCGATCGGCACGTCCACCACACCGCCGAACTCCACGGCGAGCGTCACCGGACGGGTCACGTCGCCGATCGTCAGCTCGCCGTCCATGGTCCAGTCCTCGCCGGCGCCCGACACCCGTGTCGAGCGGAACGTCATCGTCGGCCGCTTCTCCACGTCGAGCAGGTCGGACGCGCGGACGTGCGCGTCTCGGTCCGGATTCCCGGTGTCGACGGAGGCCAGGGCGATCTCCGCGGTCACCCGCACGTCCGCCAGCGACTCCCCGACGTGGAGAGCGGCCTTCACCTCGGCGAAGCGGCCCCGGACCTTGGCGATCCCCAGGTGGCGGATGGTGAAGTTGACGGCCGAGTGCAGCGGGTCCAGCTCCCAGTCCCCGGGGGCCAGCGGCAGCGGAGCGGTGGTCAGTGTGTTCGTCACGTCGTTCTGCGTCATGCCCTCCACCCTCGCGGCAGCGCGGCGTGGCAGGGAGACCGGGCGAAGCCTGGTAGTCGCAGGGCCACCCTCCCACGCGCGGGCGTTGGTACGTTCGCGGGGTGAGCGACAACGAGTTGGGCACCTATCTGCGGACCTGGCGCGAGGCCGTGACACCGGAGGAGGTCGGACTGCCCGCGGGCAGCCGCCGCCGCACGCCCGGACTGCGCCGCGCCGAGCTGGCCACACTCGCCGGCATCAGCGTCGAATACCTCACCCGGCTGGAACAGGGACGGGACCGCAACCCCTCCGCCCAGGTCCTCGGGGCGCTCGCCGACGCGCTCAACCTGTCGCTGCGCGACCGGATGGTGCTGCGCCGGCTGGTCAAGGAGGCGGACGGCGGCGATCCGCTGGTGTGCGGCGCCGCCCCGCCGCTCAGCCGCACCCCGCGCGCCACGGTGCGCGCCGTCCTCGACCACCTGGAGCCCGCCCCCGCCGTGGTGCTCAACTGGATCGGCGACGTCCTCGCCCACACCACCGGCTACGCCCGGCTGTTCGGCCCGATCGGCGTGCTCGACGCCGAGCACCCCAACCTGCTCCGCCATCTGTTCACCGACGCCCGCGCCCGCGACGCCTTCCCCGACTGGGAACGCGAGGCCGACAACCTGGTCGCCCAGCTCCGGCACGACGTGCCCCTGCGGGACCCGTACGCCGCCGAGCTGGCCGAGGAACTCACGGTGACCGCGGGGGCGGAGTTCGCCGACCGGTTCGCCGACCTGGCGATGGCCCCGCGGCGGGTCGGTGGACAGCGCGTCGAACACCCGGAGGCCGGACCACTGCGGCTGCTGCACGAGACGCTGGCCCTGCCGGACGACGGCCAGCGGATCGTCGTGCACCTGCCGGCCGACGAGGCCACGGCCGCCGCCCTGGACCGCCTCAACGGCCGTCACCCGGGCGCCCTGCGGGCCGTGGGCCGCGCGGGCTGAACGCCGGGTGACCGCGCCGGGGCCGCCGGCCCGCACGTGCGACGGCCCGCACCTGCGACGCCCTCAGCCGCCCAGGCGTCACGCCGGCCCGCCCACCCGTACGTCAGCCGGTCACCCGTACGTCAGCAGCCCCGCCCTACGTCAGCCGTCCGTCCGTCCGTACGTCAGCCGTCCATCCATAGGTCAGCCGTCCAGCTCGTGCGCGTACGGCGGCTCCGCGCCGGCCCGTGAGCAGGTGATCGCCGCAGCGCGGGCCGCGAACCGCAGCAGCCGGGTCCAGCCGCCGGCGTCCAGGCCGGCGAGCGCGGCGGGGGAGAGGGCGTCCTGGGCGGCCAGGCCGTGCAGCAGGGCCGCGTTGACGGTGTCCCCGGCGCCGATGGTGTCCACCACGTCGGCCTTCTCACCCGGCACGGAGTACTCGGCGCCGTCACGCGTGAGGACGGTCAGCCCGTCGCCGCCCCGGGTGATCACGACGGCCGAGGGCCCGGCCGCCAGCCACTCCCGCGGGGCGCCGCCCAGCCACCGCGCGTCCTCCTCGGACAGCTTCAGCAGCGTCACCGACGGCAGCCACTTCAGGAACCGGGCCCGGTAGGCGTCCGCGTCCGGGATCAGACCCGCCCGGATGTTCGGGTCGAGCGCGGTGAACACGCCCTGCCCGGCCGCGGCCCGCATCAGCTCCTCGTAGGCGCTCGCCCCGGGTTCCAGGACGAGCGAGCAGGTGCCGAACGACACCGCGCGGGTCTCCGCGGGGAGGGCGGCGGGCGCGGTGAACAGCCGGTCGGCGGTGCCGTCGACGTAGAAGGAGTAGGCGGCCGAGCCGTGCGTGTCGATCGTGGCGACCGCGAGCGTGGTCGGCTCGTCACCGCGCTGCACGCCCGACACGTCCACCCCCGCCGCGCGCAGCCCGTCCAGCAGGGCCTCGCCGAAGGCGTCGGACGAGACCCGCGAGCAGAAGGCGGTGGGCGAGCCGAGCCGGCCGAGGGCGACGGCCGTGTTGTACGGGCCGCCGCCCAGCGCCGGGCGCAGGCTCGCCAGGGCGCCCGGGCCCTGCGGTACCAGGTCGATCAGGGCCTCACCGGCGACGACGATCACGAATCGGCTCCTCTCTCGGGCCGCTGGGGCCCCTCGGACGCGTCCGGTCGCGGGGACCGGTCGGGACAGCCGCACGAGGTGCGGTGGACGAACGTGCAGGGCAGCCGCACGGTCCGGGCGGGCCGGTCCGGTGCGTCGAGGCGCTCCAGGAGCACCCGCACCGCCGTCGCGCCCAGCTCCTTGCTGGGCTGGGCGATCGCGGTGAGCCGGGGCGAGAAGAGATCCGCCCAGGCGAAGTCGTCGAAGCAGGCGAGCGCGACGTCGCCGGGGACGGTGAGGCCCCGCTCCCGCAGGGCGCGCAGGGCGCCGATCGTCATCGCGTTGTTGCCGGTGACGAGTGCGGTCGGCGGCGCGGCCAGGGACATCAGGGCCGCGGTGGCCCGTTCGCCGCCCGCCGACTCGGAGTCGCCGTGCACCAGGAGCCGTTCCTCGAAGGGCAGCCCGGCCGCCGCGAGACCGTGCCGGTAGCCGGTGATCCGCTCGCCGGTGGTGCTGAGCCCGGGCCGGCCCGCGACCAGGCCGATCCGGCGGTGGCCCCGTCCGGCGAGATGGGTGACCAGCCGGGTCATCGGCTCGGTGCCCTCCGCGCAGACCTGGTCGAAGCGCTGGGCGCCCTCCGCGCGGTCGTCGAGCACGCGGTCCAGGAGGACGGCCGGTACGTCGTGGCGGCGCAGGTAGGCGACCAGTTCACCCGGGTCGGCGGACGGGGCGACGATCATGCCGTCCACCCGTCGCTCGTGCAGCAGCTGGACGACCTTGCGTTCGTGCCCGGGGTCGTCGTGCGGATCGGCGATGAGCAGGCCGTAGCCGTGCTCCAGGGCGGCGGCCTCGACGCCCTGGAGGATCTCCGTGAAGTACGGGTTGCTGATCGCCGACACCGCGAGGCCGATGGAGCGGGTGCGGGAGGTGACCAGGGAGCGGGCGAGGGTGTTCGGGGTGTAGCCGAGCTCGTCGATCGCGTCGAGGACGGCCTGGCGGGTGCGGGGCAGCACGGGCCGGGTGCCGTTCAGCACGTGGGACACGGTCGCGACGGAGACGCCGGCGCTGCGCGCCACGTCGGCCATGGTCGGCATGCGGTTCCCTCCGATCCGGCGATTGGCCTTCGGGTGTTGGCCTTGCGGCCTTGCGGCCTTCTGGCCTTCTGGCCTTGCGGCCTTCTGGCCTTGCGGCCTTCTGGCCTTCCGGCCTTCCGGCCTTCCGGCCTTGCGGCCTTCTGGCCTTCCGGTGTCTGACGTTCCGGCCTTCCGGCGCTCCGGTGTCTGGCGCTCCGGCCCTCCGGTGTTGGCGTTCCGCGCGGCAAGGTATCCCATCCGGCGACGCACGTAAACGCTTGCGTAAACGCTTGCGCGGGCTGCCACCCCACGCGGACACCAGGACCCGAGGCCCCGTTATCGTCGAAACGTCCAGTCCGGACCAGCCCTCACCAGTGGAGCCCCCATGTCCGCCAGCCCCTCCGCGAGCCGCCGTACCGTCCTGCGCGGAGCCGCCCTCGCCCCCGTCGCCGGGCTCGGCATCGCCGCCTGCGCCCCGGAGAGCGCCCGCAAGACCCCGGCCACCCCGACCGCGCCCGTCGACCTGGGCGCGGAGAGCGAGGTCGCAAAGGGCGGCGCCCGCCTCTACCGCGAGCACAACGTGGTGGTCAGCCGCGACGAGAAGGGCACCCTGAAGGCGTACAGCACGATCTGCACGCACGCGAGCTGCCCCATCACCAAGCTGGAGGGCACCCGGCTGACGTGCTTCTGCCACGGCAGCGAGTTCGACGCCGCGACCGGCGAGGTGCTGCAGTCACCGGCCACGGTGCCGCTGGTGGAGCTGGCGGTGCGGAGCGAGAACGGCAGGATCGTGGCGGGCCCGAAGGCCTGAGGGCCGGAGGGCCGACGACCGGGGACCGCCTCGGGGCGTGCGCCTCACTCCCAGTCCCACGCGATGCCCACGATCCCCGACCGCACCCGGGGCTCCACGAGGTGGACCGAGTGGTGGCGGCCGGTCAGGGCGAGTTCCTGGCGGCCGCTGCGGGGCGCCGCCGCCGAGTGCTGGGTGAAGCGGTGGCAGCGCACCGGCAGGGCGCGCTCGTCGAACCGCACCTGGAGCGCGTACTGCCCGCCCGCCGGTCCGAACCCGCGGAGGTACTCGCGCGACACCCCGGCCGTGCCGTCCTCGACGCCGTACCGGAAGAGGAAGGTGTCCCCGGCGCGCAGCCGGGTGTCGAACAGCAGCTCGGCGACGACCACCCCCGTCTCCCGGTGCCAGCGCACGCGCCCGGTGCGGCAGTTGTCCAGGGCGTGCACGGTCATCCGCTCCGGCGCGCATCCCGGGTCGCCGTGGTGCACGGCCACGAAGCGGTCGACGCCGTCCTGGTGGGCGCGCACGATGTGGTGCGACTCGCGCGCCGCCAGCTCACGGCGTGCCCCGATCCGGACCCGCTCGTGGTGGCCGAGCATGTGCAGGCCGCAGTCCAGCTGGGCGCCCAGCTCCCCCAGCAGCCGGCCCAGGACGTCCGAGGCCTCGACGAGGGACCGGTAGGAGCGGGTCGCGGGCCGCCGCGCGGAGCGCTCGTCGGTGTCGGCGAGCAGCCGGATCAGCGACTCGTCGGGCAGCTGGAGTATCTCCTCCAGCGCCCGGACCGCGCGCAGCGACTCGGGGCGCTGTGGCCGGCGGGCGCCCTGCTGCCAGTAGCTCAGACTGGTGACGCCGACTTTCACGCCGTACCGCGACAGATGGTGCTGCACCCGCTGCAGGGGCAGTCCGCGGGCGGCGATCGCGGCGCGCAGCGCGACGTGGAAGGGGCCGCCTCGCAGGGCCGTGTCCAGGTCCGCGGCGGCGACGTCGGGGGCGGCGTCCGCGTGCTGTGTGGCGTGCGGCATGCAGGGGCCTTTCTGGATGACAACGGCTGGTCAGACCGTTCGCGGGGGTTCCGAACGGGGTCGCCCCCCGTCGGCGTCGGGGCTCCTTCACATCCGTACGCCGTGGTTCACGGCCCCGAGTTCCCCCGCATTGAAGCGTGTTGACCAAGCCCCGACAACACCTGAAGCCCGATGGCGGCGCACTCCTGGCCGAGGTTCGCCCCTGCCCGGGTGGCGCGCCCTGCACTGCGTCATCTCGTGGCCGCCGCCGGCGGCGGACACGGGCCCGCCGGAGTGTCGGTCCTCGCCAGTAGGGTGTGAGACATGGCCGACCCCTCCAGCTACCGCCCCGAGCCGGGACAGATCCCGGACTCCCCGGGGGTGTACAAATTCCGGGACGAGCACCGCCGGGTGATCTACGTCGGAAAGGCGAAGAGCCTGCGCCAGCGCCTGGCGAACTACTTCCAGGACCTGGCGAACCTCCACCCACGCACCCGCTCCATGGTGACCACGGCCGCGTCCGTGGAGTGGACGGTGGTGTCCACGGAGGTCGAGGCCCTGCAGCTGGAGTACTCCTGGATCAAGGAGTTCGACCCCCGCTTCAACGTCAAGTACCGCGACGACAAGAGCTACCCGTATCTCGCGGTGACGATGAACGAGCAGTATCCGCGCGTGCAGGTGATGCGCGGCCACAAGAAGAAGGGCGTCCGCTATTTCGGGCCGTACGCGCACGCGTGGGCCATCCGCGACACGGTCGACCTGCTGCTGCGCGTCTTCCCGGTGCGCACCTGCTCGGCCGGCGTCTTCAAGAACGCCGCCCGCACCGACCGCCCCTGCCTGCTCGGCTACATCGGCAAGTGCTCCGCCCCCTGCGTCGGCCGGATCTCCGCCGACGACCACTGGGACCTGGCGGACGAGTTCTGCGACTTCATGACCGGGCGCACGGGCACGTACCTGCGCCGGCTGGAGAAGCAGATGACCGCGGCCGCCGAGGAGCTGGAGTACGAGCGGGCGGCCCGGCTGCGCGACGACATCGAGGCCCTGAAGAAGGCCATGGAGAAGAACGCGGTCGTGCTCGCCGACGCGACCGACGCCGATCTGATCGCGGTGGCCGAGGACGAGCTGGAAGCGGCCGTGCAGATCTTCCACGTGCGCGGCGGCCGGGTGCGCGGCCAGCGCGGCTGGGTCACCGACAAGGTCGAGGAGATCACCACCGGCGCCCTGGTCGAGCACGCCCTCCAGCAGCTGTACGGCGAGGAGACCGGCGACGCGGTCCCCAGGGAGGTCCTGGTGCCGGCGCTGCCCGACCCGGTCGAGCCGGTCCAGCAGTGGCTCACCGAGCGCCGCGGCTCCGGGGTCTCGCTGCGCATCCCGCAGCGCGGCGACAAGAAGGCCCTCATGGAGACCGTGCAGCGCAACGCCCAGCACGCGCTCGTGCTGCACAAGACCAAGCGCGCCTCCGACCTGACCACGCGCTCGCGCGCCCTGGAGGAGATCGCCGACGCCCTCGGCCTGGACAGCGCCCCGCTCCGGATCGAGTGCTACGACATCTCCCACCTCCAGGGCGAGGACGTGGTGGCCTCCATGGTCGTCTTCGAGGACGGGCTCGCACGCAAGAGCGAGTACCGGCGGTTCCAGATCAAGAGCTTCGCCGGGCAGGACGACGTCCGGTCCATGCACGAGGTGATCACCCGCCGCTTCCGGCGCTACCTGGCCGAGAAGGAGAGGACGGGGGAGTGGGCCGAGGACGGTGAGCCCGGCCTCGCGGGCGGCACGGACGAGGCGCCCGCGCTCACCGAGGACGACGGCCGCCCCAAGCGGTTCGCCTACCCGCCGCAGCTCGTCGTGGTCGACGGCGGCCGGCCGCAGGTCGCGGCGGCCCGGCGGGCCCTGGACGAGCTGGGCATCGACGACATCGCCGTCTGCGGTCTCGCCAAGCGCCTGGAGGAGGTCTGGCTGCCCGGCGACGACGACCCGGTGATCCTGCCCCGCACCAGCGAGGGCCTGTACCTGCTGCAACGCGTCCGCGACGAGGCGCACCGGTTCGCGATCGCCTATCAGCGCAACAAACGGGGCAAGCGCATCCGGTCGAGCCCGCTGGACGAGGTGCCCGGGCTCGGCACGACCCGCAAACAGGCGCTGATCAAGCACTTCGGTTCGGTGAAGAAGCTGCGGTCCGCGACAATCGACCAGATCTGCGAGGTACCCGGTATAGGCCGCAAGACGGCCGAGACCATCGCCGTGGCCCTCGCCCAGGCGGCTCCGGCCGCGCCCGCCGTGAACACGGCGACCGGAGAGATCATGGATGACGTGGAGGACGGGGCACCCGAGACGACGGCGGATGCCCCAGGGGAGCCCGTGCCCACGGGCGCCCCGGACGAGCGACGGGGGCAGGAGACATGACCGAGCACGAGACACAGTCCACAGCGGGGCCGCAGCGCGCGACCGGAGAGCCGGAAGCCCAGGCGGCCCACGCCCAGCCAACACCCGGCAGGGCCGGCGAGAGCCGGACCCGCCCGGAGTCCCAGAGCAACGGAGTGCAGGTGAACACGGGCGTCGAGGCCACCGGGGTCCCCGAGGCGGCCATCCCCGAGCTGGTGATCATCTCCGGCATGTCCGGGGCCGGCCGGTCCACGGCCGCGAAGTGCCTGGAGGACCTCGGCTGGTTCGTCGTCGACAACCTGCCGCCCGCCCTGATCCCCACCATGGTGGAGCTGGGCGCCCGCTCGCAGGGCAACGTGGCGCGGATCGCGGTCGTCGTCGACGTGCGCGGCCGTCGCTTCTTCGACAATCTGCGCGAATCCCTGGCCGACCTCGACACCCGCGGCGTCACCCGGCGGATCGTCTTCCTGGAGTCCTCCGACGAGGCCCTGGTGCGCCGTTTCGAGTCGGTGCGCCGCCCGCACCCGCTCCAGGGCGACGGCCGGATCGTCGACGGCATCGCCGCCGAGCGCGAGCTGCTGCGCGAGCTGCGCGGCGACGCCGACCTGGTGATCGACACCTCCAGCCTCAACGTGCACGAGCTGCGCGCCAAGATGGACGCCCAGTTCGCGGGCGAGGAGGAGCCCGAGCTGCGGGCCACCGTGATGTCCTTCGGGTACAAGTACGGCCTGCCCGTCGACGCCGACCTGGTCGTCGACTGCCGTTTCCTGCCCAACCCGCACTGGGTCCCGGAGCTGCGCCCGTTCACCGGCCTGAACGAGGAGGTGTCGGGTTACGTCTTCAACCAGCCCGGCGCCAAGGAGTTCCTGGACCGGTACGCGGAACTGCTCCAGCTGATCGCGACCGGCTATCGCCGGGAGGGCAAGCGGTATGTGACCATCGCGGTCGGCTGTACCGGCGGCAAGCACCGCTCGGTCGCGATGTCGGAGAAGCTGGCCGCCCGCCTCGCGGCCGAAGGGGTGGAGACGGTGGTCGTACACCGGGACATGGGACGCGAATGACGGGACGTTCTCCGCGGCTGAGCAGACTGCGCCGGGCCCTCCCCGAGGGCCGCGGCGGGCGGTCCGCCGAGCCCCGCGGCGCCAGGGCGCGCCGCCGGGGCGCCCAGCCCAAGGTGGTCGCCCTCGGCGGCGGCATGGGCCTGTCCGCCTCGCTCGCCGCGCTGCGCCGGATCACCGGCGACCTCACCGCCGTCGTCACCGTGGCGGACGACGGCGGCTCCAGCGGGCGCCTGCGCGACGAGCTGGGCGTGCTGCCGCCCGGTGACCTGCGCAAGGCGCTGGCCGCGCTGTGCGGCGACGACGACTGGGGCCAGACCTGGGCCAGGGTCATCCAGCACCGCTTCCAGTCCAAGGGCGACCTGCACGAACACGCGGTCGGCAACCTGCTGATCGTCGCCCTGTGGGAGCAGCTGGGCGACCACGTGCAGGCCCTGGACCTGGTCGGCAAGCTGCTCGGCGCACACGGCCGGGTGCTGCCCATGTCCGCCGTGCCCCTGGAGCTCCAGGCCCTGGTCAAGGGCCACGACCCGGACCGGCCCGACGACGTCGACACGGTCCGCGGCCAGGCCACCGTCGCCCTCACCCCCGGCGAGGTGCAGTCCGTGCACCTGGTCCCGCACGACCCGCCCGCCGTGCCGGAGGCCGTCGCGGCGGTCCTGGACGCGGACTGGGTGGTGCTCGGTCCCGGCTCCTGGTTCTCCTCCGTCATCCCGCACCTGCTCGTGCCCGAGCTGCTGGACGCGCTCACGCAGACCAAGGCGCGCCGGGTGCTGTCCCTGAACCTCGCGCCGCAGCCCGGAGAAACCGACGGCTTCTCCCCGCAGCGTCATTTGGAGGTTTTGGGACGACACGCCCCTAAACTCGCCCTGGACGTGGTGCTGGCCGACGAGGCCGCCGTGCCCGACCGCGACTCGCTGACCGACGCCGCCAAGCGTTTCGGGGCCGCGGTCGAGCTGGCGCCGGTGGCCCGGAGGGACGGCTCTCCTCGGCACGACCCCGAGCTGCTGGCCGCCGCGTACGACCGTATTTTTCGGATGCATGGAAGGATCGGCCCATGGCGATGACGGCAGCGGTGAAGGACGAGATCTCCCGGCTCCCCGTCACCCGGACCTGCTGCAGGAAGGCGGAGGTCTCCGCCATTCTGCGGTTCGCCGGCGGCCTCCACCTGGTCAGCGGGCGCATCGTGATCGAGGCGGAGCTGGACACCGCGATGGCGGCCCGGCGGCTCAAGCGGGACATCCTGGAGATCTTCGGGCACAGCTCGGAGCTGATCGTGATGGCCCCGGGCGGGCTGCGCCGCGGCTCGCGCTACGTGGTGCGGGTCGTCGCGGGCGGCGACCAGCTGGCCCGGCAGACCGGGCTGGTGGACGGCCGCGGCCGGCCGATCCGCGGCCTGCCCCCGCAGGTCGTCTCCGGGGCCACCTGTGACGCGGAGGCGGCCTGGCGCGGCGCCTTCCTGGCGCACGGCTCGCTCACGGAACCGGGCCGCTCCTCCTCCCTGGAGGTGACCTGCCCCGGCCCGGAGGCCGCGCTGGCCCTGGTCGGCGCCGCCCGCCGGCTGTCCATCGCCGCCAAGGCCCGCGAGGTGCGCGGCGTGGACCGCGTGGTCGTCCGGGACGGCGACGCGATCGGCGCCCTGCTCACCCGGCTCGGCGCCCATGAGTCGGTGCTGGCCTGGGAGGAGCGCCGGATGCGCCGGGAGGTCCGGGCCACCGCCAACCGCCTGGCCAACTTCGACGACGCCAACCTGCGCCGCTCCGCGCGCGCGGCCGTCGCCGCGGGCGCCCGCGTCCAGCGCGCCCTGGAGATCCTCGGCGACGACGTCCCCGAGCACCTGGCCGCCGCCGGCCGGCTGCGGATGGAGCACAAGCAGGCCTCCCTGGAGGAGCTGGGCGCGCTCGCCGACCCGCCGCTCACCAAGGACGCCGTGGCGGGCCGGATCCGCCGTCTGCTCGCCATGGCCGACAAGCGCGCCGCCGACCTGGGTATCCCGGGCACGGAGGCCAACCTCAGCGAGGAACTGGCGGACAACCTCGCGGGCTGACCCCCCGTCGGCAACGCGCCGACATCTCGTCAACACGCCGGTGCCGACGTCCGAACGGGCGTCGGCACCGGCGTGTCCGCGGCCGGGAGCCACCGAAGAGGCACCCTTGACTCGATCATGATCTGTCATGAGCCTGGCACCTATTCGTCGCTGTGGCGAACCACCAGCAGGGGGGTTCATGAGACACAGAGCGAGATCGATCCTCGCCATCGGCACGCTCCTGATCGGCGGAGCGAGCATCGCACCCATCGCCCAGGCGCAGAACGGACGTTCCCCGGGACCCGGAACCGAGGAAGTGAAGGTGTTCCGCGCCGAGGTCACCAAGCAGCAGATCCCGCTGCTCCTGGCGGCCGGTCAGGACGCCCACGAACTCGGCGAGCAGGCCCCCGACCGGGGCACCGCCTCCGTCGAGGTCTACCTCACCGACAAGCAGGCCGCGCAACTGGAGAAAAAGGGCGTCGACCTGAAGGAGCACACCCTCTCGGAGACGGCACGCGCGCGCGTGGCCGCCGCCGCGGACGGCGTCTACCGGCCGTACAGCGGACCGGGCGGCATCAAGGAGGAGATCCTCAGGACCGGACGGCAGCACCCGGGCCTGACCAAGGTGGTCTCCATCGGCAAGACCCTCCAGGGGCAGGACATCCTCGCCCTGAAGCTCACCAGGAACGCGAAGAGGACCAAGGACGGCGCCAGGCCCGCCGTGCTGTACCTGTCCAACCAGCACGCGCGCGAGTGGATCACACCGGAGATGACCCGCCGGCTGATGCACCACTACCTGGACAACTACCGCACCGACAAGCGCGTCAAGAAGATCGTCGACACCACCGAGCTGTGGTTCGTCATCTCCGCCAACCCCGACGGCTACGACTTCACCCACGCCGCCGACGGCGACCGCCAGTGGCGCAAGAACATGCGGGACAACAACGCCGACGGCGCCATCACCGTCGGCGACGGCGTCGACCTCAACCGCAACTTCGCCTACAAGTGGGGCTACGACGACGAAGGTTCGTCCCCCCACCCCACCAGCCAGACCTACCGCGGCGCCGGACCGAACTCCGAGCCCGAGACCCAGGCCGTCGACCGCCTCCAGAAGCGCATCGGCTTCGAGTACGGCATCAACTACCACTCCGCCGCCGAGCTGATCCTCTACGGCGTGGGCTGGCAGGTCGCCACCGAGACCCCGGACGACGTGCTCTACAAGGCGCTCGCCGGCACCCCCGAGAAGCCGGCGGTCCCCGGGTACCACCCGCAGGTCTCCTCCGAGCTGTACACCACCAACGGCGAGGCGGACGGCCACGCGGCCAACGTCAACGGCACCGCGATGTTCACCCCGGAGATGTCGACCTGTCAGACGGTGTCGAACGCGGACCCGGACGACGCCTGGAAGGCCGAGGACTGCGCGTCCGTCTTCACCTTCCCGGACGACGAGAGGCTGATCCAGCAGGAGTTCGCCAAGAACATCCCCTTCGCGCTCTCCGTCGCCGAGTCCGCTGCCCGCCCCGACCAGCCGAAGTCCGCGGTCGGCATGGCCGCCCCGGACTTCACCCCGGCGGCGTTCACCACCTCCTACGCGCGTGGCGCCCGCCAGGAGGTCTCCGTCGTCGCCCGCAAGTCGGTGCGCGACAAGGAGCTGAAGTACCGCGTCAACGGCGGCCGCGTCGAGGACATGGCCCTGCGCCCCTGGAAGGGCGGCGAGACCTACGGCGGCGAGGACAACCTCTACTTCGACGAGTACCGCGCGAAGGTCGCCGACGGCGAACCGGGCGACGAGGTCGAGGTCTGGTTCACCGGCGAGACCCGCGCCGGCAAGCGGACCGAGAGCGAACACTTCACCTACACCGTCGCCGAGCGGCCCCGCGCGGACGTCCTCGTCGTCGCCGAGGAGGGCCAGCCCGCCACCCACGCCCGGACCTACGTGGACGCGCTGAGGGCCAACGGCGAGAAGGCCGTGGTCTGGGACGTCTCCCGGCAGGGCGCGCCCGACGCGCTCGGCGTCCTCGCCCACTTCGACACGGTCGTCCACCACACCGGTGCCACGCGCCCCGGCAACGCCACCCAGCTGGAACTGCGCGCCTACCTCAACGAGGGCGGCAAGCTGATCGAGGCGGGCGAGAGCGCCGGCGGCTCCGTCGACCTGGGCGGCGGCACCCTGTCGAACGACTTCAGCCAGTACTACCTGGGCGCCTACACCCGTACGACCCTCCCGAAGGTCACCGGCTTCGACGGCACCGGCGCCCTCGCGGGTCCGAGGGCCCCGCTCGGCGACGCGCCCGGCAACCCGCTGAACGCGGCCGGATCGTTCGGCGTCACCTCCGGCACCCTGCCGGTGGAGACGTTCCCGCAGTTCGAGAGCGCGGGCGCGGGCGGCTACCCGGGCACGGTCAACCCGTACGGCCCGTACGCGGGCACCTCCATGGCGGCCGTCACGCACTCCGACTACGCCTGGAACCGCCTCACCCGCACCGTCGACCTCACCGGCGTCAGCGCCTCCGACCGGCCCACCCTGCGCACCCGCCTGCTCTGGGACACCGAGCAGGGCTACGACCACGCGCTGCTGGAGGCCCGTACCGCCGGTGCCGACGACTGGACCACGCTCCCGGAGGCGGGCGGTGCCACCCGCACCGCCGTGCCCGCCGAGTGCGAGGCCGGGTACTTCATCCAGGCGCACCCCGCCCTCGAGCGGTATCTGACGCTCGGCGACGACGGCTGCGCGCCCACCGGGACCAGCGGCGCCTGGAACAGCTTCACCGGCGCCTCCGCGGGCTGGCAGGAAGTCTCCTTCGATCTTTCCGCATACGCCGGGAAGACGGTGGAACTCTCCTTGAGCTACGTCACCGACCCCGGCTCCGGCGGCCACGGTGTGCTCGTCGACGACGCCTCCGTCGTCATCGGCGGCACGGTGCGGCAGACCGAGGGCTTCGAGACGTCGCTCGGCGCCTGGAGCACCCCCGGCCCGCCGGCCGGAAGCCCCGCGGTGGTGAGGGACTGGGGTCTTTCCGGGGAGCTGTTCAAGACGTACGGCGCGGTCGCCACGGACGACACCGTGCTGCTGGGCTTCGGCCTGGAGCACGTCACCGCGGCGGCCGACCGGACGAGGCTGATCGGCCGGGCGCTCACCGCGCTCGACGACTGACGGAGGGGCCGGCGCACCTGAGCGCGACCCGCCACAGTTGAGCCGGTCCGTACCCCTACTGGCGGGTACGGACCGGCCTGCCGTGTATGGGCCGTCTCGATGTCACCCCGGGGGCTTCGGGGAGGTAGGGTCGGAGGCGGTCGGGGACATCCCAAATAGAGCTCGCCGGCGACAACGGAGCCGGCGTACCAACGAGGAGATCGGTTCGTGACGATCCGCGTAGGCATCAACGGCTTTGGCCGCATCGGTCGTAACTACTTCCGCGCGCTGCTGGAGCAGGGTGCAGACATCGAGATCGTGGCTGTCAACGACCTGGGTGACACCGCGACCACGGCTCACCTGCTGAAGTACGACACCATTCTGGGTCGCCTCAAGCAGGAGGTCACGCACACCGCCGACACGATCACCGTCGACGGCCACACCATCAAGGTGCTCTCCGAGCGCAACCCCGCCGACATCCCGTGGGGCGAGCTGGGCGTCGACATCGTCATCGAGTCGACCGGCATCTTCACCAAGAAGGAAGACGCCGAGAAGCACATCGCCGGCGGCGCCAAGAAGGTCATCATCTCCGCGCCGGCGAAGAACGAAGACGTCACCATCGTCATGGGCGTCAACCACGAGAGCTACGACCCGGCGAACCACCACGTCATCTCCAACGCCTCCTGCACCACCAACTGTGTGGCGCCGATGGCCAAGGTCCTCGACGAGAACTTCGGCATCGTCAAGGGCCTGATGACGACGGTGCACGCGTACACGAACGACCAGCGCATCCTCGACTTCCCGCACAAGGACCTGCGCCGCGCCCGTGCCGCCGCCGAGAACATCATCCCGACCACCACCGGTGCCGCCAAGGCCACCGCCCTGGTGCTCCCGCAGCTCAAGGGCAAGCTGGACGGCATGGCCATGCGCGTCCCGGTCCCGACCGGCTCGGTCACCGACCTCGTCGTCGAGCTGTCCCGCGAGGTCACCAAGGAAGAGATCAACGCCGCCTTCCAGAAGGCCGCCGAGGGCGAGCTGAAGGGCATCCTCGAGTACACCGAGGACGAGATCGTCTCCTCCGACATCGTCAACGCCCCGGCGTCCTGCACCTTCGACTCCTCCCTGACCATGGTCCAGGAGGGCAAGAGCGTGAAGGTCATCGGCTGGTACGACAACGAGTGGGGCTACTCCAACCGCCTCGTCGACCTCACGGTCTTCGTCGGCGGCCAGCTCTGACCGGCTGAAGCAGGCACCTTGAAGTGAGAGCAGGGCTCGGGCCAGGCGCAGGGACGCGCGGCCCGGGCCCTGACTCACGTCACGACCGGCCCGCCTCTCTAGGATCGGGCCTGGTCATCGGCACGAGCCATCCGGTCACGAGCCATCCGGTCACGAGCCAGAACGAGCCTCCTCAGGAGCCCCCTGAAATGAAGACGATCGACGAACTCCTCGCCGACGGGGTCGCGGGCAAGCGGGTCTTCGTCCGCGCCGACCTCAACGTGCCGCTGGACGGCACCACCATCACCGACGACGGCCGCATCCGCGCCGTGCTGCCCACCGTCAAGGCCCTCGCCGAGGCCGGCGCCCGCGTGGTCGTCGCCTCCCACCTCGGCCGCCCCAAGGGCGCCCCGGACCCGGCCTTCTCGCTGGCCCCGGCCGCCGCCCGGCTCGGCGAACTCCTCGGCGCCGACGTCGCCTTCGCCGCCGACACGGTCGGCGACTCCGCCACGTCCACCGTCGCGGGCCTGGCCGACGGCCAGGTCGCCGTCATCGAGAACCTGCGCTTCAACGCGGGCGAGACCAGCAAGGACGACGCCGAGCGGGGCGCCTTCGCCGACCAGCTCGCGGCCCTCGCCGACGTCTACGTGGGCGACGGCTTCGGCGCCGTGCACCGGGGGCACGCCTCGGTCTTCGACCTGCCGAAGAGGCTCCCCCACTACGCCGGCTACCTCATCGCCACCGAGGTCGGCGTCCTGAAGAAGCTCACCGAGGACGTCAAGCGGCCGTACGTCGTCGCCCTCGGCGGTGCCAAGGTCTCCGACAAGCTCGCCGTCATCGACCAGCTCCTCGGCAAGGCCGACCGCCTCCTCATCGGCGGCGGCATGGCCTACACCTTCCTCAAGGCCAAGGGCTACGAGGTCGGCATCTCCCTCCTCCAGGAGGACCAGATTCCGGTCGTCAAGGAGTACATGGAGCGCGCCGAGAAGAACGGCGTCGAGCTGGTCCTGCCGGTGGACGTCCTGGTCTCGCCCGAGTTCCCCGACCTGAAGACCAAGGCCCCGGCCAACCCCACCACCGTCGCCGCGGACGCCATCCCCGCCGACCAGGAGGGTCTGGACATCGGTCCCGAGACCCGCAAGCTGTACGCCTCGAAGCTCGCCGACGCGGCCACCGTCTTCTGGAACGGACCGATGGGCGTCTTCGAGCACCCCGACTACGCCGAGGGCACCAAGGCGGTCGCCCAGGCCCTCATCGACTCCCCGGGCTTCACCGTGGTCGGCGGCGGCGACTCCGCCGCGGCCGTCCGCACGCTGGGCTTCGACGAGAACGCATTCGGCCACATCTCGACCGGTGGCGGCGCCTCCCTCGAATACCTCGAGGGCACGACGCTCCCCGGCCTCGCCGCACTGGAGGACTGACCCTTTATGAGCACGCGCACGCCGCTGATGGCGGGCAACTGGAAGATGAACCTCAACCACCTGGAGGCCATCGCCCACGTCCAGAAGCTCGCCTTCGCCCTCGCGGACAAGGACTACGAGGCCGTCGAGGTCGCCGTCCTGCCGCCCTTCACCGACCTGCGCTCCGTGCAGACCCTGGTCGACGGCGACAAGCTCAAGATCAAGTACGGTGCCCAGGACATCTCGGCGCACGACTCCGGCGCCTACACCGGCGAGATCTCCGGCTCGATGCTGGCCAAGCTGAAGTGCACGTACGTGGCGATCGGCCACTCCGAGCGCCGCCAGTACCACGCCGAGACCGACGAGATCGTCAACGCCAAGGTCAAGGCCGCCTACAAGCACGGCCTGACCCCCATCCTGTGCGTCGGCGAGGAGCTGGAGGTCCGCGAGGCGGGCAACCACGTCTCCCACACCCTCGCCCAGGTCGAGGGCGGCCTGAAGGACCTCCCGGCCGAGCAGGCCGAGACGATCGTGATCGCCTACGAGCCGGTGTGGGCCATCGGCACCGGCAAGGTCTGCGGCGCCGAGGACGCCCAGGAGGTCTGCGCCGCGGTCCGCGGCAAGATCGCCGAGCTGTACTCGCAGGAGGTGGCCGACAAGGTCCGCATCCAGTACGGCGGCTCCGTCAAGGCCGGCAACGTCGCCGAGATCATGGCGCAGGCCGACATCGACGGCGCGCTGGTCGGCGGCGCCTCGCTGGACGCGGACGAGTTCGTCAGGATCGTGCGCTTCCGCGACCAGTGAGTCGACCGGTGAGTATGCGGTAGCGGCGTAACGTCGTACCCTTGCGGGGGCCGGCAGAATCTGTCGGCCCCCGTCGTCCATCCGAAGCCGAGGAAGTTGGTCCAGCCGTGGTTATGGGGTTCTCGATCGCCCTGATCGTCTTCAGCCTGCTGCTGATGCTGCTGGTGCTGATGCACAAGGGGAAGGGCGGCGGCCTCTCCGACATGTTCGGTGGCGGCATGCAGTCCTCCGTCGGCGGCTCCTCGGTCGCCGAGCGCAACCTCGACCGCATCACCGTGGTGGTCGGTCTGCTGTGGTTCGCGTGCATCGTCGTACTCGGCCTTCTGGTGAAGGTCGGCTGAACGACACGGCGACCCGGCCGGCATCCCGCTGGTCAGCACGATTCCGCACGTAACGCCCCATGTTCGGTGCGCGCCCCGAAGCGCGGCCTATCATGGGGCTTGCGTCTGAGTGTGGGGTCTGTAACTCCAATCACTGGACGCGCGTTGGGCCTTACGTAGACTGGGGCGCTCGCAGCGAAGCGAAACGCCGACGCGCTTCGCGGCACCATCACGCAGGGAGTTACGACCGTGGCAAGTGGCAACGCGATCCGAGGAAGCCGGGTCGGGGCGGGGCCGATGGGTGAGGCCGAACGCGGCGAGTCCGCGCCGCGTCTGCGCATCTCCTTCTGGTGCTCCAACGGGCACGAGACGCAGCCGAGCTTCGCCAGCGACGCGCAGGTTCCCGACACCTGGGACTGCCCGCGCTGCGGCTTCCCGGCCGGACAGGACCGGGACAACCCGCCGGACCCGCCGCGCACCGAGCCCTACAAGACGCACCTCGCGTACGTCCGGGAGCGGCGCAGCGACGCGGACGGCGAGGCGATCCTCGCCGAGGCGCTCGCCAAACTCCGGGGCGAGATCTGAGAGACGACCACCGGCCGGGTACCTGAGAGGTGCCTGGCCGGAGCTGTTTCCCGCCTCGGCGGACCGCTCGCGGACCGATTGTCAGTGGTGCCCCCTACGGTGTGCTCATCAGGCGGATCGTGCGGGGGAGTACCGATGGCGGCCGAGGCGACGGACAGCGCCGTGCCCTTGTGGCGCGGGGGATTCGGGCGGTTGTGGAGCGCCGCGGTGCTGTCGGGCTTCGGGGACGCGCTGCGGACCGCCGCGTTACCCCTGCTGGCCGTCACCCTGACCGATGAACCGCTGCTCGTCGCGGCCGTCACCGCCTGCGGCCAATTGCCCTGGCTGCTCTTCGGGCTGCTCGGCGGCGCCGTCGCCGACCGGGTGGACCAGCGGCGGGCCATGTGGACCGTGGACGCCGTACGCGGACTGCTGGTCGCCGGTTTCGCGGTGGCCGTGGCGCTCGGCCACGCCTCGATCCCCCTGCTGATCGGGCTGGCCTTCACCCTCACCACCCTCCAGACCCTCTTCGACAACGCGGCCACCGCCCTGCTGCCCACCGTGGTCCATCCGGACGCGCTCGGCAACGCCAACGCCCGCCTGATGACCGGTCAGCGGATAGCGGGCGGTCTGCTCGCCGGGCCCGTGGTGCCCCTGCTGCTCGTCGCCGGCGCCGCGCTGCCGTTCGCGGCCGACGCCGTCACCTTCCTGCTGGCCGCCGTACTGGTCGCCACCCTGCGCACCACCGCGCCCGACCGCGCGGCCCGGCCGGCGGGCAGCACCCTGCGCCGGGAGATCGCGGACGGGCTGCGCACCCTCGTCCGGGACCGGGCCTTGCGCGGACTGTGCGCCGCCACCGCCCTGTGCAACATCGGCATGGGCGCCCTCATCGCCACCCTCGTGGTCCTGGTGACGGAGTGGCTGCGCGCGGGCGAGACGGGATACGCGGTGGCGCTGACCGCATACGCCGTGGGCAGCCTCGCCGGAGGAGCGGTCAACGGCCGGATCACCGGCCGGGTCGGGCGGCTGCGGGCGGTGCTGCTCGCCGGGACCGCACAGCTCTGCGCGCTCGTCGTCATGGGCTCGGTGCGCAGCACGGTGGCGCTGGTGGCCGCGCTCGCCGTGTTCGGCTTCATGGGCATGGTGTGGAACGTCAACACGACCACGCTGACGCAGCAGCACAGCCCCGCCGGGATGCTCGGCCGGGTCAGCTCCGCGCACCGGACCCTCGCGGTCGCCGGGGCCCCGCTGGGCGCACTGCTGGGCGGCGCGGTCGCCGCCGCCTGGGGAGCGAACACCCCCGCGCTGCTCGCGGCGGTCTTCTTCGCCCTGTCCGTCGCCGCGCTGATACCCGCGGCCCGGTCGGACGTACCCGTTGTTGTTCCCGGCGACGGCGTCACGACAGCTCCGGGTCACCGCTGATCAATTAGGTTGGGACCGGCAGCGGGGCAGGCGCGCGCAGCGCCCAGGCACGGAGGAAGGCTGAAGTTTCCAGATGAACGCAGACGGCCGTACGAGGCTCAACCGGACGCCCGAGTGGACCGCTCTGGCCAAGCACCGCGAACAGCTCGGCGAGGTGCGGCTGCGGGAGCTGTTCGCCGCCGACCCCGCACGCGGCAGCGGGTACACGCTCCAGGTCGGCGACCTGCACATCGACTACTCGAAGCACCTCGTCACCGACGAGACGCTGGAGCTGCTGCGCGAGCTGGCCGCCGCGACCGATGTGTTCGGGCTGCGGGACGCCATGTTCCGCGGCGAGAGGATCAACACGACCGAGCGGCGGGCCGTGCTGCACACCGCGCTGCGGGCGCCGCGCGAGGCGGTGGTCGAGGTCGACGGGGAGAACGTGGTCCCCGCCGTGCACGCGGTCCTCGACCGGATGGCCGACTTCGCCGAGCGGGTCCGCTCCGGCGCGTGGACCGGCCACACCGGCAAGCGCATCCGCAACGTCGTCAACATCGGCATCGGCGGCTC
>NZ_MUND01000469.1 GCF_002154375.1 Streptomyces glaucescens | reverse complement strand
CCGCCAGCCGCTGCGCCGTGAACGTGGCCGCGACGAACGCGAGCATCGCGGGCAGCAGCCGCACCCCCGTGGCCAACGGCCCCAGATCCCGCACCCGTTGCAGGAACAGCACCTCGACGAAGACCACGCCGACGAACACGAACAGGGCCGCCGCGGCGACGACCAGCGCGGCGGCGTAGCGCGCGTTGCCCATCATCCGCACGTCCAGCATCGGCACCGCCGCCCGCCGCTCGGTGAGCACCAGCGCCGTCAGGGCCCCGGCGGCCACCGCGAGGACCGTGACGACCTGCGGATCGCCGTACCCGAGCCGGCCGCCGGCCGCGATGCCGTAGATCAGCGCGGACAGCCCGAGCACCGCCCAGAACTGCCCGGCCAGGTCCAGCGGCCGGTCCGGCACCCGGGACTCCGTCACCGCGCGCAGCGTGACCAGGACGGTGACGACGGCCAGCGGTGTGTTCACCAGGTACACCGCCCGCCAGCCCGACGCCTCCAGCAGCAGCCCGCCCAGCAGCGGGCCCACGGCCAGGCCGATGCCGGACACCGACACCCAGATCGCGATGTACCGCAGCATGCGCGGCAGGTCGACGAAGAACGTGGTGGTGATCAGCGCGAGCGAGGTCGGCAGCACCAGCGCCCCGCCGAGACCGCTGACGCCCCGGCCGAGCAGCACCCAGCCGTAGCCGTCCGACACGGCGACCACCAGGGAGCCGGCGGCGAGCAGGAGCACTCCGGCGAGGAAGACCCGGCGGCGCCCGAACCGCTCGCCCAGCGCCCCGCCGGAGAGCACGCAGGCGGCGACCACCAGCGTGTACGTGCTGGACACCCAGCTCAGATCGGCGGGCGCCACGCCGAGGTCGACCTGGAGCGCCCGCAGCGTGGAGATCGCCGCGGTGACCTCGATGAACGACATGAAGAGCCCGAGGCAGGCGGCGAGCAGCACCAGCCGGGCGTGCGGGATGACCGGAGCCGGGGGCGGGGCGGCGGCGGGCTGGGTGCCCTCCGACTCGGCCGGAGCCGTGCTCATGCGCGCCGGGCCTCCTTCGCGGCCTGGTCGGCGAGGCGGCGCTGCGCCTCGTCCCAGCCGATGGGGAGTTCGCCGGCCTCGGCGTTCCAGAACACGAACACCGAGCCCTTCATCACCGGGCGCAGCCCGCGCACGCTCTTCGCGTGCGGGTCGGTCCGGTTGAACTCCTCCAGCGCCGCCCGGTCCCGCCAGGCGGACAGCGTCCAGAACGTCCGCTTCAGCGGCTGTGCCCGCAGCGAGGCCCCGATCAACCCCGGTGACCTGCGGACCTGCCGGAACACCACCAGCGACAGCAGAAAGAACCGGGGCACGCTCAGCAGTGACCTCAGCTCCAGCCGGGAGGCCATGACCACCGGCGGGCCCGACTCGGCGGCCCCGGCGGTGTCCCGGCCCGGGCCGGGCATCCAGGGAATCGTGGGCATGGGGGCTCCCCTCGTTCGAACGGCGGCCTTCGGGCCGCCACTCTCAACAGAGTCCGCGGGCCCCCGATTCCGGTCACCCCCGTACGAGTGAATTCCGGCCGAACCCGCCACCGCCGGACCACCCGGACGGCCGCGCTCCGCCCCGGAGCCCTCACACCCCCCGATCCGGACACCCCGAGCCACTCCGCATCGTCCCGATCGAAGCCTTCGATGGGCCGGATGTCGTCCCCGATGGGCGGATTGACGCTCATTTCGCGCCGCGCCTACGGTTCTTCTGCGCCAACCGCCGAGCGCCGAGCGCCGACCCCCGGCCGAGCGTCGGCACTGCACAGCAGAGCACCAGCACTGCACAGCACAGCGCGGGGCGCCCTTTTCAGAGGTATCAGCCCTCTGCGCATCGGCCGTCGCGTCCACCGTGCCCTTCCTTGTCGTCGAACCGTTCGAGCCGAGGTGCAGCCCTGCCATGACCACCCGTGTCGCTGTCGTCGGAGCCGGAATCGCCGGACTCTCCGCCGCCCACCATCTGCCGGACGACGCCGAAGTCACCGTGTACGAGAGCCAGGACCGGCCCGGTGGTCACGCCCACACCGTGGAGGTCGACGAGGACGGCCGGACGATCGGCGTCGACACGGCCTTCGTGGTGTTCAACGCGCGCACGTACCCCGAGCTGACGGCGTTCTTCGACAAGCTCGGCGTGACCGCCCTGGACCACACCGGCGGCTTCGACTTCTTCGACCTCGACCGCGGCCTCGACTACGGCACCGCCGAGTTCGAGCTGGACGAGAGCGCGATCGCCGCCCGCTACCCGGCGGACTTCCTGCCGCTGTGGCGGGACGCGGAACGCTTCCACCGCGAGGCGCCGCGCGACTTCCTGCGCAAGCGCACCGACCTCTCGCTCGGCGACTACCTGGACCGCGGCGGCTACAGCGACGCCTTCAAGTACGGCTACGTGGTGCTGCTCGCCACGGCCGTCTGGTCGGTGCCCGCCGAACTGATCTGGGAGATGCCCGCCACCACGGTGATCGCCTTCTTCATGTCCCACGACCCGGGAGGCCTCGGCGGCCGGTCGGTGGCGTGGAAGACGGTCGCCGGCGGCAGCGTCGAGTACGTCCGCCGGGTCGTCGCCGGCCTGAACGGCACCGTCCGCACCGGCGCCCCGGTCACCCGGGTCCGCGAGGAGGACGGCGCGGTCGTCGTCGCGACCGCCGCGGGCGAGGAGCGCTACGACTACGCCGTCCTCGCCGCGCACGCCGACCAGACCCTCGCGATGCTGGAGCGGCCCACCCCGCTCCAGGCGGAGATCCTCGGCAGGGTCCGCTACAGCTCCACCCGGGCGATCCTGCACACCGACCCCGCCTGCATGCCGCCCCGCCGGGAGCGCTGGCAGAGCTGGAACTACGGCCTGAAGACCGTCGACGGCCGCCCCCGCACCTGGGTCGCGTACTACATGAACGCCCTCCAGGGCTTCACCGCCCGCCACGACTACTTCGTCACCCTGGACTCGCCGATCGTCCCGCGCGACGAACTCGTGCTGCGCGAGCTGCCGTTCACCCATCCCGTCATCGACCTCGGCGTACGGGCCATGCAGCGCACGATCTACGACGTCAACGCGGCCGGCGGCCGGATCAAACTGGCCGGTTCCTACTTCCACGCACCGCGCATCGGCGTCGATCTCATCGGCTCCCACGAGGCCGGATTCGTCTCCGGACGCAAGGCGGCCGAGGCGGTCGCCCGGGAACGGCGGGAGAACCGGCCGCACAGCGAAGAGCACTGACAGAACCGAACTGAGGGGAATCCGTCATGCAGCGTGTCACCGCCGAAGAGGCCCGGGCCTGGCTGGTCGAGAAGCTCGCCGTACGGCTCGGAGTGGAGCAGCAGCAGATCGACGTCGAGCGCTACTTCGACGAGTTCGACCTGGACTCCACGGAGGCGCTGATCCTCGCGGGCGAACTGGAGAAGTGGCTCGGCTTCGAACTGGAGGCCACCGCGCTCTGGTACCACCCGACCATCGCCGCGCTGTCCGAGCACATCGCGGAGGAGAGCACCCGGCATGTCGCGGCCTGACACCGGGCCGGCCAGGCCCCCGCGCCGGCCGCCGCCCAGGCCGCTGCTGACCGCGCTGCGCCCGGCGGCCGGTCCGGCGGCCCGCCCGGTCGTCGCCGTCCACCCCGGCGCCCTGCCGGCCTCGGCGTGGGCGGACCTCGCGGCCCGCCTGCCCGAGGACACCGCACCGTACCTGTGCGACCTCGGGACCGTCACCGAGTACGTCACCGCGGCGCTGGACCCGGCGGCGCCCGTCGTCGGCGTCCGTGAACTGGCCGCGCGCTGCCTCGCCGAACTGACCGCCGCCGGGCTCACCGAACGTCCCTTCGCCCTGGTCGGCTGGTCCTTCGGCGGGGTCGTCGGCTACGAGATCGCCGCCCGGCTCGACGCCGAGGGGCGTGGCGGCACCCTGCGGGAGCTGGCCGTCCTCGACTCGATCGCGCCCGTCGCCGCCTTCCAGCGGCCCGACGACGCGCTCGACGCGGCCCTGCTGCTCGACTGGTTCGCGATGTACCTCGGCGCCCGCCGCGGACGCCGCCTGGTCACCGGCGCCGCCGCCACCCGGGACCTGGACGCCCTGCTGGACGCGGCCGTGACGCAGGGCGTGCTGCCCGCCGGCACCGAACCGGCCGGGCTGCGCAAGCTGTACACCGCCTTCCACGCCGGACTCGTCCGCAACAACCGCTGCACCGCCGGATATCTGCCCGCCCCGCTCGACCGGACCGTCACCGTCGTCAAGCCGGAGCGCTCGCTGCTGCCCGCCAGCCCCGACCTCGGCTGGAGCGAGCTGAGCGGACGCCCCCTGCGGCTGCGGCACGTGCCCGGCGACCACTACACGATGCTCGGCGAACCGGCGACCGGCACCGCCCTCGCCACCCTGCTCGCCGCACCGCCGCAGCCCGTCAGACCCGGCGCGGCGGTGCGGCGAGCAGGG
>NZ_MUND01000468.1 GCF_002154375.1 Streptomyces glaucescens | reverse complement strand
CCCTCGCCCTGCTCCTCTTCCCCCCGCCCGCCCTCGGCTCCTACAGCGCGGAGCGGGAGGCGGAACAGCGGCTGGCCCAGGGCATGGGCACCTTCCCGAAGCTCCCGTCGGACCCGGTCCTGGACCTGACCCTCGCCGAGTTCAGCTCCCGCGCGGTCTACGACACCGAACGCTCACTTCAGGGCCGCACGGTCCGCCTCACCGGCTTCGTGACCCAGGACGACGGCACCTGGTACGTCACCCGCCTCGCCGTCGCCTGCTGCGCCGCGGACGCGACGGTCAGCAGGGTGGAGATCCGGGGCACGTCCGAGGCCCCGCCGACGGACACGTGGGTCACGGTGACGGGCACGTGGCGGCCGGGCGGTACCGTCCTCGACGCGCGGAGCGTGAGAACGGTACGGCAACCGGCGAACCCCTACGAGAAACGAACGTGAGCGACGAAGGCGGCGAACGCCTCCGGCGCGACCGTGAGGACTCCGGCTTCGGCGTTCTTGGAGTCACGGACGGCTATGTGGGGGGTGAGGTCGGCGACCTCGACGCAATCACCGCCGGTGTTTCCGCTGTACGACGACTTACGCCACCGCGCGTTGATCAGTTCCTGGCTCGTCCCCATAGCGCTCCTCCATCACCCCCGCGATCAGTGCCGCCGAGTCCTCTGTGGAGAGGGCGGCAGCCTGCAAGGAAGCGTAACGGAGCGCCGCCTCCCTGACTGTGATCTGGTCAGCCGTCATATGGCCGGAGATCACGTCTTCGGTGTAGACGATGTCAGGGTGATCCGAGAAGCGCAGCACATTGAACGAGCCGGCGAGACTGGCGTGTTCACCAGCCGAGAAGGGCAGCACCTGAATCCGCAGCCAGCGATGCCGCTGGAGCGCCAGCAGGTGCTCCAGCTGCTCACGCATGATCTCCCGGCCGCCGATGGGGCGGTGCAGCGTCGCCTCGTCCAACACCACCAGTGTGATCGGCGGTTGCTTCCGGTCCAGGATGCGCTGTCGTTCCATACGAGCAGCCACCAGCTGATCGAGCCCCTCCTGCACACCCGTCGCCAGCAACGCCCGCGCGTACCCCTCCGTCTGCAGTAGCCCGTACATCAACTGAGCCTGGTACGTGGAGATGTACGTCGCCTGCGCCTCCATCTCGGCGTAGGGCTGGAACCACGACGGCAGTTGGCTGCGCAGCACCAACCCGACGAGTCGCGAGAAGAACCCGTCCGTGCCCAGTGCCACGTCCAGGCGCTCGGACAGGTCCCGCTGGGGAACCTTCCTCGCTGTCTCGATCTGGCCGATCAGCGAGCCCGTGCAGAACACGACGTTCGCCAATTCCCTCTGCGTGAGGCCTGCTTCCTCTCTCTTCCTCCGCAATTCGAAGCCGTAGTAGTCGAGCGGGGACGCGCTGGAGTCGAGCTCACGGATGTGGACCATGTTGCCGAGCGTAATCAGACTGTCGCGCAGAGCAGAAGGCCGACAGAGAACGGATCGAGCCGTCCCGTGACGGAAACCATGACAAAGCAGCCCCATCAAACTCCCAAACCCCACTTACGGTGGAACCTCACATCTCGCTGGACCCGGTCCCCGGATAGTCCGTGCGCTCCCGCGCGGGCTGGTGGCGCATCGCGTCCTCGCGGCCGGACCGGTAGGCGGAGGCACCGCCGCGGGCCTGCTGGGTCTCGCGCTCGGCGGTGCTCAGCCACCGCTCCCAGCGCTGCCGCATCGGCATGATCATGCCGCCGCCGACGCCCACGACGAGGATGCCCGCGGCGGTGGCGAGGGCGGCGTAGAGGACGGGCTGGGTGACGGCCGTGGCGATGCCGGCCTGCCCGAGTGCGGCGATCACGCCGAGGGCGACGATGCCCGCCCAGACCATGGTGCCCACGGTGCGGCCGTACGACGTGCCGGAGAGGGCGCTCGTGACGAGGGAGCGGACCGCGTTGGCGATGGCCATGGCGACCACGACGAGGACGACGGCGACGAGGGCGCGCGGCAGCCAGGCGACGATGGCGTCGATCATGCGGCTGACGGGGGTGGTGCCGAAGACCCCCAGGGCGAGCTGGACGGTGATCAGCAGCAGGGCGTAGTAGACGACGCGGCACACGATGGCCGTCAGGTCGTATTCCGAGTCGCTGAGATAGCGGGCCGTGCCCGCGCGCTCGGCGAGGCGTTCGGAGCCCGTCCTGCGCAGGACGCGGTCCAGGACGCGGGCGATCATCTTCGAGATGACCCAGCCGATCGCCAGGATCACCAGGAAGCCGATGAGCCTCGGCACGAAGGTGACGATCCGGGACCAGGCGTCATCGAGGCCTTCGGTCCACTCCACGGACAGGGTGGTGAGGGTGGTGGCCATGTTCACTTCCTTCGGTCGTGACGGCCCCTCCTCCGTGGATAAGCCACCCTGACCCGTTCGGCCCTCCCGGTGCCGCCATCCGGGTGACGCCCCGGCGCCTCAGCCCTGGGCGGTCTGCGGCTCCAGTCGTCGCAGCCGGCGCCGGACGTGTTCCAGGGCCCCCGCCCGGCGGCCCGGCACCTGCGCGCGCAGGCCGACCAGGGCCGTGCCCAGTTCGCGGGCGGCGGCCGGCGCGGTGACCTCGCTCCACTGGTGGTGGGCCCGGTCGACGGCCGCTTCGACGGCGGGTGCGTCGGCGGGCTGCCCGGCGGCCAGCCGGGCCGCGGCGATCGCGAGCCAGGTGCGGCAGCTGCGGGCCGGGTCCCCGGCGAACATGGCCAGGTCGGCGCGGACCTCCGCCCAGTGCAGGGCCTCCTCCGAGCCGGGCCCGTGGTCCCGTACGGCGGCCTGCTCCCACTGGGCGGCGAGGGCGTCGGCGTGGCTGTGGCGGCCCGCCCGGACGGCGTCGGTGATCGCGGCGTGCGGGTCGTTCGGTGTCGAAGGGGGCGCCGCGGCGAGGACGAGGTGGCCGGCCGTCTCCTCGGTGCGGGTCAGGGCCAGTTCGTGCAACTGGCCGAGCGGGGGGCGGTGGCCGCTGCGCAGTATGGTCGCGAGCGCCTTCATGTAGGTGGGCGCGGCGGGGGTGCCGCGGCGGCCCGGCGGAGGCGCGATCCGGCCGTAGACGGCGGTGGTGCGGCCGGTGTCCAGAGGGGTCGTGCGCAGCAGCTCCCAGGTGTCGGCGTCGGTGTGCAGGTCGAGGAAGAGGGTGGTGGTGCCGGGGGCGCGCAGGCGCAGCTCCTCGCGGAACCAGTGCCAGGGGAAGGCGGTGTAGCGGACCGTGGCCGGGGTGGTGCGGGCCAGGGCCAGGTGGGGCAGGCGCTGGCGTCTGTCCAGCTGGAGCTGGCCGGTGACGTACACGGTGAGCGGGCCGGGGGCGGCGGACGCGGCGCGCAGCCGGGTGAGGACGGCCTGGGGTTCCACGGGGTCGGCGAGTTCGACGACGTTCGCGGTGTCGGTGCCGGCCAGCACGGCGGGGTCGACGGCCGCGAGCACCGGAAGTACGGATGCGGCGTCCACCAGCCTGCCCCTGCCCACGGGCGCGGCGGCGAGCATCAGCACGGTTCCGGGCATCGGTCCCCCTGTCGTTTCCGTACGCGCACTGTCGATCACGTACGCAAAGCACCGTAACCGGTGGCCGGGGGGCCGCGCGGGCCGCTCTCAAAGCCCGCCGCCGTCGGCCCGCCGGACCGCGAACATCGTCGTGTCGTCCTCGAGGCGCCCGCGGCTG
>NZ_MUND01000467.1 GCF_002154375.1 Streptomyces glaucescens | reverse complement strand
GTCGGCGGAGGCCGCCCGCAACAGGGCAGCCGCCGTCCAGTGCCCTCGGGTGCGGCTGCGCAGCCGCTCGTTCAGCTCCATCGCCCGCGCCTCCTCCAGCAGGTCGATGACGGCGTGGCTGTCGGAGCCGAGACAGAGCGGGGAGCCCTCGTTCTGCAGGGCGACGGCGGGGCCGATGCCGTCGGCGAGGTCCCGTTCGGTCGTCGGGCACATGCAGGTGCCGGTGCCGCTGCCGCCGATGAGCGAGATGTCCTCGGCGGTGAGGTGGGTGTTGTGGACGCCGGTGGTGCGCGGCCCGAGCACGCCGTGCCGGGCGAGCAGCTGCGTCGGGGTGCACCCGTGGGCCTCCCGGCAGGCGTCGTTCTCGGCGGTCTGCTCGGACAGGTGCACATGGAGCGGGGCCCGCCGTTCCTCGGCCCAGCGTGCCACGGTCGCCAACTGGGCGGCGGGCACGGCCCGCACGGAGTGGATGGCCGCCCCGATCCGCGCGTGCTCGCGCTCCTCGAGAAGTGAACAGCGTTCGGCCCAGGCCTCGGCGTCCCCGTCGGAGAAGCGGAGCTGGTGGCGGTTGGGGGGCTGTCCGAAGCCGGAGGAGAGGTAGGCGGTGTCGAGGAGGGTGATCCGGATGCCGGCCTCGGCGGCGGCCGCGATCAGGGCCTCGCCCATCGCGTTGGGGTCGGCGTAGCGGCTGCCGCCGGGCGCGTGGTGGACATAGTGGAACTCGCCCACGGCGGTGATGCCGGCCAGGGCCATCTCGGCGTACACGGCACGGGCGAGGGCGTGGTAGCTCTCGGGGGTGAGCCGGTCGGCCGTGGCGTACATGACCTCGCGCCAGGTCCAGAAGGTCCCGCTGCCGACCTGGACGGCGCCGCGCAGGGCGCGGTGGAAGGCGTGGCTGTGCGCGTTGGCGAGGCCGGGGAGGGTGAGGCCCCGCAGGATCTCCGCGCCGGGTGGCGGTGTGCCGGCCCCGGTCCGGACGGCGGTGATGCGTCCGTCGTCCGTCTCCAGGACCACACCCGGCTCGATGGGGGTCCCCCCTGCTCGAGCGGAGCCGAGAGCCTGGGGGAGGGTGCCGAGCCAGGCGTGCTCCAGCCAATAGGTCGCCGTGGTCGTCGCCTTGGTCACCTGCGGGCCAGTCCTTCCAGTACGTCGGCGAGGGCGAGCACTCCGGCCACGCAGTCGTCCTCGGCCGCGAACTCGGCCGGGGAGTGCGAGACGCCGGTGGGGTTGCGCACGAACAGCATGGCGGTCGGGACGGTCCCGGAGAGTATCCCGGCGTCGTGTCCGGCGCCGGTGCCGAGCACGGGCACCTGCAGGTCCGTGTCGCCGCCCAGGATGCGGGCGAGTTCGTCGCGCAGCGCGTGGTCGAACTCGACGACGGGGGTGAAGGACTCGCGGACCACGCCGAGGTCGACGCCGTGCGCGGCGGCGTACTCGCGGGCGGCCTGTTCCACCGCGTTCACCACGGTGTCGAGGGTGTCCTGGTCGGCGGCCCGGGAGTCGAGCCAGCCGCGCACGAGGGAGGGAATCGCGTTGACGCCGTTCGGCTCCACGGTGATCTTCCCGAAGGTGGCGACGGCCCCGGCGAGCCGCGCCTCCCGGCGGGCGGCGAGCACGGTCTCGGCGTACGGCAGCATCGGGTCGCGCCGGTCGGCGAGCCTGGTCGTGCCCGCGTGGTTGGCCTCGCCCCGGAAGTCGAACCGCCAGCGGCCGTGCGGCCAGATCGCGCTGGCGATGCCGACGGCGTCCCCGCTGAGGTCCAGGGCCCGCCCCTGCTCGACGTGCAGCTCGACGAAGGCGCCGATCCGGGCCAGCCGCTCGGGGTCCGGCCCGATGGCCTCGGGGTCGTGTCCGGCGGCCTCCATGGCCCGCGGGAGGGAGACCCCGTCGCCGTCGGTCAGCCGGTGCGCCTGCTCCGGGGTGAGCTGCCCGGCGGCGAGCCGGGAGCCCACGCAGGCCAGTCCGAACCGGGCGCCTTCCTCGTCACCGAAGTTGACGATGCCGAGGGGCTTGCCCAGCTCGGCGTTCCGGGCCCGCAGTTCGTCCAGGGCGGCGAAGGACGACACGACCCCGAGAGGCCCGTCGAAGGCGCCCCCGTCGGGCACGGAGTCCAGGTGCGACCCGGTGACGACGGCGTCCCCCGCCCCGGGGTCCCCGAGCCAGGCCCACTGGTTGCCGTTGCGGTCCACCTCGTACCGCAGTCCGCGCGCCTCGGCCTGTGTCCTGAACCACGCGCGGCACTCGGTGTCGGCTCCGGTCCAGGCGTAGCGCCGGTAGCCGCCGGAGGCGGAACTGCGGCCGATCGGCAGCAGCTCCGCCCACATGCTGTGGAAACTCACGCGCCGTCACCCTCGCGCATGGGGACCCGCACACCCCGCCGCTCGGCCACCGACTCCGCGATGTCGTACCCGGCGTCGACGTGCCGGATGACGCCCATGCCGGGGTCGTTGGTCAGCACCCGGCGGATCTTCTCCCCGGCCAGCGCCGTACCGTCGGCGACGGTCACCTGGCCGGCGTGGATGGACCGCCCCATGCCGACACCGCCACCGTGGTGGAGGGAGACCCAGGACGCCCCCGACGCCACGTTGACCATCGCGTTGAGCAGCGGCCAGTCGGCGATCGCGTCGGAGCCGTCCAGCATCGCCTCGGTCTCGCGGTACGGCGAGGCGACGGAGCCGCAGTCGAGGTGGTCGCGGCCGATGACGACCGGTGCGGACAGCTCCCCGCTCGCCACCATGTCGTTGAACCGCTCGCCGGCCTTGTCCCGCTCGCCGTAGCCGAGCCAGCAGATACGCGCGGGCAGGCCCTGGAAGTGGACCCGCTCCCCGGCCATCCTGATCCAGCGGGCCAGGGACTCGTTCTCCGGGAACAGCTCCAGGATCGCCTTGTCGGTCCGGGCGATGTCGGCGGGGTCGCCGGACAGCGCCGCCCACCGGAACGGGCCCTTGCCCTCGCAGAACAGCGGGCGGATGTAGGCGGGCACGAAGCCGGGGAAGGCGAAGGCCCGGTCGTATCCGGCGAGCTGGGCCTCGCCGCGGATGGAGTTGCCGTAGTCGAACACCTCGGCACCGGCGTCCATGAAGCCGACCATGGCCTCGACGTGCCGGGCCATGGACTCGCGGGCGCGGGTGGTGAATCCGGCCGGGTCCTTGGCGGCGTAGGAGGCCATCTCGTCGAAGGCGACGCCGACCGGCAGGTAGGACAGCGGGTCGTGGGCGGAGGTCTGGTCGGTGACGATGTCGATCGGGGCGCCCATGGCGAGCAGCTGCGGCACCAGTTCGGCGGCGTTGCCGAGGACGCCGATGGAGAGCGGGCGGCGAGCGTCGCGCGCCTCCACGGCCAGCTGGAGGGCGTGGTCGAGGCTGTCGGCCTTCACGTCCAGGTAGCGGTGCTCGATGCGGCGCTCGATGGCGCGCGGGTCGCAGTCGACGCAGAGCGCGACGCCGTCGTTCATCGTGACGGCGAGCGGCTGGGCGCCGCCCATGCCGCCGAGTCCGGCGGTGAGGGTGATGGTCCCGGCGAGGGTGCCGCCGAACTTCTTCGCGGCGACGGCGGCGAACGTCTCGTAGGTGCCCTGGAGGATGCCCTGGGTGCCGATGTAGATCCAGGAGCCGGCGGTCATCTGGCCGTACATGGTCAGGCCCAGCTGCTCCAGGCGGCGGAACTCCTCCCAGTTGGCCCAGTCGCCGACGAGGTTGGAGTTGGCGATGAGGACGCGCGGCGCCCATTCATGGGTCTGCATGACGCCGACGGGGCGGCCGGACTGGACGAGCATGGTCTCGTCCTGCTTCAGCCCCTGGAGGGTGCGGACCATGGCGTCGAAGGAGCGCCAGTCGCGGGCGGCCTTGCCGGTGCCGCCGTAGACGACGAGCTTGTCGGGGTGCTCGGCGACCTCGGGGTCCAGGTTGTTCTGCAGCATCCGCAGGGCGGCCTCCTGCTGCCATCCCAGGGCGCTCAGTTCCGTGCCGCGCGGTGCTCGGACGGGGCGGGGTCCTGACATGGCATGCCTCCTGGCGGACGACGATCTGCGTTTCTACAGCTATTCACATCTTGAGGCTCTGAATAGACCTAGTCAATACATCGGTGTTCCGGCGCGGGCGCGCCGCGGATGTTTCGCTGGAGGCAGGGCCGGACACCGGGCCGGGCGACGACGGGACGGGGGTTGGTGTGGTCGACACGAGGAACGACGGTGCCGGACGGGGCGGCGCCGGCAGCGCCGGACGGGGCGGCGCCGAGCGGGCGGCCCGCCGGGACGAGGCGGTCCGCGCGGCCGTGGAGCGCGGCCTGCTCAACCCCGCCACGCCCATCGTCGGGCTGCTCGACGTCACGGGCATCCGGGAGTCGGCGGCCGAGCTGCGAGCGGCGTTCGACGCGGTGGTGGCGCCGGGCACGCCGGTGCTGCACGCCTTCGCGGTGAAGGCGACCCCGCTCGTGCCGGTGCTGCGGCTGCTGCGTGAGGAGGGGATCGGCGCGGAGGTGGCGAGCCCCGGTGAGCTGGCCCTGGTCCGGGCGGCGGGCCTGCCGCCGGAGCGGACGGTGCTGGACTCCCCCGCCAAGACCCCGGCGGAGCTGCGGGAGGCGCTGGCGCTGGGCATCGCGGTGAACGCGGACAACCCGCAGGAGCTGGGCCGCCTCGACGCCCTGATGGCCTCCGCGCCCAGCCGCTCGCCCCTGGGCCTCCGGGTGAACCCGCAGGTCGGGGGCGGCTCCATCGAGGCCCTCTCCACGGCGACGGCCACCTCCAAGTTCGGGGTGGCGCTGCGCGACGAGGGCGCGCGGGAGTGGGTGGTCCGGGCCTACGCCGCGCGCCCCTGGCTCACCCGGCTGCACGCGCACACCGGATCGCAGGGCATTCCGCTGCCGCTGATGGCCCGGGGGGTCGCCGAGGTCCACGCGCTCGCCGAGGAGATCAACCGGCGGATCGGCCGGCCGCAGATCGACACGATCGACATCGGCGGCGGCCTGCCGGTGAACTTCGCCTCGGACGAGACGAGCCCGACGTACACGCAGTACGCCCGGCTGCTGCGCGAGGCGGTCCCGGGCCTCTTCGCCGGGCGGTACGGGCTGGTCACCGAGTTCGGGCGGTCGCTGCTGGCCAAGCACGGCACGGTGGTGGCGCGGGTGGAGTACACCAAGTCGGCGGGCGGGCGCCCGGTGGCGGTGACCCACGCCGGCGTCCAGGTCGCCACCCGCACGGTCTACGCGCCCGCCGCCTGGCCGCTGCGGATAGCGGCCTACGACGCGAAGGGCCGACCGAAGGCGGGCCCGGAGGCGGTGCAGGACGTCGCGGGCCCGGCCTGTTTCGCGGGCGACCTGCTCGCCGAGGCCCGCGCCCTGCCCCTGCTCGAACCGGGCGACTACGCGGCGGCGCTGGACACCGGCGCCTACTACTTCGCCCACCACTACGCGTACAACTCGCTGGCCCGCCCCGGCATCCACGGTTTCGCGCCCGACGGCACGGGCGGTGTGGCCTTCGCGACGGTCCGCGAGCCGCAGACGCTCCAGGAGATCGTGGCCGAGTCCGGAGGGGCGCGGGCGAACGCGCTCACCACCCTGCGCGAGCCTGGGCGCCCTTGACGCACGCCGGTCGGTTCGCTGTTCAACTGACTTGGACACAGGGGCAGTTGACCCACACTAGTACGCCCGACGCATGTTCCAACGGAAAATGCCAGAACCCTCACCCGCCCTCCCCACAGAGCGTAGTTTCGGCGTCACTCGACCGAAGGACAGGCGGGGAGGGGAGTCAGCGTGCCCGGGATCGACGAGTGCCTGCTGGATGCGATGCGGTTGCCCGGTGCCCGGGGCGCCGCGCTGGTGGACTGGACGAGCGGGCTCGCGCTCGGCGTCGTCGGGGAGTTCCCGGGCGGCGACGCCGAGGCGGCCTGCGCGGAGTCCGCGGAACTGGCCCGGCTCGCGGCCGAGCACAAGACGTTCGCCCCGGACGGCGGCCCGGGTGAGGCGGATCCACCGGTCGAGGACCTGCTGATCAGCAACCGGGACGCCTACCACGTCCTGCGGTTCGTGCCGACGTCGTTCGACAGCACCGTGTTCCTGCACGTGTGGCTCGGCCGCGCGGACGGCAACCTCGCCCTGGCCCGCATCCGGCTGGGCGAGCTGGCCGGACGGCTGGTCCTGGGATGAGCGCCGTCGGCACCACTCCCCCGCCCCTGCCGCTGCGCGACCGCGCGGGCGCCCCGGCGCGGGCGGCGGCCGGGCCGTCGCCGATGCTGTCCCGGCTCGCCGCCGAGCGCGCCACCGGGGTACTGGTCCGCGAACGCGGCGCCCTCCACCTCGTGGAGGGCGGCGTGGTGCACGCCGAGAGCCCGGCCGCACCCGGCCTCGACGTGCTCCTGACGGCCCACGGCACGCTGGACTCCGCCGCCTGGCGGGAGGCGGCCGACCGGGCCGGGGCGGACGCCGGGCGGCTGCTGGTGGCGGGCGGGCGGCTCCCCGCGGGCGCGCTGGAGCTGTGCCGGCTGGCCGCACTGTTCGACGCCGCGTACTTCGTGCTCGCGCCGAGCAGCGCGCCCGGGCGGTTCCGCTACGGCGGCCTCCGGCCGCCCGCCGGCTTCCGCCCCGTGCCGGTGGCCGACGTGGAGCGGGAGACCCTGCGCCGCCGGGAGCTGCTGCACCGCATCTGGCCCGATCCGCGCGCCGACACCGCCGCGCTGACCCGGCCGGACCCCGCGGGCGGCCCGGCGCCGCCGCCCCGGCAGCAGGCGGTGCTGGACCTGGTGGACGGGGTCCGCACGGCGGCGGACATCGCCCGGGAGCTGGGCCGGCCCGGCTTCCACACCCTGGTGGACATCCGCCGCCTGGCGGCCACCGGCCTGGTGGCCCCGCTCGACGCGCCGCCCGCCCCACCACCACTCGCCGCGCCACCACTCCCCGCGCCGCACACCACTCCCCTCCCCCCGGGACCGGCCGCCCTGTCGCCGGTCCCGGGGGGAGGGGA
>NZ_MUND01000466.1 GCF_002154375.1 Streptomyces glaucescens | reverse complement strand
CCCCCGGGCGCACGGGCGGGCACCGCCTCCGCCGCCCGTGCGCCCGGGGGCGGTCGCCGTCGGTGCCGCGTGCGAGGATCGGAGACGTACCTCACACATGCGAGGCGGAGCGCGAGCCCCCGCGGCCGGTGCCCCGCCCGCGCCCGCGGTCGAAGGAGAGCGTGCGATGGCAAGGAAGCCGCCCAAGGCTGATCCGGTTCAGGACGCGCCGCAGGTCGCCGAGCCGAAGCACGCGGCGGCGGGGCTGCCCGCCATCGGACACACCCTGCGCGTCGCCCAGCGGCAGATGGGTCTCAAGCGCACCGCGCTGACCCTGCTCAGCGTCAACCAGAAGGACGGCTTCGACTGCCCGGGCTGCGCCTGGCCCGAGCCGGACAAGCGGCACGCCGCGGAGTTCTGCGAGAACGGCGCGAAGGCGGTGGCGGAGGAGGCGACGCTGCGCCGGGTCACCCCCGAGTTCTTCGCCGCCCACCCGGTCGCCGACCTGGCCGGCCGCAGCGGCTACTGGCTCGGCCAGCAGGGCCGCCTCACCCACCCCATGTACCTGCCCGAGGGCGCCGAGCACTATGAGCCGGTCACCTGGGAGCGCGCCTTCGGCATCGTCGCGGAGGAGATCGCCGCCCTCTCCTCGCCCAACGAGGCGGTCTTCTACACCTCGGGCCGCACCAGCAACGAGGCGGCGTTCCTCTACCAGCTGTTCGCCCGCGAGCTGGGCACGAACAACCTGCCGGACTGCTCGAACATGTGCCACGAGTCGTCGGGCTCGGCGCTGACCGAGACCCTCGGCATCGGCAAGGGCAGCGTCCTGCTGGACGACCTGCACAAGGCGGACCTGATCATCGTCGCGGGCCAGAACCCGGGCACGAACCACCCGCGCATGCTCTCCGCCCTGGAGAAGGCGAAGGCGGGCGGCGCGAGGATCATCAGTGTGAACCCGCTGCCCGAGGCGGGCCTGGAGCGCTTCAAGAACCCGCAGACCCCGCAGGGCATGCTCAAGGGCGCCGCCCTCACCGACCTCTTCCTCCAGATCCGCATCGGCGGCGACCAGGCCCTGTTCCGGCTGCTCAACAAGCTGATCATCGAGACCGAGGGCGCGGTGGACGAGGATTTCGTCCGCGAACACACGCACGGCTACGAGGAGTTCGCCGAGGCCGCCCGCGCGGCCGACTGGGACGGGACGCTCGCGGCGACGGGCCTGACCCGGGAGGAGATCCAGCGGGCCCTCGGCCTGGTCCTCGCCTCGCGGCGCACGATCGTCTGCTGGGCGATGGGCCTGACCCAGCACAAGCACTCGGTGCCGACCATCCGCGAGGTGGTCAACTTCCTGCTGCTGCGCGGGAACATCGGCCGCCCGGGTGCGGGTGTGTGCCCGGTGCGCGGTCACTCCAATGTGCAGGGTGACCGCACCATGGGCATCTTCGAGCGCCCCGCGCCCGCCTTCCTGGACGCCCTGGAGAGGGAGTTCGGCTTCGCTCCCCCGCGCGAGCACGGCTTTGACGTCGTCCGGGCCATCCGCGCGCTGCGCGACGGCGAGGCGAAGGTCTTCTTCGCCATGGGCGGCAACTTCGTCTCCGCCTCCCCCGACACGGAGGTCACGGAGGCGGCGATGCGCCGTGCCCGGCTCACCGTGCACGTGTCGACGAAGCTGAACCGTTCGCACGTCGTCACGGGGGCGCGGGCGCTGATCCTGCCGACCCTCGGCCGCACCGAGCGCGACATCCAGCAGGGCGGTGAGCAGGTCGTGACGGTCGAGGACTCCATGGGCATGGTGCACGCCTCGCGCGGACGCCTGGAGCCGGCGAGTCCGCACCTGCTGTCCGAGCCGGCCATCGTGTGCCGTCTCGCCCGCCGGGTGCTCGGCGAGGACAGCAAGGTGCCGTGGGAGGAGTTCGAGAGGGACTACGCGGCGATCCGGGACCGCATCGCGCGGGTGATCCCCGGGTTCGAGGACTTCAACGCGCGCGTGGCCGCCCCCGGCGGTTTCGCCCTGCCGCACGCGCCGCGCGACGAGCGGCGCTTCCCGACGGCGACCGGCAAGGCCAACTTCACCGCGGCGCCGGTGGAGTGTCCCGAACTGCCCGAGGGCCGCCTCCTGCTGCAGACGCTGCGCTCGCACGACCAGTACAACACCACGATCTACGGCCTGGACGACCGCTACCGCGGCATCCGGAACGGGCGCCGGGTGGTGCTGGTCAACCCCGAGGACGCCGCCGCCCTGCGGCTCGCGGACGGGGCGTACGTCGACCTGGTGAGCGAGTGGAAGGACGGCGTGGAGCGGCGGGCGCCCGGCTTCCGGGTGGTGCACTACCCGACCGCGCGGGGCTGCGCCGCCGCCTACTACCCGGAGACCAACGTCCTGGTGCCGCTGGACGCCACCGCGGACACCAGCAACACCCCGGCCAGCAAGTCCGTCGTCGTCCGTCTGGAACAATCGGCGACCGACTGAGCGTTTGCTCAGCCAGCAGGACGACAGATGAACGGAGCCGGCCCATGGGCGAGCAGCACACCGTGAAGTTCCCGCAGGAGGTCATCGACGAGTACGCCTCGCTCGGTGTCGATCTGCCCGCCCTGTTCTCGGCCGGGCACCTCGGCACGCGGATGGGCGTGCAGATCCTGGAGGCCTCGCCGGACCGGGTCGTCGGCACCATGCCGGTGGAGGGCAACACCCAGCCGTACGGGCTGCTGCACGGCGGCGCCTCGGCGGTGCTGGCGGAGACGCTGGGCTCGGTGGGCTCGATGCTGCACGGCGGTGTCTCCAAGATCGCCGTGGGTGTGGACCTGAACTGCACGCACCACCGCGGGGTGCGCTCGGGCCTGGTCACCGGTGTGGCCACGCCGCTGCACCGGGGCCGGTCGACGGCGACGTACGAGATCGTGATCAGCGACGAGGAGGGGCGGCGGGTGTGCAGCGCGCGGCTGACCTGTGTGCTGCGCGAGGTGACCCCGGACGACGCGAAGCGGGCGGCCTCCCTGGGCTGACTCTGCGTCACGTGCGCCAACCGCCGCCGTGCGACGGTCCGTTGATCCGGACCGTCGCACGGCGGCTTTTTGGTGCAGGGGCCACGCAATTCCGTAACGGCTATTTCACCCCTCTTTCCGGACGAAGAGCGGACGAAGAGCGGATTCCGGCGCAAGATCACCCTCTCGGAAAAATGATCGATCAAGCGGAACCGCCGTGGAACGCCGGACTCCCTTTCCGTGGCGTAACTCTTCGTAATACGCGCGCAATACGACGGGGTGGCTTTCCGCGCGCACGCAGACCCCGCCCGGCCGCTCTCCCAGGCCCCACCGGTGGCCTGGAGCAACGATTCCGCGACATCAGCAAAAAGCAAGAACACTGCTGATTAGAGCCAGCCGGGGCCTGCGAGTCTCACGATATGGACCGGGCGAATCGGCCAGAATTCCGCGCTTCCACCCGGCAAGTACCGCTCTGCATTACGTCGTGTCATAACAAGAGCGTCACAGCCTTGGACAGACTCTCCTCCACGTATCCCACACACGCTTAGAGTCACGCCCAGTCACCGCGCCAACGGATTCGAAGTTCCTTCGGTCCCGCGCTCGACTCGACGTGCTCCATCAGGAGCCGCCGTGCCAGGGAAAGGACCTGATTCGTGCGTCAACGTTCGCTCCTCGCCATCACCGCCGCCTTGGCGGCGGGATCGCTCACCCTCACCGCATGCGGGTCGCGCGACGACAGCAGCAACGGCAGCGGTGGCGGCGACAAGACCACCGTCGTGATCGGCGTCGACGCCCCCTTCACGGGTGACCTCTCCGCTCTCGGTCTCGGTATCCGCAACTCCGCCGAGCTGGCCGTGAAGACGGCCAACAAGGAGGAGTACGTCAAGGGCATCGAGTTCAAGCTGGAGCCGCTGGACGACCAGGCCCAGCCCTCCGTCGGCCAGCAGAACGCCCAGAAGTACATCAGCAACAAGGACGTCCTCGGCGTCGTCGGCCCGCTGAACTCCAGCGTGTCGCAGCAGATGCAGAAGCCGTTCAACGACGCCGGTCTGGTGCAGGTCTCCCCGGCCAACACCGGTACGGAGCTGACCCAGGGCGACGGCTGGAAGACCGGCAACTCGGTCCGCCAGTTCAAGACGTTCTTCCGCACGGCCACCACGGACGAGGTCCAGGGCGCCTTCGCCGCCGAGTACCTCTACAACAAGGCCGGCATCAAGAAGGTCTACCTGATCGACGACCAGAAGACCTACGGCGCGGGTCTCGCCGCCTCCTTCAAGACGAACTTCACCAAGCTCGGTGGCAAGATCGTCGGCAGCGACCACGTGAACCCCGACGACCGGGACTTCAACTCCGTCGTCGCCAAGATCAAGAAGACCGGCGCCGAGGCCCTCTACTACGGCGGCGAGTACCCGGCCGCCGCGCCCCTGAGCCAGCAGCTCAAGGACAGCGGCCAGAACATCCCGCTGATGGGCGGCGACGGCATCGTCTCCGGCGACTACCCGAAGCTGAACAAGAAGGCCGCGGGCGACCTCGGCACCTCCGTCGGCAAGCCGGTCGAGCAGCTGGACTCCGCGAAGAAGTTCATCGACGGCTACAAGGCCGCGGGCTACGAGGACCCCTACGAGGTCTACGGCGGCCTCACCTACGACGCCACCTGGTCGATCATCGAGGCCGTCAAGCTGGCGGTCGAGGGCAACGACGGCGAGCTCCCCGCGGACGGCCGCAAGGCCGTGCTGGACGCCATGAGCAAGGTCAAGTTCGACGGCGTCACCGGCACCATCTCGTTCGACGAGTTCGGTGACACCACCAACACGCTGATGACCGCCTACAAGATCAAGAACAACACCTGGGCGCCCGAGTTCAGCGGCTCCCCGAAGCTGGACTGAGCAGAGGACGAGTAACCGGCTCCACCACATCACACATTGATCCAGGCCGCGCGGGCGCGCCCACCAGCGCACCCGCGCGGCGCCATATCCGAACCCATCCCACGGAGGCCCTGCGGTGAACGAACTGCCGCAACAGCTGGCCAATGGACTCATCCTCGGCGCGATGTACGGACTCATCGCGATCGGCTACACGATGGTCTACGGCATCGTCCAGCTCATCAACTTCGCCCACGGCGAGATCTTCATGGTCGGGGGCTTCGGAGCCCTGACCGTCTGGCTCATACTTCCCGACGGCTTCGCCCTCGGCGCGGCCGTCCCGCTGATGATCATCGGCGGCATCCTCGTCTCGGTGGCGGTCGCCACCGCGGCGGAACGGTTCGCCTACCGGCCGCTGCGCACCGCGCCACGGCTGGCCCCCCTGATCACCGCGATCGGTCTGTCCATCGTCCTCCAGCAGGTCGTGTGGATGTGGTACCCGGACGCGAAGAAGGACCATCCCTTCCCGCAGTTCGAAGGCGAGGCCATCGACATCCTCGGCGCCAGCATCCAGCGCGGTGACCTCTTCGTGCTGATCGCCGCCCCGCTGTGCATGCTCGCCCTCGGCCTCTTCGTGACGAAGACCCGCTCCGGCCGCGGCATGCAGGCCACCGCCCAGGACCCGGACACGGCCAAGCTGATGGGCATCAACACCGACCGCATCATCGTGATGGCCTTCGCCATCGGTGCCGCGTTCGCCGCCATCGCCGCGGTCGCCTACGGCCTGAAGAACGGCCAGGTCGGCTTCCGGATGGGCTTCCTGATGGGCCTGAAGGCGTTCACCGCCGCCGTGCTCGGCGGCATCGGCAACATCTACGGCGCCATGCTCGGCGGACTCGTGCTCGGCGTCGCCGAGTCCCTGGCCACCGGCTACGTCGGCGACATCCCCGGCATGGAACTGTTCGGCGGCGGCGCCTGGAAGGACGTGTGGGCGTTCTCGCTGCTCATCCTCGTCCTGCTCTTCAGGCCACAGGGCCTGCTCGGCGAACGCGTCGCGGATCGGGCGTGATACCCATGACGAAGACCACCGACACCACCGTCGACACCACCAAGGTGTCCACCGCCCCGGCCACCCCGATCGTGCCGCTGCCGTCCGCCGCGGCCCGCGCGCTCGCCGTCGCCGGCTCCGCCGTCGCCCTCGTCGGCACCTTCCTCGCCTGGACCTGGACCGAGGAGTTCCCCGGCAACCTCACGGTCACCGGCTACCCCGGCGGCCTCCAGGTGCTCACCCTCGTGGGCTCTCTGCTCACCCTGCTGTTCGCCGTCTCCGGATACGGCGTCAAGGGCCTGCGCTGGCTCACCCCCGGCGGCACCAACAGCCCCGTCCTGCTGAGCGCCCTCGGCGTCCTCGGCACCACCGGCTACGCCCTCGGCGCGATCTCCTACGAGCTGGGCGGCCTGGTCAACCTGGAGCTCGGCGCCTACGTCTCCGGCGCCGGCGCGCTGCTCGCGGTGATCGGCGCCCTCGGCCTCCCGGTCGACCAGCCGTACGACCCGAGCGACCCGCACCCCCACCTGTGGGGCCGGATCCGCCACGCGCTGACCGCTCCCGAGCCCGCCCGGGCGAAGGAGCTGCCTTCCTGGGCCGAGATCCTGGTCATCGCCGCGGGCTTCGGTGTCGGCCTGTACGTCTTCGCGTACGGCATCGGCACCGAGTACTCCGAGCTGTTCATCGGCTTCCTGATCGTCACCGGGTTCGGTTTCACCGCCGTCACCCGCGCGGGTCTGCTGAAGCGTCTGTCGGCGCTGACCGCCAAGCACCGCAACGTGGCCATGGCGGCGGCGTTCGTCGCGGCGATCTGCTTCCCGTTCACCCAGACGAACGACCAGTACGCCCTGATCGGCGCGAACATCCTGATCTTCGCCACGGTCGCCCTGGGCCTGAACGTGGTCGTCGGTCTCGCCGGCCTGCTCGACCTCGGTTACGTCGCCTTCCTCGGCGTCGGCGCCTACGCCGCCGCCCTGGTCTCCGGCTCCCCGCAGTCCACGATCGGCGTGCAGTTCCCGTTCTGGGCGGCCGTCCTCACCGGTGCCCTCGCCTCGCTGGTCTTCGGCGTGGTGATCGGCGCCCCGACCCTGCGGCTGCGCGGCGACTACCTCGCCATCGTGACGCTCGGCTTCGGTGAGATCTTCCGCATCACCATGAACAACCTGAACGGCAACAGCGGCCCGGACGTCACCAACGGCTCCAACGGCATCCCGAACATCCCGGACCTGGAGATCTTCGGGTTCAACCTGGGCCTGTCGCACAGCGTCCTCGGCCACGAGCTGACCCGCTCGGGCAACTACTACCTGCTGATGCTGCTCTTCACGGCCATCGTGGTGCTGGTCTTCCGCCGCTCGGCGGAGTCCCGCATCGGCCGCGCCTGGGTCGCCATCCGCGAGGACGAGACCGCCGCCACCGCGATGGGCATCAACGGCTTCCGCCTCAAGCTCCTCGCGTTCGCGCTCGGCGCGTGCCTCGCCGGTCTGGCCGGCACCGTCCAGGCGCACGTGTCGTACAGCGTCACCCCCGAGCAGTACCAGTTCGCCGGTTCCGTGCCGCCGAACTCGGCCTTCCTGCTCGCCGCCGTCATCCTCGGCGGCATGGGCACCATCAGCGGCCCGCTGATCGGCGCCGCGCTGCTCTACCTGATCCCGGCCAAGCTCCAGTTCATGGCCGAGTACCAGCTGCTGCTCTTCGGTGTCGCGCTGATGCTGCTGATGCGCTTCCGCCCGGAGGGCCTGGTCGCCGACCGCAGGAAGCAGCTCGAATTCCACGAGACCGGACAGCTCGACGTACCGGAGGACAAGTCGCTGCCCGAGGGCGCGACCGGCGTCGCCAAGGCAGGGGCGTGACCGCCATGACCACCACCACGACCGCACCCACCAGCACCGCGGTGCTCGACGCCAGCGGCGTCACGATGCGCTTCGGCGGCCTGACGGCCGTCCGCGGCGTCGACCTCACCGTGAACACCGGGGAGATCGTCGGCCTCATCGGCCCCAACGGCGCCGGGAAGACGACCTTCTTCAACTGCCTCACCGGCCTGTACGTGCCGACCGAGGGCAAGGTCGCCTACAAGGGCACCGTCCTGCCGCCCAAGCCGCACCTGGTCACCCAGGCCGGCATCGCCCGTACGTTCCAGAACATCCGGCTGTTCGCCAACATGACCGTTCTGGAGAACGTGCTGGTCGGACGGCACACCCGCACCAAGGAAGGGCTCTGGTCGGCCCTGCTGCGGCTGCCCGGCTTCAAGAAGGCCGAGCAGGAGTCGCGCGAACGGGCCATGGAACTCCTGGAGTTCACCGGTCTCGCCGCCAAGGCCGACCACCTGGCCCGCAACCTGCCCTACGGTGAGCAGCGCAAGCTGGAGATCGCCCGGGCGCTGGCGAGCGAGCCGGGCCTGCTCCTCCTCGACGAGCCGACCGCCGGCATGAACCCGCAGGAGACCCGGGCCGCCGAGGAACTGATCTTCGCGATCCGGGACAAGGGCATCGCCGTCCTCGTCATCGAGCACGACATCCGGTTCATCATGAACCTCTGCGACCGGGTCGCCGTGCTGGTCCAGGGCGAGAAGATCGTCGAGGGCCCCGCCGAGGTCGTCCAGGCCGACGAGCGCGTCATCGCCGCCTATCTCGGTGAGCCCTTCGAGGGTGCGCCGGGCAAGGAGGAGGCCGCCGAGGTCGAAGCCGCGGAGGCCGAGGCGCACAGCACCACGGAAGGGGACGACAAGTGACCGCTCTGCTGGAGGTCGAGGACCTCAGGGTCGCCTACGGCAAGATCGAGGCCGTCAAGGGCATCTCGTTCAAGGTGGACGCGGGCGAGGTCGTCACCCTCATCGGCACCAACGGCGCCGGGAAGACCACCACGCTGCGCACCCTGTCCGGACTGCTGACGCCGGTCTCCGGCGACATCCGGTTCGACGGCAGGTCGCTGAAGAAGGTCCCCGCGCACAAGGTCGTCTCGCTGGGTCTCGCCCACTCCCCCGAGGGGCGGCACATCTTCCCCAGGATGACGATCGAGGACAACCTCCGGCTCGGCGCGTTCCTGCGCAACGACAAGGAGGGCATCGAGAAGGACATCCAGCGCGCCTACGACCTGTTCCCGATCCTCGGGGAGCGGCGCAAGCAGGCCGCGGGCACCCTCTCCGGCGGTGAGCAGCAGATGCTCGCCATGGGCAGGGCGCTGATGTCCCGGCCGAAGCTGCTCATGCTCGACGAGCCCTCGATGGGTCTGTCGCCGATCATGATGCAGAAGATCATGGCGACCATCCAGGAGCTGAAGTCCCAGGGCACCACGATCCTGCTCATCGAGCAGAACGCCCAGGCGGCGCTCTCGCTGGCCGACCACGGCCACGTCATGGAGGTCGGCAAGATCGTGCTCTCCGGGTCCGGGCAGGACCTGCTGCACGACGAGTCGGTGCGCAAGGCGTACCTGGGCGAGGACTAGGGCCTCGACGCCGTGGGACCGCCGCTTCCCCCAGGGGGAGGCGGCGGTCTTCGCTGTTCGTGCTCCGCGGCCCGCCGCTCGAGCTCCTCGGCCCGCCCGTCCCAGTCGGGTCCGCAGCACAGCAGGTCGGCGGCGGCCTCGCGGAGCAGCTCGGGGTCGTCCGGGCGCTGGAGGCAGGCCAGCCGGTGGGCGAGGGTGCGGGCCCACGGCGGCAGGGCCGTCCAGTCCTCGGTGAGGACGTCCCGCAGCATCGCCCGGATCTCGTCGGCGGTCGCGAACGTGACCTGCTCGACGAACTCCCGGACGGCGTCCCGGACCTGCCGGCTCTCGGCGCCGGCCGCGTCGACCGCCCGGCCGAGGCTCCTGGCCGCGCGGAGGAGATCGGACATCACCCGCGGGGCTCAGCCCTTCGCGGCCTTCTTCTCCTCGGCGTCCTGGATGACGGCCTCGGCGACCTGCTGCATGGACATCCGGCGGTCCATGGAGGTCTTCTGGATCCAGCGGAACGCGGCGGGCTCGGTCAGGCCGTACTCCGTCTGGAGGATCGACTTGGCGCGGTCGACCAGCTTGCGGGTCTCCAGCCGCTGGGAGAGGTCGGCGACCTCCTTCTCCAGCTCCTTGAGCTGCGTGTACCGCGAGACGGCCATCTCGATCGCGGGGACGACGTCGCTCTTGCTGAAGGGCTTCACCAGGTACGCCATGGCTCCGGCGTCACGGGCCCGCTCGACCAGGTCGCGCTGGGAGAAGGCGGTGAGCATCAGCACGGGGGCGATGGACTCCTCGGTGATCTTCTCGGCCGCGGAGATGCCGTCCAGCTTGGGCATCTTCACATCGAGGATCACGAGGTCCGGCCGGTGCTCGCGGGCCAGCTCCACGGCCTGCTCACCGTCGCCGGCCTCGCCGACGACCGTGTAGCCCTCTTCCTCCAGCATCTCTTTGAGGTCGAGCCGGATCAGGGCCTCGTCCTCGGCGATGACGACTCGGGTCGTCAGCGGAGGCACGTGCGACTTGTCGTCGTCGGGCGCGTCTACGGGCTGGGGCGACTCGGCGGTCACGGGGGCTCCTTGTTCAGGGCAGGGGTACTGCTGACAAGAGCCTACCTAGCTACGGTAAGGTGGGGACACGGCGGGTAGCCGCCGACCTTCTTTTCGAAGGGCGCCCCGGTAGCCCAGCGGTAGAGGCAATGGTCTCAAACACCATCCAGCGTCGGTTCGAATCCGACCCGGGGTACTTTTCCTTAGACTTCAAGGTCACGCAAAAGCGGATGCCCACCCTCTGGTGAACATCCGCTTTTATCATTCCGCAGCGCTTATCGCCTGCCGCGCTCCTCACCGATGTGGTGCACGTGCACGAGATTGGTCGTTCCCGAGACACCGGGAGGCGAGCCGGCCGTGATCACGACGGTGTCCCCCTTTTCGCAGCGGCCGTATTGCGTGAGCAGTTCGTCGACCTGGTCGATCATGGCGTCGGTGGATTCCACCCGCGGGCCGAGGAACGTCTCCACCCCCCAGGTCAGACTGAGCTGCGAGCGGGTGGCCGGGTCGGGGGTGAAGGCGAGCACCGGGATCGGGGAGCGGTAGCGGGACAGGCGGCGGGCGGTGTCACCGGACTGGGTGAAGGCGACGAGGAACCGCGCGCCCAGGAAGTCGCCCATCTCGGCCGCCGCGCGGGCCACCGCTCCGCCCTGGGTGCGGGGCTTGTTGCGCTCGGTCAGCGGCGGCAGGCCCTTGGCGAGGAGGTCCTCCTCGGCCGCCTCGACGATCTTCGCCATCGTCCGGACCGTCTCCACCGGGTACTTGCCCACGCTGGTCTCGCCGGACAGCATCACCGCGTCCGTGCCGTCGATCACTGCGTTGGCGACGTCGCTCGCCTCCGCCCGGGTGGGCCGGGAGTTCTCGATCATCGAGTCGAGCATCTGGGTGGCGACGATCACCGGCTTGGCGTTGCGCCTGGCCAGCTTGATCGCGCGCTTCTGGACGATCGGCACCTGCTCCAGCGGCATCTCCACACCGAGGTCGCCGCGGGCGACCATGATGCCGTCGAAGGCCGCCACGATGTCGTCGATGTTCTCCACCGCCTGCGGTTTCTCGACCTTGGCGATCACCGGGAGGCGGCGGCCCTCCTCGTCCATGATGCGGTGCACGTCCTCGACGTCCCGGCCGCTGCGCACGAACGACAGCGCGATGACGTCGAAGCCGGCGTGCAGGGCCCAGCGCAGGTCCGCCTCGTCCTTCTCGGAGAGGGCGGGGACCGAGACGGCGACGCCGGGGAGGTTCAGGCCCTTGTGGTCGGAGACCATGCCGCCCTCGACGACCCTGGTGCGGACGCGGGGCCCGTCGACCCCGGTGACCTCCAGGGTGACCTTGCCGTCGTCGACGAGGATGCGCTCGCCGGGGGTGACGTCGCCGGGGAGACCCTTGTACGTCGTCCCGCAGGACTGCCGGTCGCCCTCGGCGCCGTCCTCCACGGTGATGGTGAAGGTGTCGCCGCGTTCGAGGAGTACAGGTCCTTCGGCGAAACGGCCGAGCCGGATCTTCGGGCCCTGGAGGTCGGCGAGGATCCCGACGCTGCGGCCGGTCTCGTCGGCGGCTTTGCGGACCCGCCGGTAACGCTCCTCGTGTTCGGCGTGGCTGCCGTGGCTGAGGTTGAATCGGGCCACATCCATTCCCGCGTCGACCAGGGCTTTGATCTGGTCGTACGAGTCGGTGGCGGGCCCAAGGGTACAGACGATCTTTGCTCGGCGCATGATGCGAGCCTAGGGCTTACCCGCGGGTAGACAATTGGCCGGGCGTGACTACTCAACAACCTTTGCATGAAGGGGTGTTGACAAGCGCTGAATTGTGCGGCAGGGCGCTCTGATGAGCAATTCCACAACTCCTTTCCCGAGCACCCCTTTTCCCGGCGGAATTTCCTACAGGCGGGGCGGCGCCATGGTGAAGCGGGCGTCGACCGCGGCGTACACCTGCTGGCGCTGCGGTTCCAGGTCGAGCGCCGGAGCCGCCTCCGCCGCGCCTGCGAGGGCCGGGGCCGCTCCCCGGGTCCGCCCCGGAGCCGCCGGGTAGGCCGGGACCGCGGGTCCTTCCGCGCCGATGTCGGCGAGCTCGACCAGGGCCGCGAGGGTGGTGTCCAGCGCCTCGGCGTACTCGCGGGCGCGCTGCACTGCCTCCCGGACCGCCTGCCGACGGGCTTCCCGGTGGGCGGGCGAGGTGCGGCGCAGGGACCACCAGGGGCCGTCGACCCGGGTCAGCTCCAGGTCGGCCAGCCGGGTGGTCAGTTCGCCGAGCGCGGTGAAGTCGGACAGCTCGGCGGTGACCCGGACGCCCCCGTGGTAGGTGCGGACGCGTTCGCCCTTGCCGTGCTTGACGAGTTCCGGCGTGAGGGAGAAGGCGCCGGTCTCCAGCCGCTCCACCGCGTCCCCGTAGGACTTCACCAGGTGCAGGACGGCCGCGTTGCGGCGGGTCAGGTCCTCCAGGGCGGCGCGCCGGTCGCGGCCGCGGGCGCTGACGGTGATGCCGATCCGGGCGATCTCCGGGTCGACCTCGAGACGGGCCTCGCCGCGGACGGCGATCCGCGGGGCCCCGGGGGTCCCGTAGGGGACGGCGGGCTGGGCTTCGGCTGCGGCAGGGGTCGTCATGACGCCCACTCTGTCAGCCCTGCCCCGGGCCGGACCCGCGGATGCCCGGCCGAGGTCACCAGATCGCAACCTCGCGGACCTGTTGCCGTCGGTCATGCACGGGTCAGAATCTACGCGCGTCCGTCTACGCGCGTCATCGACGCCGTCATCGACCGTGGCACCGAGGAGAGCACGACATGCCGTTGAACCGCCGGAAGTTCCTGAAGAAGTCCGCCGCGACCGGAGCCGGGGTGGCCGTCGCCGGCGCGGCGGCGGCGCCGTCGGCGACGGCCACGGAGACGGCGAAGGGCCCCAGGCCGGCCAAGCGGTACTCCCTCACCGTGATGGGCACCACCGACCTGCACGGCAACGTCTTCAACTGGGACTACTTCAAGGACGCCGAGTACACCGACGCCAAGGGCAACGCCAAGGGCCTGGCGCGGATCGCCACGCTGGTGGAGCAGGTCCGCGAGGAGAAGGGCCGCCGCAACACCCTGCTGATCGACGCCGGGGACACGATCCAGGGCACCCCGCTGACGTACTACTACGCCAAGGTCGAGCCGATCACCGCGAAGGGCGGCCCGGTGCACCCGATGGCGCAGGCGATGAACGCCATCGGCTACGACGCCGTGGCCCTCGGCAACCACGAGTTCAACTACGGCATCGAGACCCTGCGCGCGTTCGAGGAGCAGTGCGACTTCCCGCTGCTCGGGGCGAACGCGGTGGACGCGAAGACGCTGCGGCCGGCCTTCCCGCCGTACTTCATGAAGACGTTCAAGGTGCCGGGCCTGCCGCCGGTCAAGGTCGCCGTGCTCGGGCTGACCAACCCCGGCATCGCGATCTGGGACAAGGCGTACGTCCAGGGCAAGCTGGCCTTCCCCGGTCTGGAGGAACAGGCCGCGAAGTGGGTGCCGAAGCTGCGCTCGATGGGCGCGGACGTGGTCGTCGTCTCCGCGCACAGCGGCTCCTCCGGCACCTCCTCCTACGGCGACCAGCTGCCGTACGTGGAGAACGCCGCGGCCGACGTGGCCAGGCAGGTGCCGGGCATCGACGCGATCCTCGTCGGCCACGCGCACGTGGAGATCGAGGAGCTGCTCGTCACCAACGAGAAGACCGGCCGCCCGGTCGTGCTGTCCGAGCCGCTGTGCTACGCCGAACGGCTCACCCTGTTCGACTTCGAGCTGGTGTTCCGCAAGGGCCGCTGGCACGTCGAGTCGGTCAAGGCCTCGCTGCGCAACTCCAACACCGTCGAGGACCACCCGTACATCGGCAAGCTGCTCGACGACGAGCACGCCAAGGTCGTGGCGTACGTCAACCAGGTCGTCGGCACCGCGACCGAGCCCCTGACGACGGTCGAAGCCCGCTACAAGGACGCCCCGATCATCGACCTGATCACCAAGGTCCAGGAGGACGTGGTCAAGGCGGCCCTGGCCGGCACCGAGCACGCCGCGCTGCCGGTGCTCGCGCAGGCCTCACCGTTCTCCCGGACCAGCGAGATCCCGGCGGGCGACGTCACCATCCGGGACCTGTCCAGCCTCTACGTCTACGACAACACGCTGGTCGCCAAGCTGATGACGGGCGCGCAGCTGCGGGCGTACCTGGAGTACTCGGCGGAGTACTTCGTCCGGACGGCGGCGGACGCGCCGGTCGACGTGACCGGGCTGACCAACGCGAACGGCCGCCCGGACTACAACTACGACTACGTCTCGGGCCTGACGTACGACATCGACATCGCCCAGCCGGCCGGTTCCCGGATCAAGAACCTCGCCTACGGCGGCGCCCCGCTGGACGACGCGCAGAAGTTCGTGCTCGCCGTCAACAACTACCGCGCCAACGGCGGCGGCGCCTTCCCGCATGTCGCCTCCGCGCCGGAGCTGTGGGCGGAGTCGACGGAGATCCGCACCCGGATCGCCGAGTGGGTGACGGCCAAGGGCGTGCTCGACCCGAAGGACTTCGCGTCGGTGGACTGGAAGCTGACCCGGAACGGCACGCCGGTGTTCTAGAACCCCTCCGTGAGGGCACGGCCCCGGGGCCCGTCCGCGAGAGGGGTCAGCGCCTTCGGGCGCCGCGCGGACGGGACCCGGGGCCGTGGCTGTTCCAGGCCGAACGTGGTGAACGCGGTGCGGTCCGGCAGCGGATACGGCTCCCCGCCGAGGAGCGAGTTGAGGATGGACGCGCTGCGCCAGGCGGCGAGGCCCAGGTCCGGGGTGCCGACGCCGTGCGCGTACAGTCCGGCGTTCTGCACGTACACCGAACCGGTGACCGCCGGGTCCAGGACCAGCCGGAACCGCTCGTCCACGCGCGGGCGTCCCCGGCCGTCGCGGCGCACGTACGGGTCGAGTCCGGCGAGGATCCGGTTGAGGGGGCGTTCCCGGAAGCCGGTGGCGAGGATCACGGCGTCGGTGGTGAGCCGGGAACGGGTGCCCTGCTGGATGTGCTCCAGGTGCAGCTCGACCTGGGTGGTGGCGATCCGGCCCGCGGTGCGGACGCGGACGCCCGGGGTGAGCACGGCGTCGGGCCAGCCGCCGTGCAGGGTGCGGCGGTACAGCTCGTCGTGGATGGCGGCGATGGTGCCGGCGTCGATGCCCTTGTGGAGCTGCCACTGGGCGGACACCAGTCCGTCGCGGACCGGTTCGGCGAGGGCGTGGAAGTAGCGGGCGTAGTCGGGAGTGAAGTGCTCCAGGCCGAGCTTGGAGTACTCCATCGGCGCGAACGCCTCGCTGCGGCCGAGCCAGCGCAGCCGCTCCCGGCCGGCCGGGCGGTGGCGGAGCAGGTCGAGGAAGATCTCGGCGCCGGACTGCCCGGCGCCGACGACGGTGACGTGTCCGGCGGCGAGGAACGCCGCACGGTGGTCGAGGTAGTCGGCGGCGTGCACCACGGGCACGCCGGGCAGGCCGACGAGGGGCCGCAGCGGGTCGGGGACGTGCGGCTCGCTGCCGATGCCGAGCACGACGTTGCGGGTGTACGTCCGGCCCAGGGCCTCCGCCTCCCCGTCCGCGTCGAGCTGGGTGAAGTCGACCTCGAACACGTCGCGTTCGGGGTTCCAGCGGACGGCGTCGACCTGGTGGCGGAAGCGCAGCCCGGGCAGGCTCTCGCAGACCCAGCGGCAGTAGGCGTCGTACTCGGCGCGCCGGATGTGGAAGCGCTCGGCGAAGTAGAAGGGGAAGAGCCGGTCGCGGGTCCTGAGGTAGTTGAGGAAGGACCAGGGGCTGGCGGGGTCGGCGAGGGTCACCAGGTCGGCGAGGAACGGCACCTGGATGGTGGCGTCGTCGATGAGCAGGCCCGGGTGCCAGCCGAAGGCGGGGCGCTGCTCGTAGAAGACGGCGTCGAGTCCGGGGAGCGGGTGGGCGAGGGCGGCCAGGGAGAGGTTGAACGGTCCGATGCCGATGCCGACCAGGTCGCGCGGCGCTTCGGTGTGCTGGGTCCGGGGGTCGTGAGGAGCGGGCGCCGGGGTCATCGGGGAGTGTGTCCTTCCACCAGTTCCAGGAGCGCGGCCAGGTCGTGGGGCCGGGCGTGCGGGTTGAGCAGGGTGGCCTTCAGCCAGAGGCGGCCGTCGGTGCGGGCGCGGCCGAGGACGGCACGGCCGCCGGTGAGCAGGGTGCGGCGTACGGCGGCCACGGCGTCGTCGGGGGCGCCGGCGGGCCGGAACAGGACCGTGCTGATCGCGGGCCGGTCGTACAGCTCGAACCCGGGGTGCGCGGCGATCAGGGCGGCGAACTCCCGGGCGCGGTCGCAGACCTGGTCGACGAGCGCGCCGAGCCCCGTGCGGCCGAGGGTCTTGAGGGTGACGGCGATCTTCAGCACGTCGGGGCGGCGGGTGGTGCGCGGGGAGCGGCCGAGCAGGTCGGGCAGGCCGGCCTCGGTGTCGTCGTCGGCGTTGAGGTAGTCGGCGCGCTGGTGCAGGGCGGCGAGATCGCGCGCGGCGCGCACCGCGAGCAGTCCGGCGGCGACCGGCTGCCAGCCGAGTTTGTGCAGGTCCAGGGTGACGGTGTCGGCGGCGTCGAGTCCGGCGAGCCGGGTCCGGTGCCGGTCGCTGAAGAGGAGCCCGCCCCCGTAGGCGGCGTCGATGTGCAGCCGGGCGCCGCGGGCCCGGCAGCGGGCGGCGATCTCGGGCAGCGGGTCGATCCGTCCGGTGTCGGTGGTGCCGGCGGTGGCGGCGACGAGCAGCGGGCCGGACAGTCCGGACAGGGCGTCGTCGAGGGCGGCCGGGTCGATGATCCCGGCCGGTGCCGGGACGACGACGGGTCGGGGCAGGCCGAGCAGCCAGGCGGCGCGGGTGAGCGAGTGGTGCGCGTCGGCGCCCGTCACCAGTTGCGTCCGCCCGCCGTGCGCCTCCCGGGCGAGCAGCAGCGCGAGCTGGTTGGACTCGGTGCCACCGGTGGTGATCAGGCAGTCGGGAGCGGGCCGGCGGGGGTAGACCTCGGCGGCGAGCGTGCCGGTCACCAGGGCTTCCAGCGCGGACGCCGACGGGGCCTGGTCCCAGGAGTCCAGGGACGGGTTGAGCGCGCTCGCGGCGAGGTCGGCGGCGGTGGCGACGGCGAGCGGCGGGCAGTGCAGGTGGGCGGCGCAGAGCGGGTCGGCGGGATCGGCGGCGCCCTCGGCGAGTGCCTGGACGAGCCGCCGCAGGGCGTCCGGGTCGCCCTCCTCCGGGAGGACGTCCCCCACCGCGGTGCGCATCCGCGCGGCCACCGCCGCGGGCCCGCCGCCGGGCAGCGGGCCGCCCCTCCCCCGGCCGCCGGCCGCCAGCGCGTCGAGGACCGTGCCGAGCAACGGCCGGAGCGCGCCGGGGCCTTCGGGACCGGAGGCGAGAGACGGCATGTTCATGCGGTCAGCTTGGCGGCGGGCATGCCGCCACGCCCGGAAAGCGGGGGATCAGCACCCGAAAGGGGGTACCCCCGGATTCAGCCCCGGAAGTCCGCCGCGTGGTCCTCGGCCCACTCGGTGAACGTGCGGGCCGGGCGGCCGGTGAGCTTCTCCACGGTCGGGGTGATCTCGGGTTCGGTGCCGGCCAGGTCCCCGATCGTCCTCAGGAAGCGCTCCAGCATGCCCTGCGGGACGTGTGGGAAGAGGTCCGGGCCCGCCTCGTGCGGCGGCACCTCGACGAACCGCAGGTCGCGGCCGAGGGCCCGGCCGATGGCGGCGACCTGCCCCGCGTGGGTGACCGCCTCGGGGCCGGTGAGCCGGTACGCGGCACCGTCGTGGCCGTCGTCGAGGAGGGTGCGTTCGGCGACGGCGGCGATGTCGTCCTCGTGGATCGGCGCGGTGGGCGCGTCGGCGAAGACGCCGCGCACGGTGTCCCCGGAGCGGATCTGCGGCAGCCACTGGAAGGCGTTGGTGGCGAAGGCGTTGGGGCGCAGGAAGGTCCACGCGAGACCGCTGTCGCGGACCAGCCGTTCGACGGTGGCGTGCATGACGTGGATCGGGTGGGTCTCGTCGGCGCCCTCCTGGATGATCCCGGAGGAGAGCAGCACGACGTGGCGCACCCCGGCCTGTCGCGCGGCGGCGAGGAAGGCGCCGGTGCGGTCCCCCGCGCCCTGGGCGTACAGGAACAGTCCGGTGGCCCCCCGGAACAGCGCGGCGGGGTCGTCGAGGTCCAGCCGTACCACCTCGGCGCCGTCCGGCAGCTGCGCGCGGGCCGGGTCGCGGGTCAGGGCCCGGACGGGGTGCTCCCGGGCGACGAGTCGTTCGACGAGGGCACGGCCGACGTTGCCGGTGGCTCCGGTCACCACGATCACGGGTTGCCTCCTTGAGGGGTGGGGCCGATCGGTCAGGCCCGGTCGAGCCTAGGAAGACCGGTCAGCCTCCCGCGTCGGCTGTGGGGACCAGCCGTGCCTCCGTCTGCGGTCCTAGGTTCTGTCGTCGAACTCCCGTCTGC
>NZ_MUND01000465.1 GCF_002154375.1 Streptomyces glaucescens | reverse complement strand
TAAGACGTCATCTCATTTGGGCGAGTAGGCTGCCGGTCGTGGTTTCGATCGTGGAGCGGCTGGTGCCGGATGAGTTGTGGGAGCTGTTCCAGCGGGTGGTCCCGGAGGCTCCGTCCCGGCCTCAGGGCGGCGGCCGACGCCGGCACGGTGACCGCGAGGTGCTGGCTGCAATCGTGTTCGTGGCCACGTCGGGCTGCACGTGGCAGCAGTTGCCGTCTGCGTCGTTCGGTCCGTCGGGAGCGACTGCCCACCGGCGTTTTGCCGAGTGGTCGAAGGCCAGGGTGTGGGCCAAGCTGCACCGCCTGGTCCTCGACGAGCTCGGCGCCCACGGCGAGCTGGACTGGTCCCGCTGCGCGATCGATTCGGTCAACATGCGGGCCCTGAAAAGGGGGACCTGACGGGCCCGAATCCTGTCGACAGGGGCAAGTACGGCTCGAAGATCCACTTGATCACAGAGCGGACCGGTCTGCCTCTGTCCGCCGGAATCTCGGGGGCGAACCTGCACGACAGCCAGGCGCTGATCCCGCTGGTGAAGGGCATACCACCGATCCGCTCCCGACGCGGACGACGGCGGCGCAGACCGGGAAAGCTCCACGCCGACAAAGGCTACGACTACGACCACCTGCGCCGATGGTTACGCGGGCGCGGCATCCGGCACCGCATAGCCCGCAAGGGCATCGAGTCCTCGACCCGCCTGGGCCGCCACCGCTGGACCATAGAGCGCACGATGTCCTGGCTTGCCGGATGCCGCCGACTGCACCGCCGCTACGAGCGCAAAGCCGAGCACTTCCTAGCCTTCACGAGCATCGCCTGCACCCTCATCTGCTACCGCAGACTCACCAAATGAGATGACGTCTAAGATCATGGCCCCAACGTCGTGCTTTAGCGGGCAGGTCCACAGACTGCCCGACGCGCCGGAAGCTTACGGGGCCATGATCACTCGCCCCAAAGCAGCTCCAGCCCAAAGCCGCTCCACCGACCGCGCAATCACCTGACGGCTGAGACCCGGAGAGGCGCAGGAGCAAATGAACACGTATGGGTTACGCCAGCTGTCAACTCCAGCCAGGTTCCATGACACTAAAGCTTGTTAGACACGTTCGGTTGCGCTGGAGATGAAGTGAACGAACCCAGTCAAGGCTTTCTGGCTCGCACCTGGAAGTGGCTTCTAGCTGCACTAGGGGTCATTGTCACCGGCGTTATCACGGCATGGCTAACTGGCTTTTTCAGCACAGGAGAAGCAGTCATTCTCAACAAGCCCGTGTCGCTTGGAATCAACTCCGAAGAAGGCGGGCCATTGCTGAACGTCAGCATCCAGCCTGGAGTAGGGGGTGAGTGCGGACAGGAGGTCAGTCAGGTATATCCATATCCGCCGTCTCACTCGCTCATGAACACGCCACCTGGGTCAGGACCACGAAAAGACGGGAAGACGTGGGACGAAGACCCGCACGCGTTTGGTGCCGTACCAGCCGGGCCAGCTTGGGTTTCTGCGGCACTCACAACCGATGACGATCGATCTGTGATCATCACGGATATCGATTTTCATGTGACCGACTCCAGGCCCGCACTCAAAGGGACGCTCGTACACCCCGTGCGAGGATGTGGAGATGGCGTAACTTACCACGTGGGTCGCATCGACTTCAATAAGCGGCCACCCTATTGGTCCACTCCCCCCACTGAGGTGCCTGGGGGAGTTCGCGCCGATAACTTGCAATTCCCCTATAAGGCATCGAGGTCGGATCCCGCCTATTTGCTCATTGAAGTAGACCCTGGCACGCAACGTCGTTCTTGGTTCGCAGAGCTATACTGGAAAGATGGAGAAAAGTCGGGAAAGAGTCGAATTCCCAAGAGCGGGACTTTTGAAATGACACCCGCGAATGGGTTGCCCGTGAAGAGTAAAGGGAATGCTATGGGATAATCGACGAGCGCGTCACAATGCACGAGCGCCCTCCCGGACCGCCCTGGGGCCGTCGAAGGGCGCTCAACGATGACCAACGTCGACAGCTACCGACAGCTCAGCAGCAGGTCAGGACGTTGATCGAGAAGGCGGCCGCAGGGCACGGCCGCCGATGATCAGTTGTGGCTGCACTGAGGGGATTCGTGGGCTTTACGGCCGCCAGTATTTCGGCTTCGCCTTGCGGGGATCGATCATCTCGAAGCGGGCTGCGGGATTGTGGTCGAGGCGGGAGATGCGTATCAGGCGCTGGCTCTCGGCGGCCTCCAGCTCCTTCATGATGAGGGGCATCGCCGCGGCAATGGCGCCCATGGAGAGTCCAACGCCGATGACTCCACCGACGGTCTGGGTATAGCGCACGTGATGGATCCCGGCCCGCATGATGGCTTTGGTCTCGTCTGGGTTCTCGAGCTGCCGGCCGTCGCGGGTGAGGAAGACGTCATAGCCCTTCCCTGCGGCGTCTGCGAGGAGGGGAATATCCTTCTTGCCTGACCAGCCGATCAACGTGACGTGGTCGATCTTATGTTTCGGGAGGATGTGAGAGAGGACCGCGACGAGCTGGACTGCAGAGTTCTCATCGACCAAGATCCGCATCACGCCGCACTGCCTCCAGCAGCGTAGCTGTCGATATATAGCGCGAATCGCTCAGCGTCCCGAGCTGCCTCAGCATTGACCGAGGGGAAGTAGTCTGCAATGTTCTCCGCAGGGACTCCGTCACGAAGCAGCGCGGCGACCTCCTCGCTAGGTACACGCGTTCCAGCGATCACCGGCTGGCCACCCTGTGTCTCAGGGTTCACAGTGACGTGGTCGTACGGGTGAAGAAGGTGGGGAACGATCACGCCGGGGCGGGGCGCGAAGGGCTCCATGATGTCTGCAAGCGTCGCGATAACACGCTGGCCCGGCTTCTTGAGCAGGTCAGTGGAGTGCTCGTCATCCTCGTAGAGGGCGATGCTGTTGCCATCGGCGACGAGGCTGTACGCGGAAAGGTGCTCCACTTCGCCGAGCTGGCGTAGGTTTCCCACTGCGCGGCGCAGCGCCTGCAGCGAGAAGTCCTGACGAAGTCGGGCGAAGGCACGCAGGGCAAGCACGTCTCGGAAGGAATACAGGGCGCGAGGCCGTACGGCCAGCTCGGGCCGCAGGAAGGGGCCGGCACCTCTGTCTTGGCGCCAGCTGCGGATCTGTCCTGTGGTGGCACCGGACAATGCTGCAGCCATCTGGGTCGAGTACGCCACGGTCGGCCACCTCCCTGTCCTGTTTGCCCCCAGCGTGCCATCCCGGCATGGGTAAGGCAGCCACTTTCCACTCCAGCGTGAGCTTAGCGCCCCGGTTTGTCGCCCGCGAGAGTGTCTACCGAACGGTACTGGGCACGTGCGAGCGGCGCCGCCTGGCACCGGCACCCGTCGGGCCCCAGGGAGCCCAGGTGTTCGTTGCTCACACCGCACTACGGTGCCAGCAATGACGGCAGCATTGACGGCAACGATGGCAGACGCCAGCGGCACCCGGCAGCCCATCAGGGAAGCGACACGGACTGGTGGCAACGCGCCACCAGGACTTGCCCGCATCTTCTAAGCGCTTGGCCGCAGGTTCGAGTCCTGCCGGGGGCGCCCGTCTCCGCCCTCCCCTCCGGGAGGGCTTTTTGCTGGTCTGGGCAGGTACGGCGCCCCGGCCCCTCTCCTGGAGCGGACGGTGTCGTCCGGGTGTGTGTCGAACCCGACACGGACGGACTCAGCGAATGGGCTGCCCGCTGGCGCATCCTGGAGGCAATGACTAAGCCTGCTGCACAGAAGCGTCACTTGCCCACCAGCCCCTTCAAGGCCCGGGTCACGTCGGCACCCCAGCACTTCGCCGTGGGCGACCAGGTGTCGCACGACACGTACGGCCTCGGCCGGGTGGTCGGCATCGAGGACGGGATCGCGGTGCTCGTGGATTTCGGCTCGTCGCAAGAGCGGATCTTGAGCCCGTACACAAAGATGACCAAGCTGTAGGGGCCTGTGCCCCACCACGGCACGCCAGGGTTCTTGGGAGATGCGTCGCGCGCAGGGAGACCTGAGCGTCACTGACCGGTGGCCTTCCAGCTTCTGCGGCCGGCATCGACGACGCCGGACGGAGGCGTACACCAGCGTATCCGCCAGGCCGTTGTGCCGCGCGATGCATCGGTTCGCGGAGTCGGCCGTCCCCGTGATGCGCGCGCTGCTGCCGGCCGTCTCGCCGCCCGGCTCGGCAGTGCGCTTTTCGTACGCACGGCGCCCGCCCTCGCGCCCTTGTTCAAGAAGGGTGATCCCGCTCTGATCAGCGTGACCCGCCATGTTCCGCCGCGTTGAACGGGGAGTGCGGCGGCGCGACCGGCCGTCGCGCTTATCGAGTCGTAAGGAGAACGAGATGTCTCGCATCACAAAGGCAACCGGTGTCGCGCTGGGTACGGGCGCCATGGTCCTCAGCGGGGCGGGCCTGGCCATGGCGGACTCCGGCGCGAAGGGCGCTGCCGTCCATTCGCCGGGCGTGCTGTCGGGCAACCTCGTCCAGGTTCCGGTTCACGTGCCGGTCAACGTGTGCGGCAACACCGTCAACATCATCGCCCTGCTGAACCCCGCCTTCGGCAACGCCTGCGCCAACATCGACGAGGACAAGGGCCACAACAGCACCAAGAGCGGCGGCAAGAAGAAGAACGCCCCCAAGAGCAAGAGCGCCGGCTACGGCGGCTGACGCGCCCAAGGCAGAGCCCCGGCACCCCCGAGCGCCGGGGCTCTGTCGCGTCCGCACCCGCGAGGGATCACGCGTACCGGTAGATGCTCGCGTGGTCCTCCAGGTCGTTCGGCGTCACGTCCCAGGGCGGCAGTTTCTCGTGCCGTGCCACGACCCGGCCCCGCTGGGGGTCGCCGGGCCCCGGCTGCCTCGCCGGCAGATAGCGGTGCTCGCGGTGTCTGTGCTGCCAGCGCGACCACACCAGGTCGACGAAGGCGTGGTGCAGCCAGAACACCGGGTCGTTGACGGACGCGCCGCCGACCATCACCCCGCCGACCCACCGGTGCACCCGGTTGTGGTTGCGCCACGAGGCGCTGCCCCGGCCGGTGCCCCAGCCCTCCAGCCTGTTGCGGAAACCCTTGGTGACCCTCGAGTCCCAGGGCGAGGCGTCGTAGAGGGGCTCCTTCATCGCCCATTCCAGCTCGTCCCTGGTGGGCAGTTCGATGGGATCGCGGGCCCGGCCGAGGTCCCGCGTCAGGAACTTCCCGTCGGTCACACCGACCTTCAGCGTCCAGTTGCCCTGCGCGTAGGCGAACGGCCCGGTCATCACCTGCCGGTCGGAGGGCCGCCCGTTGCCGCCCAGCAGATCCTCGGTCCACGGCGCGGAGGACGTCGTGCGGTCCCGGGTCCAGTCCCAGTACGGCACGGACACCGAATCGTCGACCCGGCGCAGCGCCTTCTCCAGGTCCAGCAGGAACTTCCGGTGCCAGGGCAGGAAGGAGGGCGCCATGTGCGCCGTACGCAGGCCGCGCTCGCCGTCGGCGACGTAGTACTCGACGTGCATCCGCACGAACTCGTCGTACTCGCCCCGGCGTTTCAGCTCCAGCAGCGCCATGACGAACCGGCGCCGCTCGGCGCGGGTCAGTGTGCTGACGTCCTTACGCGTGTACGCCATGATGCTCCTCCTCGTGGTGGCCCGCGGCGGGGCCGATGTCGCGCAGTTGCTGGGACGGCCCCAGTTCGTCGACTGCCGCGCGGGCGGCTTCCAGCGGGGTCGGGTACGAGCGGTAGTGGTCGATCATGCTGAGCCAGCCGCCGTCGGCGCGGCGCATCAGGTGCAGCGGACGGCCGTCGACGGTGACATGCCACGCTCCGGCCCCGAAGGCACGGTCGGCGGTGCCGACGGGCATGCCACGGATGCGCCGGTTCCGGTAGGTCTCGTCGAAGGCGAGGTCCGCGGGGCCCCTGGGGCTGGAGAGGTTCGCGGGGTTCGCGGGATCCATGGGGTCCGCGAGCGGTTCCTCCCGGCGCGCGGGCAGGGACGTCACTGCCAGGGGGACGGCTCCCAGGGCGGCGGCCGATGCGACCAGACCACGCACCAGGTCGCGCCGGGTGGCGCGCGCCGCGTCCGGTCCCGGCGATCTGACCACTGGGGCCGCCGGTCCGCCCTCCCTGTCCGTCGTGGGTCCGCCGACGCTGACGACCATGGTGTGCTCCTCGTCCGGTTCGGTTGTCCGTACGGGACTAACCGCCCGCCCCTTCCGCCGGTCACCGTCCCGTCCCGCGACACGCCCGCGAACAGGCGAAAGGCGTCGGCGTCCGACATCAGCTGTCAGCTGTCAGGTCAGGTCAGCTGTCACGTCAGCGCGTCCAGAAATCCCGCCAGCGGTCAGGAGCAGCATCCCGATCGCGCCGAGGTGCGCGAACGGCAGCCTCCAGGTGCACTCTCCGAGGAAGGCCCGCAGCCACTGGGGGAAGGCCGCGGCGGCCGTCATCAGGCGTGCAGGCGGCGGGCCGGGAGGATCAGGTGCGCGGCGGCGTTCAGGGTCTCCTCCGCGCCCGCGAACGCGACCAGGGCCTCGGGATCGATGGGCTTGCCGGGCTCGGCCTCCGGCCAGGGACGGGTGGTGAACATGAAGTAGGCGAAGCCGCGTTCGGCGACCGCCGCCAGCCACTCCGGCGGTGGGGTGCACCGGGCGTCTAGGTGCGGCATGTTGACGACGGCGTGGCCCGCGTCGATGAGCAGGCTGACAGGCAGGCTGGGGCGCGCGGCGCCGTCGACCAGGTCGTCACCGACGGGCAGTCCGTTGTCCTTCAGCATCTGCTCGACGGCAGCCGAGGTGGCCTCGGGGCCGTCCGGGCCGTCCCCGAGGGAGTAGGCGAGGAGATAGGGCATGTCGCCGTCGGGGGCCTCAGCGCTCCAGGCCATGACGACGAGGGTGCCCATGTCGGTGGCGCGGAAGGGGCGGAAGCCGTCGCCGTTGGGGGTTGTGGTCACCGCGCGACCCTATCGGCGTGCCGGAGCCCCGCCGGAGGCGTTCTCACCCGAGCGGGCGATGGCCGATCGGGTCTCCACACGGACGGGGGACGGCGCCTGCGTGCCGGCTCGAACAGCGGGGCCGGGGGGCCGATTTCCGGTGGGGTGGAACCGGCCGTGCGGAACGTCGCGGAGCGACCGGTCAGCCCTACAGCGGCATGCCGCCGAGCAGGTCGCTCCTGGAGTTGAGGGTGTCGGAGGCGTCGTTCACGGTGTGCAGCAGGGAGTTCTTGTTCTCGGTGTCGAGCACGTGCGACTGGTGCTGGAACGGCATCGCGTCCGCGAGCGTCACACGGTCACCGGTCGGCGTGTTCCAGGCGCCGTTGAAACCGTTGGGCGCGGGGTCGGCGGCGGCGTGGGCGAACGCGGGCGAGGCGGCACCGGCGAGAACCAGGGACCCGGCGACGACAGCGGCGGCCTTCAGGTTTTTCATCGTGTTCCTCTCTTCGGCAACTCATGTCGCCGGGGGCATTGCGGACGCCGTGCCCAACGATCCCCGGGGCGGCTCGGAAACCCCGCGCGTGGAAGACATATGAACGGTCCTCGGGCCGCCGTACGGGCGGCCCGAGGACTCGGTCGGTGTCGGGAGCCGGGAGATCAGGAGGCGGACGCCGACGCCGACAGACTCGTCGACGGATTCGTTGACGGGTTCGTCGTCGGCAGACTCGTCGACAGCGATGGGAGCGCCAAGGGCAGGGAGAGCGTGGCGGCCGGCAGCGTCGACAGTGCCGTCAGATCGGTGAGGACGGGCTCGGCCAGTTCGGTGCCGACCAGTGTGGTGGTCAGGACGTCGACCAGTTGGTCGAGCACCTCGTCGGAGGCCGGGACCACCAGCTCGGCCGCCTGGTCGGAGGTGGCGGCCACGAGCAGCTCGTCGACGGCCCTCTGCAGAGCGTCCAGCAGCTCGTCCAGGGGGGCCGGAGCGGATGCCTCGTCCTCGCTCTCGGCGAGGGGTGGCAGCGCCGGGAGCGAGGACGAGGCATCCGCTCCGGCCCCCCGGG
>NZ_MUND01000464.1 GCF_002154375.1 Streptomyces glaucescens | reverse complement strand
GCCAAGTGAAATGACGTCTTATGAGAATCACCGTCCGCGACGGCCGTCACGCTCAGCTACATGTCACTTGGCGGCAGCTTCGGGAGTGTGGCCCGATCATCATGCCGCCGACTCGTCGCCGGACGTCTGTTCGTTCACCCACCGCACGGCTTCCGCGAGGTTCGCGGCCGTGCCCGCGGGTTCGTACGAAAATCCGTTCCACTCCTCCAGCGCCCTCGGCTCCTCGGGCCGGAGGTGACCACCACCGCCATGCAGCGGACGGTGCCGACGGTGGACGTCCAGCGGCGGGCGGCGCCGCTTGTTGTACGCGGCGAGCCGATCGTCGGCATCCATGCTCGGGACGGCGCGGGACGGCTGGTTCGGCGGTCCGGGACGGGAGTGCTTGCCCATGCGCTCGATGGTCTCAGGCCGCGACCGTCGTCGGGCGGGCTGCCGCGAGATCCTTCGCCCGGGTGCGGACCTCGTCCACCGCGGCGGTGCGGTAGGGGCGGGCGGCATCCAGCAGCGTGTTGAGCCGGGAGGCGACGAGGGTGGAATCGACCCGGGCGGCCTCGTCGAGGGCCTGTTGAGCAGCTGCGGCGGCCTGCTCGGGCTCGCCCTCCTCGAACAGCGCGGCGGCCAGGCCCACGCGGTCCATGACCTTCACCCGGTCGAAGCCGGGCTTGCGCAGGGCGAGCGCGTCGGCGAAGTGATCACTGGCGCGACGGTTCCGACCGCCGATGCCGTTCAGGTCGCGGGCGGAGACGGCGCGGGCGCCAGCGTGCTCGGCGGCGTCGAAGTACGCCACCCACTGCGGCACGTCGTCCCCGAGTCCGGCCGCCACCAGCTCGTCCGCCTGGCCGAGGTGCCGGTCGGCGCCTCGCTCGTCGCCGAGGGCGGCGTGGACCCGGCCGGTCTGGGAGGCGACCAGCGCCTTCACCACAGGCCGCTGAGCCTTGGCCGCAGCCAGTTCGAGCAGACCGAGAGCGTCCCCGGGATGGCCGAGGTAGATCATCTGGTGGGACATGCGGGTGACGATCTCCACCCCGCGGTCGCGCTGCCCGGCCTCGCCGGCGGCGTAGATACCGTAGGACCAGTACCGCTGGGCGGTGGCGTACCGGCCGCAGTCGTGGCTGACCCAACCGGCCAGCGCGGCCAGGTCGGCGGTCGCGGCGAACACCCGGGCCTTGAGCGAGGGCGGGATGCCGTCCTCGATGCGCCTCGCGGCTTCGGCGAGCTGGGCGACGATCGCCTTGCGGTACAGGCCGCCGCCCTTGGAGGCGTCGGACTTCGTGAAGAACGCGGTGACCTCTTCCAGTGCGGTGGTGGTGGCGTCGTCGAAGCCCTTGGTGCCGGGGCCCAGTCGGCGGGCGGTGCCGCCCAGCATCCGCTCGGCGGCCAGGATCAGCGGGGCGCCGAGGGCGAGCTTGAGGGTGTCGCGGCGGTCGAGGAAGAGGTCCATCTGGGTGCATCCGGCCAAGGTCTGGGCGGCTGCCTCGGTCAGCAGCGGGAGCTGGATGCTATCCAGCGTGGGCCCGGCGGCCGCCAGGCCGAGATCACCCGGAGTGAGCGGCTGGCCGAGCGCTGCCGAAAGCACGGCCGCCAGCAGGGCGGGTACCGGTGGGCGGGGCCGTTCGCCGTCGATCCAGCGGCGTACGCGGGTGGCGTCCGGGGCGATCTGCCGGTGACCTTGCCGGATCGCTTCTGCGGCGATGCGGCGGGCGATCTCCCCGTGGGACAGGCCCGTCGCGGCGATCCACAGCGCGAGATGCGGGTTGCTCGATCTGCTCGGCACCGGTGCCTCACCCTCCCCGACTCATCCGTCACGGAGCGTGGCAGTTTCGCCACGGTTCGCGGCACCTACGGTACTGGTCAGGGCGGGTGTGGGAGGTCGATTCTGCTCAGGCGGTAGCCGCCCGGCTACTGCTTCGGCGCAAGGGGAAGGACTCTCTCCATGGCGACGTTTGCACCCCCCTCTCCCGCTCCGTGGGCGATGCGGCTGGTCACCGACCGGCTGCCGGTCGGCCCGCCCGCCTACGCGGCCATCGAACTGGACGCGGCCACTCAGACCGCCGTCTACACCGACGCCGCCGGCCAGGTGGTGGAGATGGGCAAGCACGGCACCAGCAAGACGACCGGCACCGCGTCGATGTCCGGCGGCGGCGACGGGCAGAACCCGCAGCCGCAGACGCAGGACGACAACACCACCGACTACGAGTCGGACTGACTCGATGACGGCTCCCCTCGTTCTGGTCATCACGTCCCTGGAAGACGTCACCGCAGACCGTGTCATTGCGGCGCTGAACGAGCGTGAGGTGCCCGTCGCCCGCGTCGACCCGGCCGACATCGGCCCCGGCCTGGTCTTCGGCGCCCGCATCGGAGCCGGGGCGCCGGCGTGGGGCGGGCGGCTGCGTACGGCCAGCCGCGAGGTGGAGCTGGGGGAGGTGGCGGCGGTGTACTACCGCCGCCCCACCCCGTACTCCGCCCGGTACGCTCACCTGCCCGTCCAACAGCGCGACTTCGCTGCCGCCGAAGCGCGGCACGGGCTCGGCGGCATCCTCAATCACCTGCACGGCGCGACGTACGTCAACCACCCCGGCGCCGTCACCGCCGCGGACTTCAAGCCCGCCCAGCTCCAGCAGGCCGCCCAGCTCGGCCTGAGCATCCCGCCGACCCTGGTCACCAACGACGTCGAGCAGGCCCGCAAGTTCGCCGCCGAGACCGGCCCCGTCATCTACAAGACGTTCCGCGGCCTGCCCCGCGACGAGGACGGGCACACCGGCGCGATCTGGGCCCAGCGCGTCGATGCCGACACCTTCGACGACTCCCTCGCGGTGACCGCGCACCTGTTCCAGGCGGAGATCCCCAAGACCGGCGACGTGCGGGTGACCGTGGTCGGCCGACAGGTGTTCGCCCAGCAGATCGCCGCCCCGGACGGCGCGCTGGACTGGCGCCGCGGCGACTGGGACGCCCTGCTCCACGCGCCGATCGCCGTCCCGGCCCCGATCGAGGCGGCGCTGCACAGCTACCTGAGCGCGTTCGGCCTGGTCTTCGGCTGCTTCGACTTCGCCCTCACCGGCGACGGCCGCGAGCCCGGGGACTGGGTGTTCATCGAGTGCAACCCCAACGGCCAGTGGGGCTGGCTGCCCGACGCCGGCGACATCACCACGGCGTTCGCCGACATCCTGAGCACGGAAGGAGGCGGAGCGCGATGATGCCCGCCGACCTGGAGACCGACGCCGCCCGGCTGCGGGAGGCGATGGCCAAGGCCCTCGCCGAGGAAGGCGTCCTCGCCGATCCCGGCTGGCGGGCGGGCGTGGGGACCGTGCCCCGGCACGCCTTCGTGCCGGGCTTCTACCTGCCCGCCGCCGAGCGCGACGGGCAGGGCCTAACGGTGTGGGAGCCGGTCACCGCCGAGCTCGACTATGGCCGGTGGCTGGCCGCCGCGTACTCCGACACCACGCTCATCACCCAGTTCGACGGCGACGAACCGAACTGGAAGAACCCGCAGGCGCGGCACGGCGGCGCCCCCACCTCGTCGTCCACGCTGCCGTCACTGGTCGTAGGCATGTGGGCCGACGCGGACGTGCAGAAAGGGCACACGGTGCTGGAGATCGGCACCGGCACCGGCTACTCCACCGCGCTGGCCTGCGAACGCCTCGGCTCCGCCGACGTCACCTCCATCGAGGTCGACCCCCACCGCCTGGAGCAGGCGGCCAGCGCGCTGTACGGCTGCGGATACACCCCCACCCTGGCGGTGGCGGACGGATTGTACGGCTACTGGCCGGAGGCGTCCTTCGACCGGATCGTGGCCGCCTGCTCCTTCCGCGCCGTCCCCCCGGCGCTGCTCGCGCAGGTCCGGCCGGGCGGGAAGATCCTGCTCACCCTGTCCGGCTGGCTGTACGGCTACGCCCGCGTCCTGCTCACCGTGACCAAGGACGGCACCGCCGAGGGACAGATGCTGGGCGGCACGGTGTCGTTCATGTCGGCGCGTACGCACGCGGCGCCGGCGTTCGGCAACCCCGCCCACTAGGCCGCGGGGCTCCCGGAGGCGGGCCGGGCGGCCCGGCACTCCCCGGAGCGGATCACCGCCGGTACCGAAAAAGCCTTTCACCTGCGGTTTCTCGCCCAGTGTGCCGTGCCGGACGCGCAGATGACGACCGTCGGCGACGTCGTGTACCTGGTGGACGTGACGACCGGCTCCGCCGTGATCCTCACCCCCGCCGAGGGGCGGTGGGAGGTCCGCGAGGGCGGCCCCGTGCGGCTGTGGGAGCGGATCGAGGCCGTCCTGTCGGCGTACGACGAGGCGGGCCAGCCCGGGCCGGAGACGTTCACCCTGCACGTCTACGACGGCGGACAGCACCTGCGGCATCCCAACCTGCCCGGCCTGCCGCTACCGAGGCCCTGACGGGCGCCTCCAGGCGCCCGGACGGAGGGATGTGACGGACCTCCGGCCGGGCGCCTGGCCTCGTGTCTCAGCCGCCGCTTCCCGCCTCGCACACGCCGCGTACGGCGTCGCGGATGTCCAGGTCCATCACGTCGTCGATCTTCTCGATGCCGCCGGAGCCGAAACGGACCCACAGCAGGTAGGCGCCAGCGCCGCGTGCGAAGGCGAGTTTCTGCGCGGACGCCGCGTTCGGCGCGGAGTCGATCTCCACCACGACGTCCGGGAGCCCGGGCATCCAGATCACCACATCCAGGCGCCCGTAGCGGCCCTTGCCGTCCGGCACCACGGGCAGCCGCAGCTCCCGGTACGCGCGGGCGTACGGCGCCAGCGTGAGAACGCCGAGGGTGACCAGTTGCCGGTCCCGCGGGGCAAGAGCTGGACGGTCGTACATCTCGCCGAAGGCCCACGCGGCCACCTGGTGCCCCAGCTCCGGGCTGATGTCCGCGAGCACTTCGACGACCCGGCGTCCTGCCTCGCCGTCGACGCGGGTGAGGACCTCCATGCCCTGCGCGAAGCGCTCCTGGCGTGTGCGGGTGTCGTTGACGGAGTTCGAGTTCATGTGTGCTTCCTTCCGCCTGTTCGTCGAGCGCTCGTCCCCCTCCCCGCCCGGACGGCCTCACTTCGCGCCGGCCGGCCCTCGGTGGCGGAACGCCCGCGGGAGTCTCGCGCCCGGCCACGGCCTGCTCCGCCTGCGAGACGGATAGAACCGGAACCGGGCCGTGACGAGTGCTGATCAGGAGAGTGGCTGAGGCGTTCTGCGCCGACGCCGTGTCTTTCGGCACGGCGGGAAGAGGACGCGGCCGCCGGACGCGTCGGCTCGGTGACACCTCGTGGCGTCCCAGGCCTGCATCTCTGGGGGCTTGGAGCGCCGATGCCCTACGGTCGGCGCTGGTCCACGGAGTGGCCCAGGACTTCGGACATGGCCCGGGTCGAGTCGAGCAGTTCCGCCGAGAGGCGGGCCACGTCCTGCTCCGTGATCCCCCGTGCCGGCATCACCAGGGTGACGACGAGCGGGAAGGACTCCCCGGCGGTGAACACGGGGGCCGCCAGCGAGGTGACGCCGGGAATGACGCCGCCGACGGTGGTCGACACGCCTTCGCGCAGCACCTCGCCCTTGATCCGTTGAGCTCGCGGTAGTCATGTTCGATCCGCCAGCGCATCTTCGCCCACCGCACCAGGTCGGTGAGGGGGGTGGTGGCGGGCAGGTTCGAGATCCAGTAGCCGGTCGGGGCGTCCTGGCTGTGCGGCCATTCGACCAGGAGGGTCCGGGTGGGCAGGACGCCGTCCCACCGGTTGCGGCCGCCGCCCGCCTCCTGGGCTGCGGCCAGGGGCTGCTTGCCCGCGGGCCGGACGGTCAGGACCGCGAACCGTGAGGACATCACCCCTTTGCTGCCCTGGCGCCAGGTCACCTCAGTGAGCTTCTTCAGCGTTGCCGCTCCAGGGTGAGGACAGCCTTGGCGATTGACGTCATGCGGTTCGGACTGCATCGAGCCTTGCGGAAGATCCGCCAGGACTTCAGTCGGGCCACTCCGCGTTCGACCGGTGCCCGTGCCGTGGCCAGAGCCTGATTGAGAGTCCTCTCGGTGGGCGTGAGCTCCTTCAGGGGCCTGCGCTTGATGCCCGTGGTCAGCCAGGAGCCACCGCCCTGGTAGGCAAGATCGGCCAGGATGGGGACGCCTTGGCGCTCGCAGATCCGGATGATCCGGTGGGTGCGTGCTGCGGTCAGGTCGTGTGCTCGGCCCGGCAGGGCCGGCGAGATTCACAGCAGCCGGCCGTCCGTATCGGTGACCACCTGCACGTTCACGCCGTGCCGGCGGTGCTTGTGGGAGTAGTCCTCGCGTGAGTCGCCGACCCGGTCGCACTCGGCGAGGGTGCCGTCCAGCAGGACGAAGTCGGGGTCGGCCTCGCGCAGGACCTTCAGCAGGCCCGGTGCGCGTTCGGCGAGCAGGTGAATGACCGCGCTGGTGTAGGCGTGGGCGGTGGACTCGCTGATGGCGGCCCCAGACCAACGGCAAGGTCGAACGCTTCCACCGCACCCTGCTCGACGAATGGGCCTACCACCAGCCCTACACCACAGACACCGAACGGCAAGCAGCGTTTCCCGACTGGCTGGACTGGTATTCACCGAGGACGAGCGCGAGACCGTCCGCCGTCAGATCGGACGGGTCCGTGCGGCGGCGGACTGGCTCGAAGGGGCGCTCGACAACGGCGAGTTCACCCTGGACGAGCAGCTGGTCCAGCTACTCAAGGGCGAGTAGGACATGCCGCGACGCCGGGAGGCCCGGCCGCTGGCCGAGTACTACGGCGACCTGGTCCGCGTCGCTCTGATGGAAGCACGCCCGGCTGGCCTGCACACCTACCAGCTCATGGCCGCCACCCGTCTGACCCGCTCGCAGGTCGGGCGCGGCATCCGGCACGTCCGCGACGTCGTCGCTGCGGAGAACCTGACGCCGATCACCTGGACACGGCGGGACGGGTTCATGTTCTCCGACGACCCCGCGGACTGGATCGAGTACGACAAGCGCCAGTTCCGACAGATCCTCGGCCGGCTCACCCGGGTGATCACGGGCACGCTCGATCCGCACCTGGCCCGCTACCCCGACGACGAATGGGCCCAGCTCACCACCGCCCAGCTCACCGGGGTGCGCGCCACCCTCGCCCAGCTCTCCCAATAGCCTCCGTCCACCACCGATCACCCTGCCGAGCCCGCCATGCCCGCTGCTTCGCGTCGCCGCCGCTACCCGTCCGACACCTCCGTCGCCGAATGGGCCCTTCTGGAACCCCTGCTGCCCATTCCGGCCTGCCAGACGAAGACCGGCGGGCATCCGGAGAAGTGGCCCCGGCGGGAGATCGTCGACGGCATCCGCTACATCATCGACAACGGCGCGAAGTGGAGGGCCCTGCCCGCGGATTTCCCCCCGTGGGAGACCGTTTACGGGTTCTTCTGGCGGTGGAACCGGGCCGAAGTTGTCACCTACATCCGTGACCAGCTCCGCCGGAGGATCCGTACCGGCAAAGGCCGCTGCCCCCATCCCGTGACGCTGATCGTGGACTCCCAGTCGGTCAAGGGCGCCTCCACCGTCGGCCGCGACAGCCGGGGCTACGACGCCGCCAAGAAAATCAACGGGCGCAAGCGACATATCACCGTCGACACGCTCGGCCTGCCCGTGATGATCACGGTGACGCCCGCCGACATCCAGGACCGCGACACCGCCCGCGACGTGTTCTGGCGCCTTCGCCTCACCCAGCCGCAGATCACCCAGATCTGGGCCGACCGCGGCTACGCCGGCGACCTCGTCAACTGGGCTCGCGACCGCCTCTGGCTCACCCTGCGCATCGTCTCCCGGCCCAAGGGCACCAAGGGCTTCGTCGTCCTGCCCCGCCGTTGGAAAGTCGAGGGCACGATCGGCTGGTGCATGAACGCCCGCCGCAACGCACGCGACTACGAACGCTTGCCCCAGCACTCCGAAGCACACCTGAACTGGGCGCTCATCACCATGATGACTCGGCGTCTCACCCGCAAGAGTCCCCGCACCGACACTTGGTCGAGGAAGCCACCGGCCACTCAGGGCTGATTCCATACAAGCGTATAGCGCCAGAACAACCGTCGTCGCAGCCGTGCGCCAGGGAGGACGTCTCTGGCTTCACGGACGATGTCGTCAAAGGTCATGTCCGCTGAGCGAGTAGGGGCCGTCATGGAGACGGGCCGCTGCGAGGGGCGGCCCTTGTTCTTCAGCCAGCCCATGGCAGCGTTGGCCGGAATGGCGACAGCACCGAGCAGGTGGTCCACGGGGGCCTGGGCGCGAGACAGGCCGACGATCACCAGTGTCCCTCCGGGAGCCAGATGACGGCGGAAACGGGTGAGCGCCAGGGTGAACGGCAGGTGGTGGATCGTGGCGACGCACGTGATGACGTCGTAAGGGTCGGCAGGAAGCTCGGCTATTGCATCCGCGACGGTGAAGGTGACAGGGAGCCCGGAAGGAGTCAGTTTCTGGGCCTGGGCTGTGATCACCGGATCGGAATCGACGGCCTGCACAGCATCGGCTCGTCCGGCCAAGAGCCTTGCAAGATCACCGCTGCCCGAACCGACGTCCAGGGCGCGGTCGAAGCGCCTCGGCAACTGCCGCAGGATCCAGCGGTGGTAGTGGGCGTTGTGATCCCAGGGATAAGCGGCGTTGAACCGTTCAAGAGCCCGCAGGACACGAGGCGACAAGATCTTCATCGCCCCAGTCCATCAAGTCCCTGCGGCATGCAGCCGCAAGGTCAGCACGAAGAGACCGGAACCGCTGTGGCGGAGCCCTGGCCGTCATCGCCGGCGACGGGCCGGGTGAAGCGGTAGCACTGATCGACCGATGTGCCGGGGCTGGAGAGCAGGATGGTGACGGTCACCGTTTCTGCCCTGCGCATCACGCTCTTGACGTCGTAGGAACGCAGCCGTGACGTGGGATCGAGAGCCTCTTGCACACCGGCTCGCGTCAGGTCCTCGACGTACAGGCTGGAGATGCGCGTCCGCGCGAGGCGCACCAGACCTTCGATGGTGGTGCCTGGACGGCACACATCGTCGTCCTGCTCGGAAACCCGCGACGTCCACGCCTGCCCGGAGCGGTGAGCGTAGGCGAAGACGAGACACCGACTCACCTGCACGGGCCCACCACCGGGGAGCATGACCTCTTCGTCATACATTGCGGATCTCGCGGCCCTGGCGGTGAATTCGCGGCGGGACGCGTCGTAAGTGATCACGGGAGCTTGCGTGTGCCGCCAGATCACGCCGATGAGTGCGTCGGTGTCGGTGGCGCCGCTCGTGTCGAGTGCGTGGGTCGTGTCGTCCGCCGTGGCGCGGGCCTGCTTCAGGATCGATGCGAACGCCCTGTCCCTGCGCTCAGTGTTGACGTGCCCGTCGTGCCAGTGCCGGTACCACAGCCAGGAGACGAGGACGCCGAGAAGGGTGATCAGCGCGATCAGGATGGTCAGGCAGCCGGTGGTGGCGAAGCGGTCAGCCCGCTTCGCCACCACCATGCTGCCCGTCTTGTGAGCTGTCACTAACTGCCCTTGTACCCCGTGTCGGCCAGTGCCTGGTCCATGACCCGAGCGTAACCCGTTGTACCGGCACTCTTCGGGTGGAACGACTCCAGGCTGGCGCAGACGTTCTTCCCGGGCCAGGGCAGGCAGGGAGCCTGGTTGGCCGGGTCGCCGTCGTGGAAGTCGCCGTCCCCGTTCGGTCCCGCCACAATGCGGTTGATCCACTCATCGCCGTCACAGATTCCGTGTCCCCGGAACGCCGGAATCGGATCGGCGAAGGCCACCTTGGACCCCGCCTTGCGCAGTTCCTCCGCCTTGGCCTTCTGCTTATCCCGTACGTAGTCGGCCAGGGAGTTCAGGGCGTCGAAGTCCGCTGTCACGCATTGACTGTCACTGACCAGACGCGGGTAACCCATGAGCATGATCTGCGCGTTCGGCGCGGCGGCCGCGATTTGGTTGATAACTGTCCCAGTGTCCTCGACCGCCTGGTCGACCTTGCCCTTGTAGTCGGCTGGGTCACACACCCCTATGACGTAGCAGTTCGTGACGGCGTTGGTGAAGTTGTCCCCGTCGTTGCCGCCGATGGTCAGCATGACCAGTGTGGTGTCCGGGCTGAGGACACCGGAGTCGATCTGGCTCTTCTCGCGGTAGTTGCCGATCTTTCCCCATGGGGTGGGATCCCCCGCGGTTAGCTGCGAGGTTTTCGCGCCGGAGCAACTGACGTCCAGGAAGTCGACGGTGGCGCTTCTGTCGTTCGAGAGTTGCCCGAGGCTGGAGCTTTGTCCGGGCAACACGACCTTGCGTGGCCAGGAGTTGTCGCTGCGTCGGCAGGCGTTCCAGGTGCTCGTCCCGTGGTCCCTGTCAGACTCGGGTGAGTAGGCCCCGGCACCCTCACCGGAGGTGTAGGAGTCGCCCATGGCGACGACCATGTGCTTCGGCTTGCCCGCCAGTGGCTGGAAGGCGACGGCGTCCCAGGCGACGTCCTCATCTGCGGTGCCGTCGTCAGTGGTGTTCGTCAGCGCCACCTGTGGCGTGCCGGTGAAGCGGAAGACACCGAGCTCGACCCATGTGTTCTTACTGTAGTGGGTGTTGACATAGCGGTGGCGGTCACCGCCCGCGACTCCCTTGATCACATAATGGGCCTGCTGGGTGTGCGCCCCGGTGTCTGGCATGTGTGCGAAGACGCGGGCCCACTCGACGCTGCGGCCCAGGGTCCAGATGCCGTCGATGGTCATCCGGCCGCCGGGGCCACCGAGATGAGCAGTGTCGCGCGTGTGGGTGTACCAGAAGTGCCCGCCGTGCCCACCGCCGATCTGATGCAGGTCTCCCTTGGCCTCGTACGGGCCCAGGCCTGGTCCGGTCGCTGCTGGGTTGGGGTGGAAGGTGAACTGGAAGGAGCCGGCGTCGGTTCCGGACGATCCGCAGTCGCTGTAGGTGTCGGTGCTGTCGGGGATGGACTCCACGATCAGTGCTCCGGCCGGAGCA
>NZ_MUND01000463.1 GCF_002154375.1 Streptomyces glaucescens | reverse complement strand
GGTGCGTACGGCCGGCGGAAGCGGGCGTACGGCGTCAGTCGAGGACGTGCATCCGCGTGAGGTTCGGCACGAAGTACTGGGCGCTGAGGAACAGCCCGCCCACCGCGGGGCCGTAGAGGGTGCACTGCCGCTTGTAGTAGACGGGGATCACGGGAGCGTGCTCGGCCATCAGGCGGCGGTCCAGGTCGGCGTAGCGTCCGGCGACGGCGGCGCGGTCGGGCTCCTGGGCCAGCGCGGCGATCTCGGCGGTGATCTCCGGGTCGTCGAAGTACGACAGGTTCATGTTGCCGCCGCGGGTGAGGCGGTCGCCGCGGAAGAGCACGTCGAAGACGCCGGAGGCGTCCGGGAAGTCGGGGCCCCACACGCCGTAGATCAGGTCGCAGTCGTTGTCGGCGTCGCCCATCAGGCTGTAGAAGGCGGCCTTGTCGACGGGGCGCAGCTCGATCTCGAAGCCGGCCGCCTCCAGCGCCGCCTTGACCGCGGGCGCCACCGGCGCGTTGGGCGCGGTGTCCGGGTAGGCGAAGACGAGCGGGCGCAGCTCCTTGCCCGCGATCAGCTCCTTGGCCCTGAGCGGGTCGCCGTGCTCACCGGAGGGGTAGACGTCGTCGGCGCGGTAGCCGGGGACCATGGGGGCGAGGATCGTCCCGGCCCGCTCGGCGCCCGCGTCGCCGCCCGCGAGCCGGACGCAGGTGCCCTTGTCGAAGGCGTGGTTGAGGGCGCGGCGGACGTCGACGTCGGTGACCCGGCGGGTGTTGATGTACACGTACTGGAGGTAGGCGGAGGGCCCGGCGACGACCCGCGCGCTCAGCTCCGGGTCGGCCAGCACCTCGGCGACCCGGTGCTCGGCGACGTCGAAGGTGGCGACGGCGGCGCGGTCCGCGCCGGCCGGGTCGAGCAGCCGCTCGGTCTGCGCGTCGCGCGGGACGCCGAACTCCCACAGCACCTCGTCCGGGTACTGGTGGCGGATCGGGTCGGTCGCCGGGTCCCAGTGCGGGTTGCGCTCCAGCAGGTAGTGGCTGCCGGGCACGAACTCCCGGACCCGGTACGGCCCGGTGGCCAGCCAGGACGTCTCGTAGTCGGCGCCGGTGTCGCGGTCCGCCGGGACCGGGGTGGTGGTCGTGGTGGTCGCGAAGAACGGGAAGCCAGGGGTGGGCTCCGGCAGCGAGAAGACCAGGGTGCGCTCGTCCGGCGTGGCCACGCCCGGCGCGGTGGGGCCGTCCTGCTCCGGCCCGCGGTAGGCGCGGCCCGGGTCCAGGGCCTGCTGGATGAACTGCGGCCCGTAGACGCCGTTCGGGCCGAAGGAGCGGGCGATCGCGTGCGCGACGTCGTACGAGGTGATGGGCGTGCCGTCCGCGAACCTCAGCCCCTCGCGCAGGGTGTACGTCCAGGTGCGGCCGCCGTCCTCGCTGCGCCCGGTGTCGGTGGCGAGGTCGCCGACCAGGCGGCGCGGGCCGCCGTCGTAGCTCTCCACATAGCCGGTGAGGGTGCGGTGGAACAGGCCGGTGGCGACACCGAGGGTTGTGCCGATGTACATCTGCGTGGGGTCGACGTGCTCCGGCGGCGCGTCGGCGAGCAGCACGACCCG
>NZ_MUND01000462.1 GCF_002154375.1 Streptomyces glaucescens | reverse complement strand
GGCCCGGGCCAACGCCGAGGAGCTGGGGCTGGCGGACCGGATCGAGGTGCGAGAGGCGGACGTCACCGAGGTCGACACGGGCGGGTACGACGCCGTCTTCGTCGACCCCGCGCGGCGCGGCGGGCGGGGCCGCATCTTCGACCCGGAGGCCTACTCGCCGCCGCTGTCCTGGGCCGTCGAGGCCGCCCTGCGGGCCCCGCACGCCGCCCTCAAGGTGGCTCCCGGCATCCCGCACGAGGCGGTGCCGGAGGCGGCCGAGGCGGAGTGGATCTCGGACGGCGGGGACGTGAAGGAGGCCGTGCTGTGGTTCGGCACCGGGCCCGGCCTGGTGCGGGCCACCCTGCTGCCCGGGCCGCGCACCCTGACCGGACGCGGGCTGGCCGACCCGGAGGTGCGGCCCGTCGGGCGGTTCCTGTACGAGCCGGACGGTGCCGTCATCCGCGCCCATCTGGTCGCCGAGGTGGCCGAGCAGGTCGGCGGCGGGCTGCTCGACGCGACCATCGCGTACGTCACCGCCGACGAGCCGCGGGACACGCCGTACGCCACCGCCTACGAGATCACCGATCACCTGCCGTTCAACGTCAAGAAGCTGAAGGCGCTGCTGCGGGAGCGGGGGGTGGGCGTGCTGACCGTGAAGAAGCGGGGGTCGGCCGTCGAACCGGAGGAGCTGCGGCGGAAGGTGCTGCCCAAGCCGCACGGCACCGCCGCGGTGACCGTCTTCCTCACCCGGGTGGCGGGTGCGCCCGCCATGCTGCTCGGGCGTCCCGCACCGAGGTAGCGGGGGTGGTTCCCCGGCTCGGGTGGCCGGATCCCTGCGGTCTCTCGCCTGTGCGTCGCTCAGGAGAACGCGCGGATCGACGCACGCGTCGACATTCTTCGGTCTTTTTCTGCCGTAGTACGTTCCCACCGATCGGACGCCCCCGACGCGGCCGCCCCAGCGCGGGACAATGATTTCCGTGGCAACGACAGACAGTTTAGGAACGCGCCGACGGGGCCGCCCGCGCCGGATCGAGGCGGGGCAGATCGTCGACGTGACGCGGCGCATCATCCTGGAGGAGGGCGTCGAGGCGGTCTCCATGCGGCGGATCGCCAAGGAGGTCGGCGCCACCCCGATGGCGCTGTACCACCACGTCCGCGACAAGGTCGAGTTGCTCATGCTCACCCTGACGGGCATGGTGGCGGCCGTCCCGCGCCCGTCCCTGCCCGACGATCCGCGCGAGCGCATCCTCGCCACCGCCGTGCACATGCACGACGTGCTGGCCGAGATGATCTGGGTCGTCGACATCCTCGCGCTCGGTGACCTCACCGACAAGGACGCGTGGTGGACGGCGGAGGAGATCATCGACTCGGCGATCGCCTGCGGGCTGAGCCCCGAGGAGGCGGTGCACGCCTACCACACCCTCTGGTACGTCATCCACGGCTCGCTGGTCTTCCGGCGCGCCGACGCCCGCCGTGCCGCCGACCCCGACCGCACGGCGCTCTTCCCCGACCTGATCACCGAGGAGGACGCGGCCGAACTGCCGCGCCTGGCCGCGCTGTCGAACCGCTGGCACGAGGTGAAGGCCGGCTACGACATCCGGGAACAACTCGAACGCGTCCTGGACGGCCTCCTGCGCCGGCCCCGCTCCTAGGGGGTGTCGTCGAACNNCGTGCCGGGCGTCGCGGGGCAGACGGGAGTTCGACGACACCCCTCGGGGCCGTGCGCGCCAAGTCCCCCCTCACCGCAGCGACGCCCAGAGCCGCCCCGCCTCCGGATCCTTGGCCACCACCCGGTTGGGGTCGGCGGGGGCCGGGGTGACCGGCATCGTCAGGGTGGTGACCGCGTCCGGCGGCAGGTCCCGCAGGGTCCGGGCCAGGCCGGTCAGCTCACCGAGCGAGTCGAGGCCGGTGTCGGTGGTGAGGCTGCCGGTGACCGCGTCGGCGACCTCGTAGAGCCGCGCCGGGTCGGTGAGCAGGCCGATCTCCGAGATCCGCGCCAGCAGCGCCTTGACCAGAGCGTGCTGCAGCCCTATCCGGCCGAGGTCGCTGCCGTCGCCGATGCCGTGCCTGGTGCGGGCCAGGCCGAGCGCCTGCTCGCCGTCGAGGTGGTGGGTGCCGGCCGCCAGGCGCAGATGGCTCAGGTCGTCGTCGATGTCCTCCTCGGTGGTGACGGTGACCCCGCCGAGCGCGTCGACCAGCCGCGCGAACCCGGAGAAGTCGATCTCGACGTAGTGGTCCATCCGGACGCCGGTCAGCGACTCCGCGGTCTTCACCGCGCACACCGGGCCGCCCACCTGGTAGGCGCTGTTGAACATCGCGCCGTCCGACGCGGCCGACTCGCCGCCGGACTCCAGCGGACAGGCCGGCCGGGCGACCAGGGTGTCGCGCGGGATGCTGACCACGGTCGCCGCGGTGCGCCCCGCGTCCAGGTGGACGACCATCGCCGTGTCGGCCCGGGCGCTGCCGCCCTCGCCGCCGCCCAGTGCGCGGTTCTCGGCGCCGTCGCGGGAGTCCGAGCCGAGGACGAGGATGTTCAGCGGGCCGCCGGGCAGCGGGGAGGCGCCGGGTGACGGGCCGCTCGTCGTCCTCGGGGGACGGTCGTCGCCGAGGGCGTGGTCGATGTCCACGCCGGTGATGTTGTCGCTGAGCTGCCAGTAGGCCCAGGCGGCCGCTCCGGCGCCCAGGACCAGCAGTGCGGTGAGGGCGAGGCCGGCGGTCTTCAGCCATCGTGACCGCCGGCCCACTGGTCTGCCCTCGTCCCCGTGTTCGTCAAGTCCCGCCACAAGGAGGAACATAAGTCCGAATTATGGCGAGGAGGAACGCCGGATCGTCTTTTCTTGGGGAAATCTCAGATTCCGCGCCCGGGACGCGTCCCGGAGTCACCGTGCCTCACCCCAGGGTCACCGCCGGCACCGGGTTGCTGCCGCTCCAGGTGCCGTTGAACCCGAACGTCACCGAACCGCCCGCCGGGACCGTCCCGTTGTAGGACAGGTTCGAGCAGCTGACCGCGGTGCCGGACTGGGTGCAGTCCGCGTTCCACGCCTGGCTGATCCGCTGGCCGGCGGCGAAGGTCCAGTTCGCCTTCCAGGACGCGAGCGCGGTCCCCGCGCAGTCGATCCGCACCTGGCCGGTGAAGCCGCTGTTCCACTGGTTGACGACGCTGTACGTCGCCTTGCAGCCGTCACCGGGCCCGGGGCCGGGCTGGCCGGTTCCGCCGAGCGACTCGGCGATGGCGTGATACGCCGGTTTCGGCGCGAGGTTCTCGTCGTACGGCGTGGCCGCGCCGTAGCCGTCGAAGACGTCCGGGACCCAGGAGTCGGCGTCGTTGAAGCCCCAGACGGTGACGCCGGTGCAGCGTGTCACGGCGAGGCAGGCGTTCATGACGGCCTTGTACTCGGCGGCCTGCTGGGCCAGCTTGGCCTGGGTCGCCGGGAGCTGCATGCGGATGTCCAGCTCGGTGATGGCCACGTCCACGCCGAGGTCGGCGAAGCGCTGGATGTTCTGCTGGAGGGTGGACGGCACCTGGCCGAGGATCAGGTGGGCCTGGAGGCCGACGCCGTCGATCGGGACGCCGCGCTCCTTCAGGGACTTGACCAGGTTGTACAGGGCGGTGCTCTTCGCGTTGACGCCCTCGACGTTGTAGTCGTTGATGTAGAGCTTGGCACCGGGGTCGGCGGCGCGGGCCCAGGTCAGGGCGTCGGCGATGTAGTCGGTGCCGAGGCCCGTGTACCAGAGGGACTGGCGGTAGGTGCCGTCCTCGTTGAACGCCTCGTTGACGACGTCCCACGCGGCGACCTTGCCCTTGTAGCGGGTCATCTCGGTGGAGATGTGGTTCTGGAGGATGGTGCGCAGCTCGGCCGGGGTGAAGGAGCCGCCCGTGAGCCAGCTCGGGTTCTGGCTGTGCCAGACCAGGGTGTGACCGCGGACCTGCTGGCCGTTGGCCTGGGCGAAGTCGACGATCCGGTCGGCCTCGGCCCAGTTGTAGGTGCCGCGGCTGGGCTCCACCGCCTCCCACTTCATGGCGTTCTCGGGGGTGAGCCAGTTGAACTCCCGCCCGGTGATCTCACCGCGGGCGCCGGTGAGGTGGGAGCCGCCGGCCGCCGTGCCGATGACCTTGCCCTTGGCGTCGGCCAGCTCGCGCAGCGGCACGTCGGCGGCGTGCGCGGCGGGGGCGGCGGCGAGCAGGGCGCCGAGCGTCGCGGCGACGCCGACGACCGCCGACCCCAGGGAGAAGCCGGATCTCAGAGATCTCATGCGGGTGCCTCCGAAAGTTTCGGTCATATAACCGATTGGCTGCGGAGGAGTGTTGGGGCGGAAGAGGCGAGGCGTCAACAGGGCGACTTTCGGCCACGCCTCACCGGCCTCCCGTACGGCAGCCCCCTCAGGACCCCGCCGGCGCGGCCGTACTGCTGCGCACCACCAGGCTCGTCGCCAGCTCCACCCGCGTCGCCGCCGGCGTCGTCTCGTCGCCGCGCCCCAGCTCCAACACCAGCCGCGCCGCCGCCTCCGCCATCTCGGTCAGCGGCTGCCGTACGGTCGTCAGCGGCGGGCCCACCCACCGGGCGACCGGCAGATCGTCGAACCCGACGACGCTCAGGTCCTCCGGCACCCGCAGCCCCAGCTCGCGCGCCGCCTCGTACAGACCGAGCGCCTGGAGGTCGTTCCCGGCGAAGACGGCCGTCGGCCGGTCGGGCTGCCGGAGCAGTTCCAGGCCCAGCCGGTAGCCGGACTCGTGGTGGAAGTCGCCGTTCCTGATCAGCGCGGGGTCGACCGGCACCCCGGCGGTCTCCAGCGCGGCCCGGTAGCCGTCGATGCGGGCCCGGCTGCACATCATCCGCGACGGCCCGCTGATCGCCCCGATGCGCCGGTGGCCCAGATCGACCAGGTGCCGGGTGGCGGCGAGGCCGCCCTGCCAGTTGGTGGCGCCGATTGACGGCACGTCGGAGCCCGGGTCGCCGGCCGGGTCCATCACCACGAACGGAATGGACCGGCTGGTCAGCAGGGCCCGCTGCGACTCGTCGAGCTCGGACAGCACCAGGATCACGCCGTGCGGCCGGCGCGCGGCGACCTGGTCGGCCCAGGTCCGCCCGGGGGTGAGCCGCCCCGCGCTCTCGGACAGCACGACGCTCAGCCCGGCGTCCCGGGCCACGTTCTCCACGCCGCGGATGACCTCCAGCGCCCAGGCGCTCTCCATCTCGTGGAAGACGAGGTCGACGAGCGGCGACCGGGTCGACTCGGCGCGGCGGCGCCGGTAACCGTGGGCGCGCAGCAGTTCCTCCACGCGGTTGCGGGTCGCCGGGGCGACGTCCGCGCGTCCGTTGAGGACCTTCGAAACAGTCGGGGCGGACACGCCCGCCTCGCGGGCGATCTCCGCGAGCGTCGCGGTCTGCGCGGACCGCCGTGCCGTCTGGGTTTGAGCGCGTTCCGGTGGAGTCATGCCCGCGATCGTATCTCTGCGCGACCCCTTGACGGACCCCGCGCGGCGCCTTAGGTTCCCGGAACATTCGATATTCATCCCGAAACATTCGCCCTTCCGGGCGTCCAGAAAGTCGAAAGGTTGCTGCCATGGGGTCCCACACGTCCATCGGCGGACGTTCGTTCAGCAGACGCTGGGTGCTCGGTGCCGGCGCCACCACCCTGCTCACCACCGGCCTGTCCGCCTGCGGCTCCTCCGGTGGCTCCGGCAGCGGCGACGGTACCCTCACCGCCTTCGTCTACGGCGACGACGCGGTGAAGGTCCAGCAGGCGGCCGTGGACCGCTTCAACAAGTCGGCGGCCGCGAAGAAGGCGGGCGGCAAGATCAAGCTGGAGCGGATCCCCGGCTCCGACTACTCCCCCAAGCTGCGCACGGCCATGGGCTCGCCCAGCGCGCCGGACGTGTTCTTCAACTGGGGCGGCGGCTCGATCAAGCCGTACGTCGAGGCGGACAAGCTGATCGACCTCACCGACATCATCGAGAACGACGAGGTCCTGAAGAAGGGCTTCCTGCCCTCGGTGCTCGCGGCCGGCGACCTCAAGGGCCGCCACTACGGCGTCCCGATGCGCGGCATGCAGCCGGTGATCCTCTTCTACAACAAGTCCGTCTTCACCGAGCACAAGCTGACCCCGCCGACCACCTGGGACCAGCTCCTCGACATCAACGCCAAGCTGAAGAGGGCGGGCATCACCCCGTTCGCGCTCGGCGGCTCCGACATCTGGCCGGAACTGATGTGGCTGGAGTACCTGGTCGACCGGCTCGGCGGGCCGGAGGTCTTCCGGCGCATCCAGGACGGCGACGCCGAGGGCTGGGGCGACCCGGCGGTGCTGAAGGCGGCCGAGATGGTGCGGGACCTGGTCGACGACGGCGCGTTCGGCTCGAAGTTCACCTCGGTGTCGTACGTCAACGGCGGCGCCCCCGCCGTCTTCGCCAAGGGCAAGGCGGCGATGCACCTGATGGGCTCCTGGGAGTACTCCACGCAGCTCGGCAAGTTCCCCGACTTCGCGAAGAAGGACCTGGGCTGGGCCCCCTTCCCGAAGATCGAGGGCGGCACCGGCGACGCCCGCAACGTGGTCGGCAACCCCACCAACTACTGGTCCGTCAACACCCGCGTCCGCAACAAGGACGCCGCGATCGCCTTCCTCAAGGAGTGCGCGTCCCGCGAGTACGCCAAGGACCTGGTGGCCAACGGCGACGTACCGACGACGTCGAACGCGGCTCTGCTGCTCGGTGACGCGCCGAACCCCGAGTACGCCCGCTTCCAGTACCAGATGGTCGAGGAGGCGCCCGCCTTCACCCTCTCCTGGGACCAGGCGCTCGGCGACGAGCTGGGCACCAGGATGCACACCGAGATCAGCAAGCTGTTCGCGGGGAAGTCGTCGCCGAGCCGGTTCGTGGCCGCCTGCAAGGGGCTGAAGTGAGCAAGGCGACCACCAAGCCCGTCAGGGCCCGGGCGGGGCGTCCGCACGCCGTCTGGGCCCTGCCCGGGGTGCTCTTCTTCGCGTTCTTCGCGGTCGTCCCTATGGGCCTGGCCTTCTACCTGTCCTTCACGCAATGGGACGGCCTCGGCGACCCCCGCCCGGTCGGCCTGGACAACTGGCAGAAGCTGCTCGACGACCCGCGCATCACCCAGTCCCTGTGGCTGACGGTCCTGCTGACGGTCTGCTCCTGGCTCTTCCAGACGGTCGTCGCCCTGCTCCTCGGCGTCTGGGCCGCGGGCAAGCAGCGCAACCGCGCGGTCCTCTCCGCGATCTTCTTCACCCCGCTGCTGCTGTCCTCCACGGCCGTCGCGCTGCTGTTCTACGCCCTGCTCGACCCGAACTTCGGCATCATCCAGAAGGACACCCTCGGCTCCTCCAGCGGGGCGTTCCTCGCCATCGTGTTCGTCGGCGGCTGGCAGTTCATGCCGCTGCACACGCTGATCTACCAGGGCGGCGCGCGCCAGATCCCGCAGGTGCTCTACCAGGCGGCGGCCATCGACGGCGCCGGCCCCCTCCGCCAGTTCTTCTCGATCACACTGCCGCAGCTGCGGCACACCGTCACCACGTCCAGCGTGCTGATCATCGTCGGTTCGCTGACGTACTTCGAGACCGTCCTGATCCTCACCAAGGGCGGCCCCGGCACGGACACGGCGATCCTGCCGTACCTGATGTACGAGGCGGGCTTCAAGTCGTACGACTTCGGCTACGCCAGCGCCATCGCGTCCTTCCTGGTCGTGACGGCCACCGGTCTCTCCCTGCTGCTGGTCCGGCTGACCGGCTTCGGCACCATGCGCAGCACCCGCGAAGGGATGTGACGAAGTGTCACACGATACGTTGCCGCGTCCCGCGAAGCTCCGCGAGCCCAGCCCGCCGTCGGGGCGGACGTCCCGCGCCCGGCGGCCCTGGACCAGGCGCGCCAACCCGGTCGCGGGCCTCGGCTCGCTGATCTGGCTGGTCGTCGTCCTGGTCCCGATCTACGCGATGCTCTCGGCGTCGCTGACCCGCCAGGACCAGCTGCTCGAGGGCAACCCGCTCAAGCCTCCGCCCGACCCCACCCTCGACAACTACAACACCGTCCTGGACAGCGGCTTCGGTCACCTCCTCGCCAACACGGCGATCGTCGCGGCGGCGGTCGTCGGTCTGGTGCTGGCGCTGTCCGTGCCGCTGGCGTACGTGGCCGTGCGCACCCGGAACCGCTGGTCCGGCGCCGCGTTCCGGCTCTTCCTGCTGGGCGTGGCGATCCCCGCCCAGGCGGTCGTCGTCCCGCTGTACCTGCTGATCGCCGAGCTCGGCCTCTACGACACCCTGCCCGCCGTGATCCTGCCGACGGCGGCCTTCGCGATGCCGGTGTCCGTGCTGGTCCTCACCGGCACCCTCCGGGACATCTCCGAGGAGCTGTACGAGGCGATGGCCCTGGACGGCGCCTCCTCGCTGCGGATGCTGTTCCAGCTGGTGATCCCGCTCGCCAAGGGCGGCATCAGCACGGTGGTGATCTACTCCGCGCTCCAGGCCTGGAACGGCTTCCTCTTCCCGCTGATCTTCACCCAGTCGGACGGCCCCCGGGTCCTCACCCTCGGACTCTTCAACTACGTCAGCCAGTTCGGGGTCAACGTCCCCGCGCTGCTCGCCTCGGTCGTCCTCTCCGGCATCCCGATCTTCGTCGTCTACCTGGTGGCCCGGCGCGCCCTCGTCAGCGGCCTGATGGGAGTGGGCGGCAAGTGACACCGGCCTCCGACCCCTCCGTTACCGACAGGAGTTTCATGACCAGCCCCTGGCGTGACCGCGCCCTGCCCACCGCCGCCCGGGTCGAGGACCTGCTCTCCCGGATGACCCTGGAAGAGAAGACGGCCCAGCTGTACGGCGTGTGGGTGGGCGCCGCCACGGACGGCGCCGGTGTCGCCCCGCACCAGCACGACATGACCGCCGAGCACTCCGACGAGGAATGGGACGAGCTGATCACCCGCGGCCTCGGCCAGCTCACCCGCCCCTTCGGCACCGCCCCCGTCGACCCGGAGACCGGTGCCCGCTCGCTGGCGAGCGCCCAGCGCCGGATCGCCGGGGCGGGCCGGTTCGGCATCCCGGCGATGGCGCACGAGGAGTGCCTGGCGGGCTTCACCGCGTGGGGCGCGACGGCGTACCCGGTGCCGCTGGCCTGGGGGGCCGCGTTCGACCCGGCACTGGTGGAGGAGATGGCCCGGCGCATCGGCCACGACCTGCGCTCGGTCGGCGTCCACCAGGGCCTCGCCCCGGTGTTGGACGTCGTACGCGATCTGCGCTGGGGCCGGGTCGAGGAGACCATCGGCGAGGACCCGTATCTCGTGGGCACGGTCGGCGCGGCCTATGTGCGCGGCCTGGAGTCGGCCGGGATCGTCGCCACGCTGAAGCACTTCGCCGGGTACGCCGCCTCGGCGGGCGCCCGCAACCTGGCCCCCGTACGGGCCGGGGTGCGGGAGTTCGCGGACATCACCCTGCCGCCGTTCGAGCACGCGCTGCGCGAGGGCGGCGCCCGCTCGGTGATGGCCGCCTACACCGAGACCGACGGCGTGCCCGCCTCCGCCGACCCCGGGCTGCTCACCGGCCTGCTGCGCGAGGAGTGGGGCTTCGACGGGACGGTGGTCGCGGACTACTTCGCCGTGGGCTTCCTGCAGACCCTGCACCGCGTCGCCGGCACCGACGCCGAGGCGGCCCACGCCGCCCTGGCGGCCGGCATCGACGTCGAACTGCCCACCGTGAAGTGCTACGGCGAGCCGCTGCTGAAGGCGGTGCGGGCGGGCGAGGTCCCCGAGGAGCTGATCGACCGGGCCGTCAGACGCGTCCTCACCCAGAAGTGCGAACTGGGCCTGCTCGACGAGGACTGGACACCCGAGCCCACCGGCCCGATCGACCTGGACTCCGCGGCCAACCGCGCCCTGGCCCGCCGCCTCGCGGAGGAGTCGGTGGTGCTGCTGGCCAACCCGGACGACCTGCTGCCGCTGTCCCCCGACACCCGGATCGCCGTCGTCGGCCCGCGCGCCGCCGACCCGCTGGCCATGCTGGGCTGCTACTCCTTCCCCTCCCACGTGGGCGTCCAGCACCCCGAGATCCCCATGGGCATCGAGATCCCCACCCTGCTGGAGGCCCTGCGCGGCGAGCTCCCCGACGCCAAGGTCACCTTCACCGAGGGCTGCGACACCTCCGACCCGGACCGCTCCGGCTTCGAGGAGGCGGTGGCCCGCGCCGCCGAGGCCGACGTCTGCGTGGCCGTGCTCGGCGACCGGGCGGGCCTGTTCGGGCGGGGCACCTCGGGCGAGGGCTGCGACGCGCTGGACCTCCAGCTCCCAGGCGTGCAGGGCGAGCTGCTGGACGCCCTGGTGGCGACCGGCGTCCCGGTGGTTCTGGTCCTGCTGACCGGCCGCCCCTACGCGCTCGGCCGCTGGGACGGGCGGCTCGGCGCGGTCGTGCAGGCCTTCTTCCCCGGCGAGGAGGGCGGCCCGGCGGTGGCGGGCGTGCTGTCGGGCCGGGTGAACCCGTCGGGCCGGCTCCCGGTGAGCGTGCCCCGTGCTCCCGGCGGCCAGCCGTGGACGTATCTCCAGCCGCCGCTGGGCCTGGCGGGCGAGGTCAGCAACCTGGACCCGACCCCGCTGTACCCGTTCGGCCACGGCCGCTCGTACACGACGTTCGCCTGGGAGGACTTCGACGGCGGGGTCCCGGAGCTGGGCACCGACGGCTCCTGCGACCTGTCCGTCACCGTCCGCAACACCGGCGACCGCGCGGGCGCCGAGGTCGTCCAGCTGTACTTGCACGACCCGGTCGCCCGGGTCACCCGCCCGGACGTCCGCCTGGTCGGCTACCAGCGGGTGTCCCTGGAGCCCGGCGAGGCGGCCCGGGTGACCTTCCGCTTCCCGGCCGCCCTGTCGTCCTTCACCGACCGCACCGGCCGCCGCGTGGTCGAGCCGGGCGCGCTCCAGCTCCGCCTGGCCGCGTCCAGCACGGACGTACGGCACACCGCGGAGCTGACGCTCACCGGCCCGGAGCGGCTCCTGGGCCCGGACCGGCCGCTGCGCTGCGAGACGGAGGTGCGGCCGCTCGCCTGAGCCTCAGCCGCCCGCGGGGCCGGCGTCCACCGGCTCGAACCGCCACCGGTGCACCGCGCGGGTCACCATGTCACCCGCCGGCTCCGGCAGTTCGGGGAGGCCGGCGTCGTAGGCGGCGTCCCACCAGGTGATGACGAGCACCCGGTCCTGCGGGGCGCGGAAGGTCTCCCGCCGCAGCGGGGCCGGGCTCAGCTCCTGGGCGCGGGCCCACGCCAGCAGCTCCTCGCCCTTGCCGGGGACCGCCCGCGCCTCCCACATCAACGCGACCGTCACGAGTACAGGTTCTCCTTGCTGACCTCGTGCACGTGGTCGTGGTCGTGGTGGTGCCCGGGGACGTGCGGGTCGGTCACCGGCAGGGAGGAGTCTGCGGACAGGTCCCAGCTGGAGGCGGCCCGGCCCCGGGCGACCATCTCCGCGCCGAGGGCGGCCACCATGGCGCCGTTGTCGGTGCACAGCTTGGGGCGCGGCACCCGCAGCCGGATGCCGGCCTTCTCACAGCGCTCCTGGGCGAGGGCCCGCAGCCGGGAGTTGGCGGCGACTCCGCCGCCGATCATCAGGTGGTCGACGCCCTCGTCCTTGCAGGCCCGCACGGCCTTGCGGGTGAGCACGTCCACGACCGCCTCCTGGAAGGAGGCCGCGACATCGCGCACCGGCACCTCCTCGCCCGCGGCCCGCTTGGCCTCGATCCAGCGGGCCACGGCCGTCTTCAGGCCGGAGAAGGAGAAGTCGTACGCCGGGTCGCGCGGGCCGGTGAGTCCGCGCGGGAAGGCGATCGCCTCCGGGTCGCCCTCGCGGGCGTAGCGGTCGATGACGGGGCCGCCGGGGAAGCCCAGGTTCAGCACGCGGGCGATCTTGTCGAAGGCCTCTCCGGCCGCGTCGTCGATGGTGGCGCCCATCGGCCGGACGTCGGAGGTGATGTCGGAGGACAGCAGCAGCGAGGAGTGCCCGCCGGAGACCAGCAGCGCCATCGTCGGCTCGGGCAGCGGGCCGTGCTCCAGCTGGTCGACGCAGATGTGCGAGGCGAGGTGGTTGACGCCGTAGAGCGGCTTGCCGAGCGCGTAGGCGTACGCCTTGGCCGCGGACACGCCGACCAGGAGGGCGCCCGCGAGGCCGGGACCGGCGGTGACGGCGATGCCGTCGAGGTCCTTGGCGCTGACCCCGGCCTCCTTCAGCGCGCGGTCGATGGTGGGCACCATCGCCTCCAGGTGGGCGCGGGAGGCGACCTCGGGGACGACACCGCCGAAGCGGGCGTGCTCGTCGACGCTGGAGGCGACGGCGTCGGCGAGCAGGGTGGTGCCGCGGACGATGCCGACGCCGGTCTCGTCGCAGGAGGTCTCGATGCCGAGTACGAGAGGCTCGTCTCGTGAGTCAGTCATGGGTCTCGGTTCCTTGTACGGAGGGCGCGCCGGCGGCGGGGGCGCTGTCAGGCAGGGTGGTCAGGCGCATGACCAGGGCGTCCACGTTGCCGGGCTGGTAGTAGCCGCGCCGGAAGCCGATGGGCTCGAAGCCGAAGCGCTCGTACAGCTTCTGCGCGCGGACGTTGTCCACCCGGCACTCCAGCATCACCTCGGCGCACTCGAAGGCGGTCGCGGCCCGCAGCAGTTCGGTCAGCAGCCGGGCGCCGAGGCCGGTGCCCCAGTGCTCGCGGGCGACGGCGATGGTCTGGACGTCGGCGGTCTCACCGGCGGAGGCGAGCCCGGCGTAGCCGACGATCCGGCCGCCGCCGTCCTCCTCGCCGTCCTCGGCGACGAGGTACCGCCGGGTCGCCTCGGGTCCGCGCGCATGCGCCAGCTCGGACCAGAACATGCCCCGCGACCAGGCGTCCTCGGGGAAGAGGGCCCGCTCCAGTTCGAGTACGGGATCGATGTCCCACCAGCGCATCTCGCGCAGCCGGGGGGTAGGGGTGCCGGTCACTTGGGGGTGACCACCTTGTAGTTCTTCGGGACCTGGGCGTCGGGCCGGCGCAGGTACAGCGGCCGGGGCGCGGGCAGCTCCTCGCCCGCGGCCAGCCTGCGGGCGGCCAGGGAGGCGAGCGCGGCGGCGGAGACGTGCTCGGGCTCGTGCGCGCTGGGGAAGACGTCCGGGTAGAGCAGCGCGCCGGCGCCGACCGCGGGCAGGTCCGCGACCTGCCCGGCGATGTCGGCGGGCCGGTCGACGGCCGGGTCGGTCACCCGGGTGCGGGAGTCGGCGTACCTGGCCCAGTAGACCTCCTTGCGGCGGGCGTCCGTGGCCACGACGAAGGGGCCCTCCAGGTCGGCGGCGTAGGCGAGCCCGTCGAGCGTGCACACGCCGTGCACGGGGACGCCGAGGGCGAGGCCGAAGGTGTCGGCGGTCATCAGACCGACGCGCAGCCCGGTGTAGGGACCGGGTCCGATGCCGACGACGATGCCGGTCACGGCGTCGAGCGCGAGCCCGGCCTCGGTGAGCACCCGGTCGACGGCGGGCAGCAGCAACTCGCCGTGCCGGCGCGCGTCCACCTGGCTGGACGAGGCGATGACATCCGTGCCGTCGTGCAGGGCGACGGTGACGGCGGGGGTGGCGGTATCCAGAGCGAGCAAGAGCACGCCAACAGCCTACGGCTCCCCGGGACCCGTGTCGGAAGTCCCGGTCCCCCGCCCCCCGGCTGCTACCGTCACCTGACGTAACGGAACATCTTCGGACTCTTGGGACATACGACGCGGAGGTGGGCGCCCGTGGCCAGCAGCAGCGCCGGATTCGTGACCGGGCTGACGGCGGCGGCGATGGTGACGGTCGGGTACCTCGCCTACCAGGCGTCGGTGAACGTCCCCGCCGGCCTGGGGCAGGCGCACCCCGGCAAGCCCGTGGCGGCCGTGTCGAAGGCGCCCAGGGACCAGCGGAACCCGGCGGCGCTGCCGGCCGGCTCCGGCCGGGGCGAGCGGGTCGTGTACTCGCTGGACGACGACCGGGTGTGGCTCGTCGCCCCCGGCAACAAGGTGCTGCGCACCTTCGTGGTCACCCCGAGCACGGTGGACCCGAAGCCCGGCGTCTACGCGGTCACGTCGCGTTCCAACCGCATCACCGGCACGGACGGCACCCTCATCGAGCATGTGGTCCGCTTCGCCAGCGTGGACAGCGTGACGATCGGCTTCAGCGCGGCGGTGGACGGCTCCACCGCGGCCCCGGACCGGCACACCCGCACGGGCGGCATCCGGGAGTCCCGCGCCGACGGGGACGCGATGTGGGACTTCGCGACGATCGGCCAGAAGGTCGTCGTCATCCGATAGAGGGACCCCGGGTGCCAGTGGCTACGCGGCCTCGCGGTGCTCGGTCAGCTGTTCGGGTTCCGGTCGGCGGGGCTCGCGCGGCGGCGTGGAGACCGCGGTCGCCGCCGCGCAGGACGCCAGCAGATCACGCATGGACACCGCGGGCACCACGCGCGGCCGCGTCTCGTCTCGTTCCGGAGCCTGCATGGACGCCTCCTGGGACCTGGGGGCGGACGTAGTTAGGCACACCTAACCACGGACGGGATACCATGTGACCACGCCCGGCCGCCCCGGCGCAATATGTTCCCGACGTCCCGTCGGAAACATCCCGACGACGTGTCGGTGACCATCTGCGGGGTGCGGCGCGGTGCGGTCCCAGGAGTCCGGCTCCCGCGGGCGCTCAGGCGGTCAGCGCGCTCAGGTCCGCCGTCGACCAGCGCGCGCCGATCCCGGTCAGGGTCACGTGCCGCACCTCGTCCGTCGTGTCGCCCACGGCCCGGTGGATGACGACGTGCAGCCGGTCGTCGGTCAGCTCCTCGACCTTGCCCTCGCCCCACTCCACGACGATCACCGAGTCCGGCAGCGAGACGTCGAGGTCCAGGTCCTCCATCTCGTCCAGCCCGCCGGACAGCCGGTAGGCGTCCACGTGGACGAGCGGCGGGCCGTCGCCGAGCGCGGGGTGCACCCGGGCGATGACGAACGTCGGGGAGGTGACCGCGCCGCGCACGTCCAGCCCCTCGCCGAGGCCGCGGGTCAGGGTGGTCTTGCCGGCGCCCAGCTCGCCGGTGAGCATCACCAGGTCGCCGGCGCGCAGCAGTTTGGCGAGCCGGCGGCCCAGCTCGCGCATCTGGTCGGGGGAGGTGACGGTCAGCTCGGTGACGGCCGGGCCGTTGCCCGGGCCGTTCTCGGCCGGGGCGGTCTCGGCCGGGTGGTTCTCGGCCGGGTGGTTCTCAGCCGGGTCGTGCGGTGCCGCTGGTGCTTCCATAGCCACCCACGGTAGCCCCTGCGGGCACCGCACCCGCGCGGGTGAGCAGGTCGGCGAGGCGGTCGGTGACCACCTCCGGGTGCTCCAGCATCACCAGGTGCCCCGCGTCCGGCACCAGCACCAGCTCGGCGTCCGGCAGCACATCGGCGATGGCCTCGCTGTGCCGGCTGGGGGTCACCAGGTCCTGCACCCCGGCCAGCACCAGCACCGGCAGCTCCGCGAAGTGGGCCAGCGCCTCCGTCTTGTCGTGGTCGGTGAAGGCGGGGTAGAACTCGGCGACCACGTCGATCGGGGTGCTCTCGATCATCCGCTCGGCGAAGCGTTCCACCGCCGGGTCGACGTCCCGGGACGCGAACGAGTACCGCTTGATGATCCCGGCGAACAGATCGGCGGTGGCCCGCCGCCCCTTCTCCACCAGCTCGGCCCGCTGCCCCAGCGCCCTCAGCACCCCCGGCAGCACCCGGCGCACCGCGTTGACCCCGGCGACCGGCAGCCCGAAGTTGACCTCGCCGAGCTGTCCCGAGGACGTGCCGACGAGCGCCACGGCCACCACCCGCTCGCGGATCAGCTCCGGGTACTGGTCGGCCAGCGCCATCACCGTCATCCCGCCCATGGAGTGCCCGACCAGCACGATCGGCCCCTCCGGCACGGCCGCGTCGAGCACGGCCTTCAGATCGCGGCCGAGCTGGTCGATGCTGACCGGCGTCCCGTCCGTCAGCTGCGCCGCCCCCCGCCCGGACCGGCCGTGGCTGCGCTGGTCCCAGTGCACGGTGCGCACGACCCCGCGCAGCGCCGCGCGCTGGAAGTGCCAGGAGTCCTGGCCCAGGCAGTAGCCGTGACTGAACACCACCGTGACGGGCGCGGGCGCCTTGCGGCCGAAGAGCCGCCGGCGGCGCGGGCTGACGGTGGCACCGGTGTCCGGCTCGACGTCGTCGACCTCGTAGTACAGCTCCGTGCCGTCGTCGGCGTACGCCTTGCCGGGGGTGCCGCGCAGCGCGCCGTACGGGCCCGTCGAGTCCAGGGCGAGGCGGGCCTTGCGGCGCACCCCGCGCCCCACGGTCATCCGCTCCAGCGCCACCCCGGCGGCGGCCCCCGCGGCCAGCACGCCTATCGCCGCGCCGGCGATCCCGGTCGCCCGGCGCCAGTTCCCGGCCGCCCCCGTGGCGGAGACGGCGGCCGCGGCGTCCGCGACCGCCTCCGCGCTGCTCTGGCTCACCTACCGCTCCTCACCGGCCGACGTCGCCGTGCACTGGCCGAGCACCCTCGTGCGGATCCTCGTTCACGTAGACGCGGGGCACCCGGGTTCCGATCCGCGTCACGATCTCGTACGCGATGGTCCCCGCGGCCTGCGCCCAGTCCTCCGCGGTGGGTTCCCCGCGATCGCCCGGTCCGAACAGCACCGCCTCCTCGCCCGGCGCGGGCTCGTCACCGCCGAGGTCGACGACGAACTGGTCCATCGCCACCCGCCCCGCGACCGTCCGCCACTTGCCGCCGATCAGCACCGGGCCGGTGCCCGAGGCGTGCCGGGGGATGCCGTCCGCGTAGCCGAGGGGGACCAGGCCGAGGGTGGTCTCGCCCGGGGTCGTGTAGTGGTGGCCGTAGCTCACGCCGTGCCCGCCCGGCACCTGCTTCACCAGGGCCAGCGACGCGGAGAGGGTCATGACCGGGCGCAGTCCGAAGTCGGCGGGGGTGCCGAGTTCCGGGCTGGGCGAGACGCCGTAGAGCGCGATGCCCGGGCGGACGAGGTCGAAGTGCGTCTCGGGGAGGGTGAGGGTGGCCGGGGAGTTGGCGATGTGCCGCACCTCCGGGCGCACTCCCTGGCCCTCCGCGTACGCCAGCATCTGACGGAACAGGGTGAGCTGGGCGGCGATGGAGGGGTGGCCCGGTTCGTCGGCGCAGGCGAAGTGCGACCAGAGACCGGTGATCCGCACCAGGCCCTCCCGCTCGGCGCGCAGCGCGGCCCCGACCAGTTCCTCCCAGTCGCGGCCGGGCGGGCAACCGTTGCGCCCGAGCCCGGTGTCGGCCTTGAGCTGCACCCGCGCCGGCCGTCCCGCCAGCCGCGCGGCGGCGGTGACCTCCCGCAGCGCCCACATCCCGCTCAGGGACACGTCGAGACCGGCCTCGACGGCCTCCCGCCACGGCCCGCCGGGCGTCCACAGCCAGCACAGGATCCGCACGTCCGCGGGCACCGCCCCGGAGGCCCGCAGCGCCAGCGCCTCCTCCGGCGTGGCGGTGCCCAGCCAGGTCGCCCCCGCCTCGACGGCCGCGCGGGCACACGGCACCGCCCCATGGCCGTACGCCTCGGACTTCACCACGGCCATCAGGGCCGCGCCGGGCGCGTGGGCACGCAGGGCCCGCACGTTGGCGCGCAGCGCGGCCAGGTCGATCTCGGCGCGGGCGCGCAGCGGGGCGGTCGGCAGATGTGCAGTCGTACTCATCGCGCCCAGTGTCTCAGAGGCCCCCGACGGCCCGGCCGACCGCGGGGTGCGGCCGCTCGCCGGGGGGGAGTTCCTAGCCGCCCGGCCTGCGCCCCCACACGTACACCCGGTCCCCGGTCCGCAGGACGTCCCACAGCTTGCGCGCGTCCTTGAGGCGCAGGTTGACGCAGCCCATGGACCCGACCGTCGTGTGGATGGTGTCGTACACCGCGTGGAAGGCCTGCCCGCCGCTGAAGAACTGCGAGTAGGGCATGGGCGTGTTGTAGAGGGTCGACGCGTGGTTCTTGTGCCGCCAGTAGATCTTGTGCCAGCCGGTCCTGGTGCCGTACCCGGCCCGGCCGCTGCGCATCGGCACCGGCCCGAACACGACCTTCTCGCCCTGCTGCACCCAGGTCAGCTGCCGGCCGAGGTCCACACAGGCGACCCGGTAAGTACGCACCGGGCACTTCCTCGCGGCGTCGGGGTTCGCGCGGGCGGCGAGCAGCTGCATGTGCGCCCAGGTCACCGGCCCGGTGAAGCCGATGGCCGGCTTGATCCCGTGCTGGACCTGGAAGACCCGGATCGCCTTGCAGTCGGCCGCCGACTGCTTCCCGTCCACCGTCAGTTCCAGCCACCGCTCGACCTGCCGCTGGTACGGCCCCGTCCTCGTGCTGCACGTCACCCCGCCCACGGCGTCCCCCAGCGGCACGTACTCGACGAGCGCGTACGCCCCTTCCGGCGCGTCGCTGGGCTCCAGGGCGTCCTCCGCGACCGAGGGCGGGTAGACCCGCGGCGCCAGCGCCTGATCGGGCGTGTCGACGGGCGCCGCCTGGTACACGCCCGGCACCAGCTCGGCCTCGACGCTCGTGGCGGGCGGCGGCTCAGGGGCGGCCCACACGGCACCGGCGGGCAGCAGCGCGGCGAGGGCGAGCACCACGGCCGCGCTTCGGGAGGCAACACATCCGCTGATCACCAGATCAGATAAACGCCCCTCGCCCCCGCCCCGCTCGCGGCACGCGCCAAAGGTCCCCCATTCACCGCAGCCACAGCCCTCCGCTCCCCCAGCCGCGTCCGCTCGCGCCACCGAGCCGCGGACCACCCGGCCGGGCGAACCCCGTCCTCCCTGGCCGCGGGCAGCCAGGCCGCCACCCCGCGGGCCCTCGGTGCCCCGAAGCCCGCGGGTCCCGCTCCGCCTGCCGCAGGCAGCCACGCGGCCGCGCGTCCTGCCCCCGCTCCGGCCCGGCCCGGCTCCGGGGCACAGCACGACCGAACGCCCAGCTCAGCCCGGCGCAGCCCCGCTCAGCCCGCCTCGCCCCGGTCGCGAGCCCCCGCACGGACATCGCGCCAGGCCCGCGGCACCGCCTCCGCCACGTCCCGCGCCCCCACCGGCGCCCCCTGTGCCGCGAACCTCCCGGCCAGCCCGTGCAGATAGGCCCCGGCGCTCCCCGCGTCGACCGCCGGCAGCCCCGCCGCCAGCAGCGACCCCGCCAGCCCGGACAGCACGTCCCCGCTCCCGGCCGTGGCGAGCCAGGGAGTGCCCGTCGGGTTCACCCGGACCGCGCCCCCGCCTCCCGCCGGGGCCACCAGGGTCGTCGACCCCTTCAGCAGCACGGCCGCGCCGTACCGCCCCGCCAGCTCCCGCACCGCCGCCAGCCGCGCCCCCTCGACCTCCTCGCGGCTCACCCCGAGCAGCGCCGCCGCCTCCCCGGCGTGCGGGGTCATGAGGGTGGGCGCCGTCCGCGCCCGTACGGCCTCGGCACCGGCCAGCCGCAACCCGTCGGCGTCGACCAGCACGGGCACCTCGGCCGCCAGCACCTCCGCGACCGTCCCGGCGTCGTCCCCGGCGCCCGGCCCGACGACCCAGGCCTGGACACGTCCCGCCCGCTTCGGCCCCCGGTCGGACACGAGCGTCTCGGGGAAGCGGGTGATGACCGCGTCCCCGGCGGGCCCCACGTACCGCACGGCCCCGGCGCCGCCGCGCAGCGCCCCGGCGACCGCCAGCACCGCCGCTCCGGGGTACCGCGCCGACCCGGCGGCGATGCCCACGACTCCGCGCCGGTACTTGTCGCTCTCCGCCGCAGGCTCCGGCAGCAGCGCCGCCACCTCCGCGTGCTGCAGCGCCTCCAGCTCCGGTTCGGCGGGCAGCTCGGCCCGGAGCCCGATGTCGACGAGCCGTACCGTCCCGGCGTACTCGCGCGCCGGATCGATCAGCAGCCCCGGCTTGTGCGTCCCGAAGGTCACGGTCAGGTTGGCCCGCAGCGCCGCGCCCCGCACCTCGCCGGTGTCCGCGTCGACCCCGCTCGGCAGGTCGACGGCGACGACGGCGGCCCGGGACCGCGCGGCGGCGTGTGCGAGGGGGACGGCCTCGGCCCGCAGCCCGCCCTTGCCGCCGATGCCGACGATCCCGTCGACGACCAGGTCCGCCCGCTCGATGAGCCGCTCCCCCGCGCCGGTGTCCGCGACCGCGCCGCCCGCCCGGCGCAGTGCCGCGAGTCCGCCCGGGTGCGCCCGCCCGGGTGAGAGGAGGACGGCCGTGACGCCCGCGCCCCGGCGGGCGAGCCGGGCCCCGGCGTAGAGGGCGTCGCCCCCGTTGTCGCCGCTGCCGACGAGCAGCACGACCCGGCTGCCGTACACCCGCCCGAGCAGTTGCGCGCAGGCGGTGGCGAGGCCGGCCGCCGCCCGCTGCATCAAGGTGCCCTCCGGCAGCCGCGCCATCAGTCGGCGCTCCGCCGCCCTGACCGTCTCCACGCCGTACGCAGTCCGCATGCGTCCGAGTCTCCCGTACGTCGATCTCGTTGCCCGTCGACCAGGTTGCCCGTCGATCAGGTTGCCGTCCCTCAGGTTGCCCGTCTGTCTCGTCGTACCCGTTGACGCTGTGCCGTCTCGTTGCCAGACTCCCGGACCCCCACAGGATGAATCGATTCAGTCGAATCGGTTCGACGAGAGGACGCACCCGATGGGACGCAGAGCCGCACTCCTCGCCGCCACCGGCGCCACCGCCCTCCTCACCACCGCGGGCACCCTCGCGGCACCCACCGCCACCGCCGCCACCGCCGCCACCACCGGCGCGACGGCCGTCGCCGCCGCCTGCGGCGAGGGCTCCTACCAGGCCGAGGCGGTCCTGAACGGCGGCACCTGGACGGCCCGCCGGGGCGGCACGGTCGTCCACACGGGCACGGACATGCGGGCGGCGGTCCAGGCGGCGGTGAACAGCCTGACCGCCGGGCGCACCGCGAAGCAGCGGGTCGTGGTCCGCGGCTCCGGCTCGATGCCGGCCGGCTCCCGTGTCTCCCTGCCCAGCTACACCGTCCTCGACGTCTGCGGCACCATCAACGTGACCGGCACCGGCACCGGCGACCAGGCCCCCGTCTACTCACGCGGCACCCGCGACATCGAGGTGCAGCACCTGAACGTCACCGGCAGCCCGCTGTACGGGATCTTCCTGCGCAACGTGCAGAACGCCACCCTCGGCCAGATCGACATGCGCCTGTCCTCCGGCCTCGGCGTCCGCATCGACAACCGCGGCGACACCAGCCAGTGGACCCGCAACGTCCGCATCGACAGCGTCTTCGTCTCCGGCGCCTCCAGCCACGCGGTGGAGACCTACGGCGTCGACGGCCTCACGGTCGGCACGGTCACCGCCCGGAACGTGGGCGAGTCGGGGCTCCTGCTGAACCAGACCGTCAACGCCACCATCACGAAGGTGGACGCGGAGAACGCCGGAACGGGCACCGGGTACGCCGCCTTCCGCATGGCCAACCGCAACGGCCGCGTCGGCAGCTCCTACCCGGTGAACATCCGCGTCGGCGAGGTCGTCGCCCGGGGCGGCGGGCGCGGGGTGTTCTGCGTCTCGGAGAGCGGCGGCGCGGTCATCGACCGGGTGACGCTGTCGAACACCGGCAACAACGCGGTGCTCGTGGAGAACTGCTACAACGTCACCCTCGCCGCCCAGAGCGGCAGCGTCACCGGCGGCGGCGAGATCCGGCTGGCGGCCCGCTCGGAGTTCCCGAACAACCGGGACATCACCATCCAGAACCTGACGGTGACCAACTCCTCGATCCGCGAGAGCCCCTGCGGCGAGAACACCACGTTCCGCGACAACACCCTGGTGAACAGCAGCCAGTCCGTCTGCTGAGGCGGGTGGCGCCGCCCGCTCACCCCTCGGCGATCACCACCGCCGACGCCACTCCCGCGTCATGGCTGAGGGACACGTGCCAGGAGCGGACGCCCAGTTCGGCCGCCCGGGCCGCGACCGTCCCGGTGACCCGCAGCCGGGGCCGGCCGCTGTCCTCGACCCAGACCTCCGCGTCCGTCCAGAGCAGACCGGGCGGCGCCCCCAGGGCCTTGGCCAGGGCCTCCTTCGCCGCGAAGCGGGCGGCGAGGGAGGCCGGGCCCCGGCGTTCCCCGCTGGGCAGCAGCAGTTCACTCGTCCTGAAGAGGCGCCGGGCCAGCGCCGGGGTGCGTTCCAGGGACGCCGCGAAGCGGTCGATCTCGGCGACGTCGATACCGACTCCGATGATGCTCATGCCGAGCACCCTACGGTCGGACGCCCGCGTGCCCGGCTGCTAGCCTGCGGCGACTTCCCACTTCACACACGCCGGCGCGCCCTGGGGGGCCAGTTCGCGCGCCCGGCGTGTCCATCGGCAGCCAGGGGGCGGAGGAATGAGCAGGACCACCAGCGGCATACCGGGCGCGGTGCCCGGAACGGGGCCGTTCTTCGACCCCTACGACACCCTGCCCGAACTTCTCCCGCTGCGCACCGCCGCACGCGCCGGCGACTGGGCCGCCGTACGGGCGTACTTCGCCGCCCTCGACTCGCCGGAGCAGGTCAGCTTCGCCGTCGGGCTGCTCGCCGAGGAGGACGGCGTCGAGACGATGCTGGAGCGGGCCGCGGCCGAGCACCCGGCCGATCCGTTGCCGCGCACCCTGCTCGCGGACCGGTACGTCCGCATCGGCTGGGCGATCCGCAGCGACCTGCGCGCCGAGCACGTCTCCCAGGACCAGTTCGCGCGGTTCCACGCGTGGCTGCGGCGGGCCGAGCAGCTCCTCATCGAGGTGTGCGCGCAGGCGCCGTGGTACGCCCCCGCCTGGACCGTGCGGCTGATCACCGCGCGCGGGCTCCAGCTCGGCCAGGCCGAGGCCCGCCGCCGCTACGACCGGCTCAGCGCCCACCACCCGCACCACTACCCGGCCCAGACGCAGTTGCTCCAGCAGCTGTGCCCGAAGTGGGGCGGTTCCTGGGACGCCGCGCACGGCTTCGCCCGCGAGGCCACCACCGCCGCCCCCGACGGCGCGCACACCGGCGCCCTGGTGGCCCTCGCCCACCTGGAGCGCTGGCTCGACCTGGACGGCCCCGAGGCGGGCGCGTACATGCGGGGCGTGCCGGTCCGGGACGACCTTCGGTTCGCGGCGCAGGTGTCCGTGCTGCACCCGGACCACCGGCCCGGCTGGCACTGGATCGGCGCGCACAGCGCGTTCGCGATGGCCTTCTCGCTCGGCGGCCACTTCTCCGACGCCCGGCGGCACTTCGAGGCCCTGGGCGACCGGGCGAGCGACTTCCCGTGGTCGTACCTGTCCGATCCGAAGGCCGCGTTCGTGAAGTACCGCAAGTCCGCGCTGGCGACGATCTGAGGGGCGGCACACCATGAGCACCGAGACGAACCAGACGCGCGCGAGCGGCCTCGACGCCCTCGCCGGACTGGTCTCCCACACCACCACCCAGGGCATCCCCACCCTCTACGCCCCGGCGCAGGGCGGCGAGATCACCGCCGGACTGTTCTTCCGGGTCGGCCGCGCCGACGAGACCCTCGCCACCAGCGGCATCACCCACCTCGTGGAGCATCTCGCCCTGCACCGGCTCGGCCTGACCGACCTGCATCACAACGGCACCACCGCGAACGCCTACACCCTCTTCCACGTCACCGGCAGCGAGGCGGAGGTCGTCGCGCATCTCAACGCCGTCTGCGCGGCACTGCGCGACCTGCCGCTGGAGCGGCTGGAGACCGAGAAGGAGATCCTGCGCACCGAGGCCGCCGGGCGCGGCCAGGGCGCGAACTCCCAGATGCCGCTGTGGCGCTACGGCGCCCAGGGCTACGGCCTGTCCAGCTATCGCGAGCTGGGCACCTGGAGCCTCACCGCCGACCAGGTCCGGCACTGGGCGCGGACCCGGTTCACCCGCGACAACGCGGTGCTGTGGATCACCAGCGGCCACGTCCCGGCGGGCCTGGACCTCACCCTGCCCGCGGGCACCCGTGTGCCGGCCCCGGCCGCGACGGGCGCGCTGCCCGTCACCCCGGCCTACATCCACGGCGACGACGGCCATGTCGTCTTCACCTCGGTGCTGCCCCGCACCACCGCCGCCTCCGTCTTCGCCGACGTCCTCGGCCGCGCCCTCTTCCAGGACCTGCGCCAGGAGGGCGGCTACTCCTACACCGCGGAGGCCGACTACAGTCCGCGCGACGCCGACTTCGCCACCCTCACCGCGTACGCGGACGCGCTGCCGCAGAAGCAGGACGCGGTCGTCGGCGGCTTCGTCGACACCCTCGCGCGGCTGCGGGCGGGGCGGATCGAGCAGGCGGAGCTGGACGCCGTCCGCGGCAAGATCTTGAAGATGTACGACGTGCCGGACCTGGCCGCCGCCGCGCTGCCGTCGTACGCGCTGAGCCTGCTGCTCGGGCACCGCCTGCTCTCCCCGGACCAGCACCGGGCCGAGCTGGAGGCGGTCACCGTGGACGATCTGCGCGAGGTGGCCCGCCAGGCCTGGGACGCGGGGCTGCTCCAGGTGCCGGGGCGGGGCGCCGACTGGGCGGGCTTCACGCTCGCCCCGCAGTACTCGGCGGACGCCGTCACCGGGACCCGGCATCCCTCCCTGGAGGACGAGCGGGTCACCCTGGTCATCGGCGCGGAGGGGGTCAGCCTGCTGACCCCGGGCGGCCCGGTGACCGTCCGGTACGACGCCTGCGCGGCGATGTCCGTACGGCCCGACGGGGCCCGCAGCCTCACCGGTCACGACGGCTTCTGCGTCAGCGTGGAGCCGACCCTCTACCGGGGCGTGACCCCGGACCGGATCGCGGCCCTGGACGCGGCCGTCCCGCCCGGCGCGGTGGTCCGGCTGCCGGCCCGCGACCCGGAGGACATCCCCCGCCCGGGCCAGCGCCCGGCGGGCGGCGCCCGTCCGGCCCGGACGCGCGGCGCGGCCGGCTGGGCGTGGCAGATCGGGTTCTGGGCGTGTGCTGCCCTGACGGCCCTGTGGGGTCTGCTGTGCGTGCTGGTCACCGTCGACGAGGCCGGTGCCGCGCGCCCCGAGTGGGACGCGGTGACCGGCATCTGGGCCCTGGAGCTGCCCCTGCTGTTCGTGAGCTGGAAACTGCTGCGGGAGCCGCGCCGCAGGAGCCGCTGAGCGGGCGGCCCCTACTCCACGGTCACCGACTTCGCCAGGTTCCGCGGCTGGTCCACCTCGTTGCCGCGGGCCGTCGCCAGCTCGCAGGCGAAGACCTGGAGCGGCACCGTGGCGACCAGCGGCTGGAGCAGGGTGGGGGTGGCGGGCACGCTGATGAGGTGGTCGGCGTACGGCACGACCGCCTCGTCGCCCTCCTCCGCGATCACGATGGTGCGGGCGCCCCGGGCGCGGATCTCCTGGATGTTGGAGACGATCTTGTCGTGCAGCACGGACCGGCCGCGCGGCGACGGCA
>NZ_MUND01000461.1:862-1084 GCF_002154375.1 Streptomyces glaucescens | reverse complement strand
GCAGTTCCTCGACGGCGCGGTGGACGTCCGCGCGGACGCGTGCGGTGCGGCCGCCGGGGCGGCGGGCGGGTGCGGGGTCGGTCATGGACCCATCTTAATGCGAGAGGTTTCTTTTTTAGGCATGGCGGTGCTACGGTCTTCCTCGTAACGCGAACTTCCTCGCTTTAAGGGGGCGGGGGCCGCGTACCAGGTGTATCCACCACCGGGTGCCGCGGCACCCGG
>NZ_MUND01000461.1:0-852 GCF_002154375.1 Streptomyces glaucescens | reverse complement strand
CGGCGGCCCAGCAGGCCTTCCGTGACCACCTGAAGTACCTGTCGGCCGGGCAGATCGACCAGTGGGTCGAGCTGTTCACCGAGGATGGCGTGCTGGAGTTCCCCTACGCCCCGGCCGGGTTCCCCGAGTCCGTCAAGGGCAAGACGGAACTGCACGAGTACATGAAGAACTTCCCCGAGCACTTCGAGGTCGAGTTCACCGACCTGCGCTTCCACGAGACCACCGACCCCGCGCTGGTCATCGCCGAGTTCGCCTCCCGCGGCACCGCACTGGCCACGGGACGCCCCTACAACCAGCGTTACATCTCCCTGGTCGAAACCCGTGACGGTCGCATCAGCCGCTACGTCGACTACTGGAACCCGCAGGTGGCCGCCGAATCGCTGCGCGGCGCCGAGGTCGACGGCGTCTTCTCCAGCATTCGCGATCTGGCCTGAAAGGCCTCCGGGAGGTCAGGGCCGCCGGGCCCCGACCTCCCGGGCACTCCACCCGTCAACAGCTGATAATCACTCCAATACGAGCTGGTGAGGCGCCTGGTGTCGGGGTGTGCCGTAGGTGAACTGTCACGAATCACCGACCGGTGGATGACCGTCCCACCGCAGTCTGCGCGTCGGCTGCCGCGCGCACGATGTCAGCCAGTTCTGCGGCGGACTGTCCGCCACCCGCGTCGATGCGATCCATGCCCAGCCTGTCGATGGCCTCGATCATGAGTGTCTGGTAGCGCTCGGTGCGGGCCAGGAACGTGTCCATCAGGGCCTGTTCCTCGTCTATGGCTGCCTCATAGCGGCCCGCCGCGTGAACGCGGGCGCGTACCACGGAGTCGTCGGCGGTGAGCCAGACGGCGGCCGTGCGCGG
>NZ_MUND01000460.1 GCF_002154375.1 Streptomyces glaucescens | reverse complement strand
CGCCCGCCCGTCCCCGCTTCTCCCGGAGCCAGGCCATGAACGTCTCGGTCGTCCTGTTCACCTGTGACCTGCGGCTGCACGACCATCCGCCGCTGCGTGCCGCGCTGGACGGCGCCCGGCAGGTCGTGCCGCTGTTCGTGCGCGACCGGGCGGTGGCCGCCGCCGGGTTCGACGCGCCGAACCGCCGGGCGTTCCTCGCCGACTGTCTGCGCGACCTGGACGCGGGGCTGCGGGAGCGCGGCGGCCGGCTCGTGGTGCGCTCGGGCGACGTCGTGGCGGAGGTGTGCCGGGTGGCCGCGGAGACGGACGCCGACGAGGTGCACCTCGCGGCCGACGTGAGCGCCTTCGCACACCGCCGCGAACGGCGGCTGCGCCGGGCGCTGGAGGCCGAGGGGCGCCGGCTGCACGTCCACGACACGGTGACGTGGGCGGTCACCCCCGGGACGGTGACCCCGTCCTCCTCCGACCACTTCGCGGTGTTCACACCGTACTTCCGGCACTGGTCGCAACACCGGCTGCGCGATCCGCTCGCCCCGCCCAGGACCGTCCGGGTGCCGGACGGGGTCGGTTCCGGGCGGCTGCCCACGCGTGAGGAGGTGTCGGAGCGGTCGGCTGGGCTGGCCGCCGGCGGCGAGCGCGAGGGCAGGCGGCGGCTCGCGGCCTGGCTGCGGTCCGGTCTCGCCGGCTACGCCGACGGCCAGGACGATCTGGCCGGCGACGCCACCTCACGGCTCTCCCCGCACCTCCACTTCGGCACCCTCTCCCCCGTCGAGCTGGTGCACCGGGCGCGCCGGGCGGGCGGTCCGGGCGCCGAGGCGTTCGTACGGCAGCTGGCCTGGCGCGACTTCCACCGCCAGGTGCTGGCGGCCCGGCCGGAGGCGGCGTCCGCCGACTACCGTACGAAGCACGACCGCTGGCGCTCCGAGCACACCGCGCACGCGGACATCGAGGCCTGGCGGGCGGGCCGCACCGGGTATCCGGTGATCGACGCGGCGATGCGCCAGCTGCGCCACGAGGGCTGGATGCACAACCGGGCACGGCTGCTCACGGCGAGTTTCCTGGCCAAGACGCTGTACGTCGACTGGCGGGTGGGCGCCCAACACTTCCTGGACCTGCTGGTGGACGGCGATCTGGCGAACAATCAGATGAACTGGCAGTGGGTGGCCGGTACCGGCACCGACACCCGGCCGAACCGGGTCCTCAACCCGGTCGTCCAGGGCAGGCGCCACGACCCCGACGGCGCGTACGTCCGGCGCTGGGTGCCGGAGCTGCGGGAGGTGGCGGGCGCCGCGGTGCACGAACCGTGGAAGCTGGGCCTCGAGCGCGCCGCGCTCGACTACCCGGAGCCCATCGTCGGCCTCGCGGAGGGCCTGGCCCGCTTCCGGGAGGCCCGGGCGCGCGAGTGAGTGGACGCCGCTCAGCGCGGCTGTGTGCCCGGGTGGGCGCCGGACGGCGCCGACAGCATCTCCAGCGCTTCGGCGAGGCCGCCCGGCCGGGGCATCCCGGACGCCGCGCGGCCGGCCCAGCCGGGTCCGCCCAGCACGACCAACGGCTGCCGGCGAGCCCGTATGGGCCCCCAGCCGAGCACCGCGCTCGCCCGCCCCGCCCTCCGGCAGTCCCCGCACGCCGAGCCGACGGCCGGCCCGGCCGTCGAGGACGCGGAGCTGGCGCGGGGTCTGGCCGCGGGCGACGAGGACTGCCTGGCCGCGGCCTACCGCCGGTGGTCGCCGCTGGTGCACACGCTGGCCCGGCGTTCGCTGGGCGACGCGAAGGAGGCCGAGGACGTCACCCAGCAGGTCTTCCTCGGGGTGTGGCGGGGCCGCCGCACCTACCGGCCGGAGCGCGGCACGGTCGCGGGCTGGATCGTCGGGATCACCCGGCGCACCATCGCGGACGCGCTCTCCGCGCGGACCCGCCGACTGGATCTGCTCGCCTCGGCGGGCTCGTCGCTGCGGCTCCCGGACCCGGAACGCCCCGAGGCCGTCCTGGACCGCGTCCTGGTCCGGCACGCGCTGTCCGCCCTGCCGGTGCCGCAACAGCGGGTGCTGCGGCTGGCGTTCTTCGAGGATCTGACCCAGCCCCAGATCGCCGAGCGCACCGGCTGGCCGCTCGGCACCGTCAAGAGCCACGCCCGCCGCGGACTGAACCGGCTGCGCGGCAGCCTCGAACAGGAGCTGTGCGGGTCCTGACCGTCCGACAGCGATACCGTGCGACCTCTCCCCCGCTCCCCGGCGGTGGGGTGCAGCCGAAACCCCCGCCCCGCCGGAAGTGACTCGCGCAGCGCCGGCCGTCGGCCCGCTGCGGGCGGGGAGCACGGGCGCTGCTTCCCGCGCGCCCCGGGGAGGGTCGGTGCTCCCCGGGGGCAGCCCGCCCGCGGGCGCCTGCGCTCGGGACAATGACCCCATGGACACCACCGCTCCGCACCCTCTCGTCGTCCGCGCCCGCCGGCTCGCGCGGGAGCTGCTCGTCCCGTGGGCCGAGCGGGTCGACCGTGAGGAGATGCCCGCCGGTCACCTGGCCGCCGTGCGGGAGTCCGGGGTGCTCGGGGCGAGCGCGCCGCGGGATTACGGCGGGGCGGGGGCGCCGGACGCGGTGGCCCGGGAGATCCAGGAGATCCTGGCCGGGGCGTGCGGCTCGACCTGGTTCGTGCAGACTCAGCACCACACACCGGTCCGGATGCTGGCCCGGTCCGGCGTCCCGGTGCGCGAGCGTCTGCTGCGCCCGCTGGCGGCCGGCGAACTGCTGGCGGGCATCGCGTACGCCCATGTGCGCGCCTACCCGCGGGTTCCGGTGCGGGCGACGGCCGAGCGCGACGGCTGGCGTTTCGACGGCACAGTGCCCTGGTACACCGGCTGGGGCCTGAACGACGTGATGCTCCTCGCGGGTGTCACCGGGGCGGGCGAGGTGGTGTTCGCGTTCACCGACGCCCGGGAGCAGCCGGGCCTGCGCGCCTCGCCCCCGATGCGGCTCGCGGCGCTCACCGCCGCCCGGACGGTGTCCCTGGAGCTGGACGGTCTGCGTGTGCCGGAGGAGTCGGTCGTGCTGCGCGCCCCGCGGGACGAGTTCGCCCGGGTCGACATCCCCCGCAGCGCGAACGTTTCTCCGGCCGTCTTCGGAGTGGCGTACGCGGCCCTGCGGCTGCTCGCGGACGCCCCCGGCGCGGAGGAGACGGCCGGGGCCCTGGGCGCCGGACTCGACGAGGTGCGCCGCCGGGCGTACGCGCTCGCCGACCACCCCGTCCCGCAGGAGCACGTCGAGGAGCGGCTGGCGCTGCGCGCCCGGGCGTTCGACCTGATGCGCGCGGCCACGACCGCGGCGGTGGTGGCCGGCGGCGGGCGGGCGATGAGCCTGGACAGCCCGGCCCAGCGGCTGGCCCGTGAGGGGATGTTCCTGCTGGTCCAGGGCCAGACGGCGCCAGTGCGCGAGGCTCAGCTGGCGGCGCTCTCCCCCTCTCCACGCGTAAAGGATGGATAAGGAGCAGAATGAGCATGCGCGGCGAGCTCGCCGCACACCACCAGACGCATTGAGGCCCGCCGGTCGAAGGAGACGAGTCATGGCCGATGTCTCGCCCACCAGGGGTGACATCACCAGCCACCCTGATGCTTCCGAAATGCGGGCCCGCCACGACCGCGTGCTCGACGGTCGCGGCGTGGCGCTCGTGGACGGACCGGTGTTCCTGCTCGGTCTGTACTGCGCCGTGTCCCCGTGGGTGGTCCACTACCGGACCAGCCAGCCCGACCTCGTGCCGCACAACCTGGTGATCGGCGTCGCGATCGGCCTGCTGGCCCTCGGTTTCACCCGGGCCCCGGAGCGCATGTACGGCCTGAGCCGGGCCTGCTGCGCACTCGGCGTTTGGATGATCGTCGCGCCGTGGATCGTCGGCGACAGCCCGGACGCCGGCGTCGTGTGGAACAACATCATCATCGGCGCCCTGGCCCTGGTCCTGGGCGTGGTCTGCGCCGCCACCGCTGCGAGGAGCGCCCCCAGGCCGTAGCGACGCGCACACGGACGGAGAAGGCCGGTCCGCCGGGACCGGCCTCGCCCCGTGCCCCGCGCGGCCCGGCCCCGGGTCCCCGCGCTCGCACACCACCCGCTCCTGCCCCACGGCCACCCCGCCCGGCTCGGCACGGACATGCGTAGGCTGGCAAGATCACGTCGCGAGGAGGGTCGTGCACCATGGTCGTGAAGGACACCGAGCTGCCGTATCTGCGGCGCTGTGTGGAGCTGGCGGAGCAGGCGCTGGACGCCGGGGACGAGCCGTTCGGGTCGGTGCTGGTCGGCGGGGACGGTGCGGTGCTCGCCGAGGACCACAACCGGGTGGCGTCCGGCGACCGCACCCGGCACCCGGAGTTCGAGCTGGCCCGCTGGTCGGCCGCGCACCTGACGCCGGAGGAGCGGGCGGCGGCCACCGTGTACACCTCCGGGGAACACTGCCCGATGTGCGCCGCCGCGCACGCCTGGGTGGGTCTCGGCCGGATCGTGTACGTGGCATCCTCCGAGCAGTTGTCCGGCTGGCTGGCGGAGTGGGGAGTGCCCGCCCCGCCGGTGCGTACGCTGCCGGTCGCGGAGGTCGCGCCGGGTGTGGCGGTCGACGGTCCGGTACCGGAACTCACCGACGCCGTACGGGCGCTGCACCGTCGGTTCTTCGCGGGCCGCGCCTCATAGCGCCAGGAGCGGTCGAGCAGCGCGTCCAAGCCCGCAGCCAGGGGTGCCGGCCCGGGGTGGGCCGGGCTCCCCGGGCGCGTCGCCCCTGCACGCGGCTCGACCACGCGTACCGCACCGACGCTGGAGACCTACCAGGACACCGTCAGGTCAGGAGCGGGTCGGCGAGGTCGCCACCGGATCCACCACGGACCCGTGACCGGCCGGCGACCCCCGTGCCCGACATCCGCAC
>NZ_MUND01000046.1 GCF_002154375.1 Streptomyces glaucescens | reverse complement strand
GCGGCCGGCCGCAGCTGGTCGTTGATGAGCGTGTGGATCTCGGGGAAGCAGGTGACACCCTCGGTGTCGAGCTCGATGTCGTAGCGGTTCTCGACCTCGGTGAGGACGTTGAGCAGACCCAGCGAGTCCACTCCCATGTCCTCGATGGTCACGGTCGGGTCGTCCGTCCGCAGCACCTCGGCGGGAACGCCGGTGCAGCGCTGGACGATCGTCAGGAACTCCTCGTAGGTGAGGGGCGGGACGGTCATGGATGCCGGTCCTTTCGACTCGGGTGGAAGCGTGACTGGGTGGTGCGGCTCGGGGCGGCCCGTCAGCGGGCCACCGCCCGGACGACGAGCGCGGAGTTGAAACCCCCGAAGCCGCGGGCGAGCACGAGGGCGGTGCGCAGCGGCGTCTCCCGCGGCCGCGTCACCAGGTCGACACGGTGGCCCGCGTCCGGCACCACCCCGCGGGGCGTGGGCGGGATCACCTGCTCGCGCAGGGCCAGCAGCGCGGTCACCACGTCGAGCGGCGCGCCCCCCGCGTACAGCCGGCCGTAGCCCGCCTTGGGCGCGGTCACAGGCACCCCGCGCGGCCCGAAGACCTCCGCCAGACACCGCGCCTCGGCGCGGTCCGCCTCGGGGACGCCCGCCGCGTCGGCGAACACCACGTCGATGTCGCCCGGTACGGCGCCGGCGTCCGCGAGGGCCAGCTCCACCGCCCGGCGCAGCGCCGTGGGCCCGTGCGACGCCGCCCCCGGCAGCGGACCGGACGCCGCCCCGCGCGACGCCGTCCCGGGCGGCGGGTCGAACGTCGCCCCGTGCCCCGCGATCTCCCCGTACGGCCGCTCCGCGCCCCGCGCACGGGCGGCGTCGTCGGCCTCCAGGACCAGGAGCGCTCCGCCCTCGCCGGGCACATGACCGCGGGCGGCCGTGTCGAACGGCAGATAGGCGCGCTCCGGGTCGGCGCTGCCGCTCAGCCTCCCCGACGTGGACTGGCAGGTCAGCGCGTACGGGCTGAGCGGTGCCTCGGTGCCCCCGGTGAGGACCATCGCGGCATCGCCCCGCACCAGGGCGCGCCGGGCCTGGGCGATGGCGTCGAGCCCGCCGGCCTGCTCGGCCACGACGACCCCGCAGGGGCCCTTCATGCCGTGCCGGATCGACAACTGTCCGGTCGTCGCCGCGTAGAACCAGGCGATCGACTGGTACGGGCCCACATGGCGCGGGCCCTTGGACCACAGCGCCTCGATCTCCCGCTGCCCGAAGGCGTTGCCCCCCGACGACGACGCCGTGATGACGCCCATCCCGAGCGGCGGGAGGTCACCGGGCCGTACCCGCGCGTCGCGCAGCGCCTCCTCGCCGGCCAGCAGCGCGAACTGGCTCCAGCGGTCGGTCTGGAGGGTCAGCCGGGGATCCACGCCCGGCACCGGGTCCCCGACGGGCACCTCCCCGGCCACCCGGACCGGGAAGCCGTCCGTGTCGAACCGGCTCAGCGGTCCGAGCGCGTTACGGCCCTCCAGCACCGCCCGCCAGAACTCCCGCGCTCCCGTTCCGGACGGGGCGATCGCCGAGAGGCCGGTGACGACGGCGCGCCGCCCGGCCGTGACCGTGTCAGGCATCGCGCACCGCCGGACGGGGAGCGGTCAGCACCATGGCCGTCTGGAAGCCCCCGAAACCGCTGCCGACACTCAGCACGGTGTCGGTACGGTGCTCACGGGCCCACAACGGTACGTAGTCCAGGCCGAGTTCGGGGTCGGGCGTGCGGAGGTTGGCGGTGGGGGGCACGGTGTCCGTCTCGATCGCCAGGGCGCACGCCGCGAGTTCCAGGGCCCCGATGGCGCCCAGGGAGTGGCCGACCATGGACTTGATCGAGCTGACCGGCACCCGGTACGCGTGCTCCCCGAGCGCCGTCTTGAAGGCAGCCGTCTCGTGCCGGTCGTTCTGCCGGGTGCCCGACCCGTGGGCGTTGACGTAGTCCACGGCCTCGGCCGGCAGCCGGGCCCGGTCCAGGGCCACCCGCACCGCCTCGGCCAGCTCCGCGCCGTCCGGGCGCAGCCCCGTCATGTGGAAGGCGTTGCCGCGCTGCGCGTATCCCGCGACCTCGCAGTAGACGCGGGCCCCGCGGCGGCGCGCCGCCCCGGCCTCCTCCAGGATCAGCACGGCGGCGCCCTCGCCGAGGACGAAGCCGTCACGGTCCCGGTCGAACGGGCGGGAGGCGTGCTCCGGGTCGTCGTTGTTGGGCGAGGTCGCCTTGATGGCGTCGAAGCAGGCCACGGTGATCGGGGACACCGGCGCGTCGGTGGCACCGGCCACCACCACCTCGGCCTGCCCGTCCTCGATGAACTGGGCCCCCTGCGCCACGGCGTCCAGCCCCGAGGTGCAGCCCGTCGACACGACCCGCACCGGGCCCTGGGCACCGGCCGTCCACGCCACCTCGGCGCCGAGCGCGCCGGGCACCAGCGCCCGGTACAGGTGCGGGTACGGGTCGGAGGCGTCCACCACCCAGCGGCTGCCGCCCTCACTGACGCGCACGTACTCCCGCTCCAGGGTCACCGTGGAGCCCACCGCGCTGCCCACCGAGACACCGATGCGGTGCGCCGGCACGCCGTCCGTCGCCATGCCGCTGTCGGCCAGCGCCTCCCGGGCCGCCACCACCGCGAACTGCGCGCAGCGGTCCATACGGCCGGTCTCGACGGCCGTGAGGCCGGCCGCGGCGGCGTCGAAGTCGCACTCCGCCGCGATCCTCGAGCGATACCCGGAGGCGTCGAAGTGCGTGATGGCACGGGTCGCCGTCCGCCCCTCGGTGAGCAGCTTCCAGAACGCCTTGGTGCCGATGCCGCCGGGCGCGACCACGCCGATGCCGGTGACGACGGCCTTGCGGCGACTCATACGGACTCCTGATCCGGCAGGGGCTCGGTGTCCACGTGCCCGAGTTCGGGGCGCGGCGCCAGCGGGCCCAGCTGGAAGACCATGAAGGCGGGGCTCGTCCCGTGGTTCTCCAGCCGGTGGCGCACGTTCTTCCGCAGATGCAGCGCCTCCCCGGCGGCGAGCGGGACGGGGGCGCCGTCGATCCGCGCCGTGATCTCACCGCTCACGAGGTACAGGAACTCCTCGGAGTACGGGTGGTAGTGCTCGGTGACCACGTCGCCGGGCGCCAGGGTCAGCACGCCCATGAAGCCGGACGTGGTGCCCGCCGTGGCGGGGCTCAGCAGCGTGCGCAGATCCCCGCCACGCCGCCGGTTGGGTGCGACGTCCTGCACCGAGATCTTGGTCATTCGGTCGCCGGCAGCCATGCCGGCCTCCTCTCCTCGTGCCCGCGCTCCCCCCGGACCGGCTCCTTCGACGTCGCCGACGCGGACGAGAGCCACGCGGCGGTCAGCCGTCCGCTCGCCAGGTGTAGAACTCGTGCGCCATCGCGTCCTGCGGGCCGCGCCAGGTCTGCGGGTCGTACGCGGTGATGTGCGCGCCCAACCGCTCGTTGACGTCCTGGAACAGCGGATGGTCACGCACCCCGGCGAGGGCGGCGCGGACCTCTTCGTCCGACGCGATGTAATGCATGTACAGGTCGTGGAAACGAAACAATCGCCGCTCCCGCACACCGATCAGACGGGGCAGCTCTCCGGCGTCGGATTCGGCGAAGATACGCTTCACATCGGCCGCCGAGTCCGGCTTCATGCGGGCCACGATGAGGGTGCTGCGCATTGTCTTTCCCTCCGGTCTGAGGACACCGCTCGGGGCGGCCGCATCAGCGTCGCGCAGCCCGGTAAAGCGTCGATGAGGGCGGAGAAAAACCGGCTGGGGCGCATCCCGGCACGGCACCCGGCTCTCCTGAATTGCCCGGCCGGCCCGGCGAGATGACCGGCTCCGTCCCCGCCCGCACCGGCTTGAACAGCGGCGATACGTCACCAACCCCTGCTGCGGTACGGGCCCTTCGGACGAAAGTACCGTCCCCGCTCATCCCTAGGGACGTAGGCGAGCCGAACACCCCGTAGTTAGGCTCCGGGTAACCGCACCGCTCTTGCTCAAGGTTCTGTGCAGTGCTCCGTACGACACGACCTATGCGGTATTCCCAGGGGGTAGAAGTGGACAGTCTGACCGTTCCCGGCGCCAAGGAAAAACTCCCCTCACCCATTGACGGAGAGGCGCTCCGAGAAGTGTGCGGACGGTTTGTGACCGGCGTGGTGGTGATCACCTTCCAGGGGGCGGACCGGGAACCCACGGGACTCACCGTGAATTCCTTCACCTCGGTGTCCCTGACGCCGGCGCTCGTCCTGTTCTGCGTCCACCGCGATTCCCGGGCCCTCACGGCGGTCGAGGAGGCCGGGGCGTTCGCGGTGAACATCCTCGCCGCCGACCAGAAGGAGCTGTGCCGGGCGTTCGCCGCCCGCGACACGGCCCGCTTCGCCGGACTCGCCCACCGAAGCGGCGCGACCGGAACCCCGCTGATCGCCGACTCGCTCGGCTACCTCGACTGCCGGGTCCACGCCATCGTCCCCGGCGGCGACCACGCCATCGTGCTCGGCGAGGTCGTCGACCTCGGACTGCTGCGCGAGGAACCACCGCTGGCGTTCTTCCGCAGCGCCCACCCGCGGCTGGAGGTCCGCGCATGACCGCCGTCATCGACCACGCGCCGGCCACCGGCGCCCAGGACATCACGCCCCGCACGGTCGCCCTGCGGCTCCTGGGCCCCCTGGAGATCGTGGTGGACGCCAAGGAGGTCCCGCTCCCGCAGCGCAAGCTGCGGCAGCTGCTCGCCACCCTGCTGATCCGGCCCAACTCCACCGTCTCCAACGAGACGCTGATCGGTGAACTGTGGGGCGACCACCCACCCGCCACCGCGCTGGCCGCCGTCCGTGTCTACGTCTCCCAGCTGCGCAAGTTCCTCATCCGGCACGACCTCGACGGTCGCTGGTGCACCCTGCGCACCCGCCCCCCGGGCTACCAGCTCCAGATCAACGACGGGGTCCTGGACACGGTGTGCTTCGACCGGATGTGCGCGCTGGCCGCCGAGTCCGCCGAGGCCGGCCACCGCGAACTGGCCTCACGGCAGTACCGGGAGGCGCTCGCGCTGCGCCGCGGACCGGCCCTGCAGGACCTGCGCGAGAGCCCGGCGCTGGTCGGCACCGCCGTGCAGTACGACGAGGCGTGGATGACGGCGCTCAAACGGCGCATCGACCTCGACCTGCTCCTGGGCCGGCACCTCGAACTCGTCGGCGAACTACGGCGGCTGGTGGCCGAGGAACCCCTCAACGAGGGTTTCTGCGCCCGCCTCATGATCGCCCTGCACGGCAGCGGCCGCAGCGGCGACGCCCTCGCCGCCTACCGGCTGACCCGCGGCCGGCTCATCGAGGACCTGGGCATCGAGCCCGGACTCGAACTGCGCCTGGCCCACCAGACCGTCCTCACCGACGACGTCGCCCTGCGCCGGAGAGCCAGGGCCACGGCCTGACGACAAGTGCAGCAATTCCGGATAAGACAGCACCGTCCCACGGTGCGAGACTCGCGGTGGTCGCGCTCACGGAGTGCCGCACACCATGTGGTCCGGGCGCGCCCGCCCATCGGAGAGTTCGAGGACGGGACGGACCCGTTGACCCACGCCGCGGTCCGCCGTGGTGCGATCCCGCCCAGAAAGCGGAGTGATGACGAACTTGTCCCCTCAGGCACGGGGCGCGCACCGAGCCCGTGCGTCCCACCGTGCCGCGGCCACGCTGCTCGCCCTGACGACGCTGCTGCAGGTCGGGCTCGCGGGCGGCTACATCAGCGGCGACTACGAATCGCTGGAGATGCACGACATCAACGCCGGGGTGCTGATGCTCGCCGCGCTCCTCACGCTCGGCACGGCCGTCTGGCTGCGGCGCGCCGGAGGGCCCGTGCGGCCGGTGGCCACCTCGGTGGCGCTGCTGGTCGCGCTGGTGCTGCAGATGTTCCTCGGCATGGAGCGGATCGTCGCCGTGCACGTGACGCTCGGTGTGCTGATCGCGTGCGCGGTCACCGTGCTCGTCATGCGGGCGTGGATGATGTCCCTGCCCGCCGGGCCCCGCACCGTCACCGAGGCCGGACGCGAGCCGGAGACCGTCTCATGAGGCGACGTCGGTTCCTCGGCGGCACGGCGGCCGGCGCCGCCGCACTCGCCGCCGTCTCCGTGCCCCTCATCGGCAGTGCCCTGCGCCGGGCGGACGGCTCCAGCCCCGGCCGGGTCCTGTCCTCCCGGGCCCGCCTGCCCGAGCCGTACCAGGTGCCGCTGCCGGTACCCGACGTGCTGGACCCGGTGAGCCGGGGCGGCGGCACCGACGTGTACGAACTGACCCAGCGGGTCGCCGACCTGGAGATCCTGCCGGGACTGCGCACCCGTGCCTGGACGTACGGGGGAACGTTCCCCGGGCCCACCGTGGTCTCCCGGTCGGGGCGGCGCACCCAGGTCCGGCACCGCAACGAACTTCCCCAGCCCAGCGTCGTCCACCTGCACGGCGGTCACACCCCCGCCGGCAGCGACGGCTATCCCGTCGACGTCATCCTGCCCGCGGGCGGCGCGATCAGCGCCGAGCAGGCCATGAGGGCCATGACGGAGGGCATGCCCGGGCACGGCGGTCACACCGGGCACGGTGGGCACGCAGGCATCAGCGGCGTGGCCGAGGCGGAGCGCACGTACACGTACCCCATGCGGCAGCGCGCGGCCACCCTCTGGTACCACGACCACCGGATGAGCTGGACCGGCCTCGGGGTGTGGAGCGGACTCGCCGGCTTCCACCTGGTCCGTGACGACGAGGAGGACCGGCTGCCACTGCCCCGGGGCGACCGTGAACTGCCCCTGCTGATCACGGACCGGTCATTCGAGGAGGACGGCTCCTTCCGCTACCCCCTGATCGACCCCGGCCTCGGACGCCCAGGAGTCACCGACGACTACATGGACGGGGTGCTGGGGGACGTCGTCCTGGTCAACGGCGCACCGTGGCCGGTGCACCGCACCGACGGCGCCCGCCACCGGCTGCGGCTGCTCAACGGCTCCAACGCCCGCCCGTACCGCCTGGAGTTCGACCCCCAGCCGCCCGGCGGTGACGCGTTCGTCCAGATCGGCAGCGACGGCGGACTGCTCGAGCGGCCGGTGCGGCACGACGCCGTGCACCTCGGCCCCGGCGAACGCTTCGACGTGGTCGTCGACTTCGCGCGCTGGAAGCCGGGCAGCCGCGTCCGGCTGGTGAACACGCTCGCCGACGGCACCGCCCACGACGTGATGGCGTTCGACGTCGTCCGTGCCTCCGCCGCCGACGACTCCCGCGTCCCGGACCGGCTCTCGCGCGTCGAACGGCTCGACCCGGCCGAGGCCGTCACCACACGCGACTTCCACTTCCGGCTGGGCAAGGACGGCTGGACCATCAACGACGACGGCTACCGGCCGGGCCGGGCACTGGCCCGCCCCAAGCTCGGGCAGCTGGAGATCTGGCGGTTCACCACGAGCCTGCAGCACCCGGTGCACGTCCACCTGAACCACTTCCAGGTGCTCTCCCGCAACCACGGCGACCCCGGCCCCTACGACGCCGGCTGGAAGGACACCGTGGACCTCCGTCCCACCGAGGCGGTGGAGGTGGCGATCCGTTTCACCGACTACGCGGGGACCTACATGCTCCACTGCCACAACCTGGAGCACGAGGACATGGCGATGATGGCCGATTTCGTCGTGGAATGACGAGGACGGACCGCGACGGCCGTACGACGCGGTAGCACGGAACGGCGGTAGCACCGCGGTGGTTGTTCCCCCCCCACGGGGAACAACCGCCCCGCTGCCGCGCTGTTCCCATTCCCGCGTCACCCACGTTTTATCGGCGCTTTTGCGGACTGGGCCACGATGGCTCCATGCGTAATCCCCTGCGCGGCCTGCTGCGATTCCTCATGGACGCGCTCATCGCGTACGGCGAGGTGTACATGTGCCCGCCGGCACCAGAACTCGCCGGCCCCGCACCCGGACATCCCGAACGTCTCATCCCGGACGTCCCGCTGACCGAGGCGGAACACGCCCTCGCCCGCCAACTGGCGGAAGACCGGCACCCGGAGGAACACGGCCGGGGCGAGCGGCAGGGATGAACCGCGCCGCAGCGGCCCGCGCCCCGTCACACGGCACTGTCGGCGGGCGTCGCCCTCTCTTCCCTCTCGGCCGCCGTACGCCGGTCCTCGAACCGGCCGACAGCCGTGATCACCAGCAGTACCAGCGCCGCGACCGCGGTCAGCGTGCGCAGCTGGTTGAACATGTCCCACCGCTCCAGGATCTCCACGTGGTCGGCCGGCGGCGACGACACGGCCCACTCCTTGATACGGGCGTTGATCGGCACGTTCCCGAACCGCGTGACGAGGAAGGAGGCCAGGACCAGCAGCGCCGCCCCGCCGGCCAGCAGCCGCTCCCGGCCCCGGGTGACCAGCGCCAGCGCCAGCGAACCGAGCATCGCGGTCACCATGGCGGTCTGCATGACCGGCGAGTTCATCTTCATGAGTTCGGCATGGAACGACAGCCGCATGCCCATCGGCACCTCCCAGAACGTAGGTGCGAGATTCACCGCCCCATAGCCGAAAGCGCCGGCGAGAAGACCGGTGGCCGTCAGCGCGATTCCTTTCACCCATCGCACACGCAAGACGTCTCCCTCTGCCGGAATCGATTCTCGGTCCGGGACGGAAGGATATCCGGCCCGACTTCAACTCTTCCTGTTCTTCCGCCGGTTCAGGACTCCGGCGCCCGCACCGGAACCGCACCGCACGAGCCGGAAGGCGTCACCCCTGGAGGTTCCATGTCCCTCGAAGCACGGGCCGGGTCGGGCACCGGGACGGCCGCCCCCGCCCCGCGCGCCGGCCGCCACCCGGCCGTGGCCCTGCTGGTCATCGCCGCCGCGGAGCTGATGGTGGTGCTCGACGCGACGATCGTGAACATCGCCCTGCCCGGCATCCAGGCCGGCCTGGACATCCCCGGCGGCGCACTGGCCTGGGTCGTCAACGCCTACGCGCTGGCGTTCGGCGGACTGATGCTGCTCGGCGGCCGGGCCGGCGACCTCTTCGGCCGCCGCCGCGTCTTCCGCTTCGGCATCGCCCTGTTCGTCTTCGCCTCCCTGCTGGGCGGGCTGGCGCCCGGGACCGCACCGCTCATCGCCGCCCGGGCCCTGCAGGGCGTCGGTGCGGCGATCGCCGCACCGACCGCGCTGTCACTGATCGCCACCAACTTCGCCGAGGGCCGGGACCGCAACCGGGCCATGGGCACCTACGCGGCCATGGCCGGCGTCGGCTCCACCGTGGGACTCGTCCTCGGCGGGCTGCTCACCCAGTACCTCGACTGGCGCTGGGTGCTGCTCGTCAACGTCCCCGCCGGGCTGGCGGTGCTGGCCGGCACGGTCGTCCTCGCCGAGGCCGGCCGCGCACAGGGCAAGGCCGACGTCACGGGTGCCGCGACGGGAACCGCGGGCCTGCTCGCCCTGGTGTACGCCATCACCCGCGGCGGACAGGACGGCTGGACGGACCCTCTGACGGTGACGGCCCTCGGCACGGCAGCGGTCCTGCTCACCGTCTTCCCGCTGACCCAGGCGCGCGCCCGGAGTCCCCTGCTCCCGCTGGGCGTCCTGCGCGACCGCAGCCGCGCCGGCACCTGCCTCACCCTGTTCCTCGTCGGCACGGGCATGTTCGCCACCTTCTACTTCCTGACCCTCTACATGCAGCACGTACTCGGCTACGGGCCGATCCGGACCGGCCTCGCCTACCTGCCGTTCAGCATCGGCATCGGCATCATGGCGGCCGTCGGATCCCGGCTCGTGGTCCGGCACCCACCGCGCGAACTGGCCGTCCCCGGACTCGCCGTGGCCGCGGCCGGCATGATCTGGCTGAGCCGCCTGACACCGCACTCCTCGTACTGGGGCACCCTGAAGCCGGGCATGCTCGTGACGGCGCTCGGCCTCGGCGCCACCTTCGTGCCGCTCACCCTCACCGCCGTACGGAACGTCGACGACCGGGACTCGGGCAGCGCCTCGGCCCTCCTCACCACGGCGCAGCAGATCGGCGGAGCGCTCGGCCTGGCCACGCTCGCCACCCTGTCCACCGCGGCCGCCGACCGACGCCTCCCGCACGCCGACACCGCCCACCGCGCGGGCCTGCGCGCCCACGACCCCACCCTCGTCGCCCACGCCCAGGACGCCCTGACGTACGGCTACACCCGCGCCTTCCTCGGCTCGGCCGCCGTCTTCACGGCGGCCCTCCTCCTCGCGTGCCTCACCGTCGACGCGGGTCCGCAGGAGCGCACCGAGCCCGGCAGCCCGCAGGAACCGTCCTGAGCCCGGCGGTCCGTGCGGCGCCCACCCGGGTCGTCCGTGGGCCGGGCAGACGGCGGGCCAGGTGCGCACAGGGAACGGTTAGAGTGCACTGAGGGGCAAATGTCCACCGGCACATCGCCTGCCCGCGGCCGCGCCGCACACGCACGCACTCCCCGCGCGCCGTACCGGTGACGGCTGCCGCGAGGGCGACCCGCCGGCAGGGAACGGGGACTGCCCCGGCAGGTGAGAACGGACGGAATGGGTCGTAGATGGCAGGAGCAGGCGGTCCGCCGTCGCGTAGCGGTCTGCGCGGCCGGGAGGCCGAACTGGGAGAGCTCGAGGCGCTGATCGTCTCCGTGGCCCGCACCGGAAGCGCCGCGCTGGCCCTCGTCCAGGGCGAACCGGGCATCGGCAAGACCACACTGCTCGCCGAGGCGGTCACCGAGGCCGCGGCGGCGGGCTTCTCGGTCGGCGTCGGCAAGGCCGACGAACTGCATCACATCGTGCCGCTCTCCTCACTGGCGGCCTGCGTCCTGCACGGTGACCGGCCCCTGCTGTCCGGTGACGCCTTCGCCGATCTGGCACGCCATCACGATCAGCGGATCTGGCTGGTGGAGCGCCTGGCCGAGATGATCGAGGCCAGAGCCGGCGGCATGCCGGTGCTGATCGGTCTCGACGACGTCCAGTGGGCCGACCCGCTGAGCCGATTCGCCCTGCAGCACCTTCCGGTGCGCCTGCGGACCTCACCGGTGCTGTGGCTGCTGACCAGCCGGCGGGAACCGGCGGGCCCGGCGGAGGAGATCGTCGCCGCCGCGGCCGGCCATCTCCCGGCGATCACCGTGTCCTTGGGGCCCCTGTCCGGTGCGGCCATCGCGCAGCTCGCGGGTGACGCACTCGGGGCAGCGGTCGGCGAACGGGTACGGGACCTGCTCGACGGAGCGGGCGGGAACCCGTTCCTGGCGGTCGAGATGCTCGCGGGACTGCGGACCGCCGACGTCCCGGACGACCACGTGCCACCGGGGCTCGTGGTGGGCGTGCGCGGCAGGCTCAGGTCCCTGCGGCCCGGCACACTGCGCTTCCTGCAGATGGGGGCGGTCCTGGGGCGCACGTTCGGCTTCCACGACGCCGCCGCGCTCTGCGGCCGGCCGGCCGCAGAGCTCATCGAGGCGCTCGAGGAAGCCGTGCGCGCCGGGCTCCTGGACGACGACGGTGATCATCTGGTCTTCCGGCACGATCTGCTGCGCCAGGCGGTCTACGTGGACATCCCGCCCTCCGCCCGCAAGGCACTGCACCGGGAGGCGGCGCGTGGCCTCGTCGCCGCGGGGCACCAGCCGGTCGACGCGGTGCCGCACATCCTCAGGGGAGCCCTGCCCGGCGACGAGGAAGCCGTCCTGCTGCTGCGGCGAGCGGCCGACGACGTCCTGCCGGTCACCCCGGGCCTCGCGGCCGACCTGATGACGCGCGCGCTGGAGCTCGTGCCGTCGGCCCGTCCGCTGCGCCTCGCCGTGGGGGAGCAGGCGGTCTGCTGCCTGACCCGGGCCGGCCGGAACGGAGAGGCCCTGTCGACGGGCGACCGGCTGCTGGCCGGCCGGCCACCGGTGGACGCCTTCGGCCGGCTGCAGGCCGCCCTGGGCGGGGCACTGTGGAACATGGATCTCGCCGGCGAACTGCGCCGCCGCGCCGAGGCCGCCCTCGCCCTGGGCGGTGCCGCCCCGGACATCGATGCCAGGCTGCGCGGCCTGCGCGCTCTGGCCATGTCCCGGGACCACGATCTGCGCGCGGCGAGTGAAGCCGGCGAGGCCGCGCTGCGTGCCGCCACCGCCACCGGCGACCGGGAGGCGCACGTCCTGGCCCTGTCCGCACTCGGCGAGATCGCGCAGAACGCGGGGGAGGGTTCGCTCGCGCTGCAACGCTTCGCCGCGCTGAGCGCCATCGATCCCGCCTACCTTCCCGAAGAGATCGTCGCGCACCTGTACGTGGACGACTTCGCGTCCGGCGAACGACTGCTCCGGCAGGCGACGGACACCGGGGCGACGCGTCAGGCCATGCTGCTGTGGGCCCAGGGCCAGCACGACCTCGGCCTCGGCCGGCTCGACGACGCCGACGCCGACTTCGTGACCATGGAGCGCCTGGAGGAGGAGGTGGGGGTCTGCGTCCAGCAGGTCAACGGCCGCGTGCTCCGCTCCAGGATCGCCCTGTTGCGCGGCGACCGGGACGACGCGCGGGAACACCTGGCCGCCGCGCGGGAACGCCTGGCGGCCAGACCGAACCCGGGCAACACGGCGGCGGTGCGCTTCCTGGAAGCCGTCCACGCCGAGGCCGACGAGGACTTCGGCCTCGCCGTCGACAGGATCCGGCAGGTGCAGCGGCAAGGTCCCTTCATGCGCTGGCGGCTCCTGCGGGACTGGGTCGACTCCGCGATCCGCATGGCCCTGCGCGGCGCGGAGCACGAACTCGCCGTGGACCTGGCCGCGCAGGCGAGGGCCCACGCCGAACGCAACCCCGCCGTGCCGACCGCCGCCGGCATCGCGGCGCACGCCGACGGGCTCGTGAACAACGATCCGCCCACGCTCGAACACGCCGTGGGACTGCTCGGCGAGAGCCCTCGCCCGCTGGTCCGGGCCGCCGCGTACGCCGATCTCGGACGGGCACTCCTCGCGGCCGGCCGGGAACGCCGGGCGGTGGCCGCGCTGACGCACGCCCGGGACCTGTTCGCCGCGTCGGGCGCCCACGCCCCGGCGGCGGCCGCGCAGCACGCCCTGGACGGCGCGGGGGCCGGCAGCCGCAGTGAGGCGGCCGTCGAGCGTCCCGTGCGGGGATGGGGGGCACTCACACCGTCGGAGAAGAAGATCGCGCGCCTGGTCGCCCAGGGCCACACCAACCGGTCTGCCGCGGACCTGCTCGTCGTCTCGCCCCACACGGTCAACACCCACCTGACGTCCGTCTTCCGCAAGTTGTCGGTCAACTCCCGGGTCCAGCTCGCCAATCTGGTCATGGGCCTGCCTGACGGCTGAGGGATTGGTACGTTCACGCGATGCCCCGCCCCGCGGCGGCCCGCTTGGCTGGTACACCCCACCCAGTCGGAGGTCACCGGCATGCACGGATCCAGCCCCGTACCGCCGACCGTCGTGCTCGTGCACGGTGCGTTCACGGACGCCTCGGCGTGGGCGGGGGTCACCAGGTCCCTGCACTGCGCGGGACTGAGCGTGCGCGCCCCGGCGAACCCGCTGCGGGGCCTGGCGCGGGACGCCGGCCACATCCAGGGCATGGTGCGTGACCTCGGCGGCCCCGTCGTGCTGGTCGGCCATGACTACGGCGGCTCGGTCATCACCCAGCTCACCGCCGACACCGACAACGTGGTGGCGCTGTGCTACGTCGCCGCGTTCGGCCCCGACGCGGGGGAGTGCGTCCTGGACATCATGGACCGCTTCGCCCCCACCCCGGTGGCCGACGCGACCTTCACAGCCGCTCTCCCCGCCCGGCACCCAGGCGCCCCGCCGGACCGGGAGCTGTACATCCGCAGGGAACGCTTCCCGCACGTGTACGCCGCCGACCTCGCGCCCGGAGTCGGCGAGGTGCTGTCCGCGACACAGCGCCCGATCGCCTGCCGCGCCCTGACCGGCAGGTCCGGCCCGCCGGCATGGGCCTGCACACCGTCCTGGTACGCCATCGCGACGGCCGACCGGGTGCTCAGCCCCACCGCCCAGCACTTCATGGCACAGCGCATGGCGGCCACCGAGCATGTGCTGGACGGCTCCCACGCGGTGATGCTGTCTCAGCCCGACGCCGTGGCGGCGATGATCCGGGAGGCGGCCGGCCACAGCCGCTGACCACGGTGGCGACGGTCGTCCGCGACGGGCCCCGCGGGCCGGTGGGCATGTTCCCGGAGGCCACGCGACGAGACCCGACCGCACCCGCTTAAGATGCATGCGAACAAAAGACGCCCTCCGGGCCGGCCCCACGGCCCCTGGAGTCCGCCCGTCGTCCTCGCGGCCCACGAACCCCGGCCGCGACCAGTCACCCGGTAAAGGCACCAGCATGATCTCACCGGCCCGACGGCCGGCGCGGCGCGCCGCCGCCCGATGGACCGCGAACCTGGCGATGGTGCTGGCTCTGACCCTGACCGGGTGCGCCGGTGGCACCGGTGCCGGGGCCGGCACGGGCGAGGTCACCTCGATCACCGTGCTCGACTACTACACCGAGGCGTCCGAGCACGCCCAGTGGGGCGAGATGCTCGCCGCGTGCGGCAGGACCGCCGGCGTCGAGGTCGAGCACACCAGTGTTCCGCCGGCGTCACTCGTCCCCACGGTGCTGCGGCAGGCGTCGTCGCGGACCCTGCCCGATCTGCTGATGCTGGACAACCCAGATCTGCAGCAGATCGCACAGACCGGCGCGCTGACCCCGCTGGACCGCTACGGCGTCGACACCTCGGGCTTCTCCGAGGGCATCCTGTCGGCGGGCACGTACCGGGGACAGGTGTACGGACTGGCCCCCTACGTCAGCACGGTCGCCCTCTTCTACAACAAGGACATGCTCGCCGAGGCCGGCGTCGCCGTCCCCGGGACCTGGGCCGAACTGAAGGCCGCCGCGGCCGCGTTGACCGGCCCCGGGCGCTACGGCATGGCGGTCGACGGGAGCGCCACGTTCGAGAGCAGCTGGCAGTTCCTGCCCTTCCTGTGGTCCAACGGCGGGCACGAGGCGCGGCTGGACACCCCGCAGGCCGCCCAGGCACTCCAGCTGTGGGTCGACCTGGTGGAGAGCGGCTCCATGTCGAAGTCGGTACTGACCTGGACGCAGGCCGACGTCCATGATCAGTTCGCTGCCGGGCGAACGGCCATGATGATCAACGGCCCTTGGCGGATCGCCGCTCTGAACGAGGACGCCGACCTGCGCTGGGGAGTGGCCCCCGTGCCCGTTCCCCGCGCGGGACGGACCCCGGTCACGCCGCTCGGCGGCGAGGTGTGGACGGTCCCCTGGAGTGCCTCCGAGGCCCGGCAGGAGAAGGCCGCCGAGGTCCTCGCCTGCCTGACCGACTCCACCCACATGCTCACCCTGGCGAAGCAGCACTTCACCGTGCCGTCCCGCACCGCGGTCGCCGACCGTTACGCCGAGCAGGACCCGACGATGGCCGTGTTCGTCGACAGCGTGCGAACGGCGCGCGTCCGTACCGCCGAACTCGGCGTCAGGTGGCCCAGGGCGGCGACCGGGATCCACACCGCCATCCAGTCGGCCCTGGCGGGGGAACAGACACCGAAGGAAGCCCTCGGGGACGCGCAGCGGATCGCGACCGGCGACTGAGTCGTCGGCGCGGTGGCGCCTTCGCCGCGCGCCGCGGCGTGTTCTCCGACGCGCTGGCGGTCAGGGTCCTCCTCGCCCTCACCCTGACCGACACTCCGGCTGTCCGGCCCATCACCCTGGGCGTCTACCAGTACATCGGCGCCTACGCGGACCACTGGAACGCCGTCATGGCCATGGCCGCCCCTGTGGTGGCGTCCGTCCCCTGGAACGCCGTCATGGCCGCCACCGTGGTGGCGTCCGTCCCCGCCGCCCTGCTGCTCGTCGTCCCCCAGCGCCTCACCTTCTCCGGCACCACCGGCGGAGCCGTCAGGTGAGGCCCGCTCCCGGCACCGCGCCCCTGATCTAGCGGGTTCACGCGATGTGCCGTCCCCGGGTCGGCTGCCACGGTGGTGCGGAAGGCACACCCCACCCGAAGGGCGAAGATCATGGCGCCGTACGTCCAGGAGGGAAGCGCCCTGGGCAGCTTCCTCACCACCGACTCACTGCCCGCGCACCACAGAGGGGCGTACTGGCGCGGAGCCCTCTCCGAGACCTTCGGCGTCGTGGACATGACCGTTCCTGAAGAGGTGTACCGCGGCACGATCCGTACGACACCGCTCGGCCGGCTCCAGGCCGTCACCGTGGACGGCGACGGACTGTCCGCCCTGCGCACGCGCCGACTCGTCAGCCAGGACGACAAGGACGAGTACATCGTCGTCACCTTGCTGGACACGGGAACCGCCCGCCTGGAACAGGACGGCCGCGAGGCACTCCTCGGCCCCGGCGACATCTTCCTCCACGACATGGCGCGCCCCCTCCGGCTCACCTTCCCCGAGTCCTTCCGGACCAAGTCCCTCCTCCTGCCGCGAGACGTCCTGGGGCTCGGCGAATCCGACATGGCCCGGGTCACGGCCTGCCCGATCGGCCCCGACACACCCCTCGGCGGCCTGCTCTCGCCCTTCGTGGCCGGGCTCGTGGACGGTGCCGGGAGCTACCCGCCCCGCACCAGGGAGCTGATGGCCCGCCACGTCGTGGACCTGCTCGGGATCATGGCCGACGAGGTCCTCGGGCGATCCGGCGCGGACACGTCCGGCGGCAACCGGGCCCTGCTGCTGCGGATCCAGGCCTTCATCGAACGTCATCTCGCCGACCCCGGCCTCACCCCGCGGGACATCGCCCGGGCCCACCACATATCCCTGCGCTACCTGCACAAACTGTTCGAGGGCGAGGACGCCACGGTCGGCCGGTGGATCCGGCGTCGCCGCCTGGAAGCGTGCCGGCGCGACCTGGCGCTCCAGGCGAGCGCCACGATCGCCGCGGTGGCCCACCGCTGGGGCTTCACGAGCGCCGCGCACTTCAGCCGGGTGTTCCGGGCCGCCTACGGCATGGCCCCCCGGGAATGGCGCGGTGGGCTCTGTGCCCTGTCGGTCAGGGACGCGTGCTCGGTGGGACAAGCCCGGACGCCGGATGCCGAAATCCTTGTGCCGAACGGAAATCGGTGAAGGAGTTCTCGATGCTCAGTGCGCGAAAGCGTTCAACTCGTCGTCGGCGTGCCGTACTGGCCGCCGTCGCCGCCGGCCTGCTGGTTCTGTGCGGGACACCGAGTCCCGCACAGGCCGCCGAGTCGGAATGGACCAGTTTCGACGGGGGCCAGGCACGGGTCCTGTCCGCCGTCTACTCCGTGGCGATCGGCGGCGCCACGTACGACGTCGCTCGCGGTACGGACAACAACGTGTGGTTCCGCCACAACGGCGGACAGTGGCGTGCCCTCGGTGACTTCGCCGCCACCCGCACCACGTCGCCGCCGCGGATCGTCGAGTTCCCCCGGGGCCGCGCCATGGCCCTCATCCGGGGCCTGGACGGCGAGATCTGGTACAGCCAGGTCAACAGTGGTTCCGCGAACTTCTGGACCGCCTGGACCCGGCTGCCCGCCGGCGCGAGGGCGATCGGCAGTCCCCTGGTGACCGTCAGCTCGGCCACCGGCGACCTCATGATCGAGGCACCGAACGCCAACCGGCAGATCAGCTACATGTTCCTGCGCAACTACAACGGAACGCTCTCGCCCGGGGGCTGGACCGTCGACACCCACGCGCTCCTCGGCACGAACCACGTGGACATCGAGGGCAACGGCCAGATCGCCGTCTACGGCACGGAGTACTACCGATCGGTGTACCGCAGCTTCGTCACGGGAAGCGACCACCGGGTCTGGCGCATCACGTCGAATCCCACGAACGGCGCCGTCACGGACGTGTCACAGGTCAACGGCGGAGCCGAATGCGTCACCGGGGTGACGGCGGCCCGCCTGGGAGACCAGAGCACCGTCGCCGGCCCCGGGCAGGCCGGATACGCCCAGCAGCAGCGCGTCATGATCTCCTGCGTCGGCAACGACGGATACGTATGGGTGAGCACGTCCTCGGACGGCGGCCTCACCTTCGACGGATGGCGCCACCCGACGGGCAGCCTCGCGCCGTCCACCACCACCCCCTCCGTGTTCGCGACGCCACTGTCGAACTCCTCGTGGACGCTGAACGTGCGGTGGAACGGCGCGCGCAGCTCCACGTTCCCGGACAACAGCATCGTCGCCAAGCGGATCAGCTAGCCGCGGTCCGCCGCCGCGTGGTCACCACCGCGACCAGCCCGCCCAGCAGGACACCGGCGACGAGCGCGGGCGCCGGGGACCACGCGGCCAGCAGGATCCCGACGGCGGCGACTGCGAACGGGACGGCCTCGGCCGCCCGCCGCTGGTGCGGCCGCAGGTGCACCGCCCACACCGTGATCACGAAGACCGCGGCGGGAACGGTGACCGCCATCGCGGCGCCCGCCGACGACGTGCCGGTGCGGTCCGAGAGGTGCTCGGCGTAGGCGGCCAGGCCCGCTCCCTCGGCGGCGGCCGAGGCGAACACCGGGAAGTGGCCGTAGGCCCACAGGAAACGCCTGCGGTGCGCCTGGTGCGTCGTGGCGAGCAGCGTGTGCGCGGGGCTGGTGAAGTACAGCCACCACATGGCGAAGGCGATCAGCAGGCCGCCGCCGGCCAGCGCGTACAGCGCGACGGTGCCGTGATGCCGGTCGAACGCTCCCCGGACGGCGACCGTCGCGGCGGCGACCGACTCACCCAGCACGATGAGGGTGAACAGCTCGTAGCGCTCGGCGATGTGACGCGGATGCCAGGGCGTCATCCCGGCGGACTGCGCCCACACGGGGACCAGGACCTCCGCGATGATCATCACGACGATGCCCGGGAGCCGGGTCTGCGCCGGAAGGAACAGCAGCCCCAGCCAGCCCAGCTGACACACCGTCACCCCGGCCGCGAAGCGCAGCGTCGTCCCGCGCCGGGCCGGGTCGGCGAGCCAGGCCCGGAGCCACAGCGCGGCCAGCGCCGTACGCAGCACCACGTACCCGAGCGTGATGACGAGCAGGTCCCCGTGCTCAAAGGCGCGGCCGACGCCGGCGGCGACGACGAGGGACCCCGTGATCTGCACCAGCACCGCGAGCCGGTAGGGAGTGTCGTCGGGGTCGTATGCGGAGGCGAACCAGGTGAAGTTCATCCAGGCCCACCAGATGGTGAAGAAGACCAGCGCGAACCGCAGGACGCCGGTGGCATGCTGTCCGTGCGCCAGTGCTTCGTGCAGACTCTCCGACGCCTGCGCCACGGCGACGACGAAGCACAGGTCGAAGAAGAGCTCCAGCGGGGTGGCGGACCGGTGCGCTTCCCCCGGGTCGCGGCCCGTCATCGTGTGCCCTCGGCGTACGGCCGTGACCAGCCGGGGGGTTCTCGCGCGCGGCACCGCACCGCTCACCACGTCCGTCTGCTCGTCGTTGCGCATCGCCGTTCCCCGTCCAGCCCGTCCGCTCGCCGTCATCGCCTGCCGACGCTAGGGCCGCCGGAGAACGGAGGAAGTCCACCGGCGCACGGATGCTTTCCCGTGAGCGCACGCCGGTGGCGAGCGCCGGACACCGCGCCAGACAACCGTGTGACGGACGCCGGACGCCGTGCGCCGACGGGTAACCGCCCGTGCGCCGCTGATCAACGCGGTTACGAGACGCGGCCCTAGCGTCGCTCGGGTACGCACAGCACGGCACCGCAGGAGGCGGAACATGAAGACCAGCTCCCAGCACGTGAGCGGCAGCCAGCCGTGGCTGCACCAGAAGGGCGAGGTGATCCAGGACTTCGGGACCGTCAAGCAGTTCCCGCTCGGCCTGTCGTACGAGGCACGGATGTACTCCTGCCAGCGCCTGAACAAGGTCCTCGCCGACACCCAGGTCCTGTACGGCCTCTACAAGAAGCACCACTGGCTGATGCGCGGCGCGACCTTCTACCAGCTGCACCTGGTACTGGACAAGCACGCGGGCGAGCAACTCGAACTGGTCGACACCCTCGCCGAGCGCGTGCAGTCACTCGGCGGCGTCGCGGTGGGCGACGCCCGCCACGTCGCGGAGATCACGTCGATCCCGCGTCCTCCGGACGGCGTGGAGGAGGTCCCGGCGATGCTGTCGCGGTTGCTGGAAGCGCACGAGACGATCCTCGTCGAGGCCCACGACGCCGCCGCCCGCACCGCCGACCTGGGCGACGACGGCACCAACGACCTCTTCGTCTCCCAGGTGATCAGGACCGGCGAGCTGCAGTCCTGGTTCCTGGCGGAGCACCTGGTGGACACCCCTCTCGTCCGCTCCTGACCCACCATGCCGACGCCCCCGCCGCTGCCCGT